>NZ_CP156081.1:1358704-1671605 GCF_039830135.1 Defluviimonas sp. SAOS-178_SWC | reverse complement strand
AGCTTTCGAGGTCGACGCCATAGGCCACCGGCCGTCGCTCCGCGCGCGCCGAGACGATTTCCGCCAGCATCTCTTCCGACAATCCGACGCCCACCGGCTCGACCAGAACCCGGATCGTGCCCCCGCAGGCAAGACCCACCGCGAACGCTTCCTCGTCGCTCACGCCGAAGGCCAGGATCCGCGACCGGCCGTCCGCCAGCGCCGCCCGCGCCTCCTCGACAACCGCGCCCTCGACGCAGCCGCCGGACACCGAGCCCATCATCTCGCCCGTGCCCGAGACCACAAGCTGGCTGCCCACCGGCCGCGGCGCCGAGCCCCAGGTCTCGATCACCGTCGCGAGGGCCGCCCCTGCCCCGCCCCGTTGCCAGTCGAGCGCGATCTCGGGAATCCTGTCGTGGTCCGGCCTGTCCATCATCGCTCCTCCAGAGCCGACTATGGCGCCGGCCAACTCCGTCCGCCAGAGGCAAAGCGCCCCTCGGATCCCGCTGGAAGGAAATGCCTCCGCCGGAGGCGACCTGAGCCGCCCCTTCGCAAGAAGGGGCGGCGAGGCAGGAACAACGGCCCCGCTACGGGGCCGCAATCGGATCACCTCCGGCGAATGCGGAGCTGGAAGCAGTTGTTGCGCGCCGATCTAACATCGACGAAGGCAACGTTCGGATCCGCCAGCAGCTCCCCGGCATAGGCCTCGACCCCGGACTGCACCACGATACGCCCGGAGCCGTAGAGGATCCGGTGATCCGCCGTATAGCCTTTCACGAGGTAGTCCGGGCTGGTCCGCAGGATCGGCGGCACGCCTTCACCCGGCCAGCGGGCGCAGTCGCCGGCGCACAGGAAGATCGGCCCGCATTCCGCATAGGGTTGCAAGGCGGGAAACGGGCGATGCGCGAGGATCAGGTACTCCTCGCCTGCCGGGACGTGGCCGAGGCAATGGCGGCAGGGCGCGCCGTCGCCGCTCGACACCGCGCCACGCTCCGGCGGCAGGCCGTTCGCGTCGGGACCGCCGGCGCGCAGCGCTGCCACTTCCACACTGTCCATGGCCTCGAAAACCAGGTTCATATCAACCTCCTCCGGTATCTGATCGGTTGACCTAACGTGCCGTGACAATTCCCCGCCACCCGGTCCTTGCGCATTGCTCAAGGCACGACGCAATCCGGCAGGCGCACGAGCCCGCGAGGCGGCCATACGGGCATCTGCGCGTCAGGCTCCTGTCAGTCTTGTGAGGTGCAGGTGCCGGCGTGCCGCCGAAAGAACCCCCGATCGATGCCGTTCACCCCCGCCCGCCTTCGCACAATCGCCGCCGCGCTCCTGGGTGCGGGGGTCTTCCTCGCCGCGGGCTGGCCCCTGCCGCTTCTCCTCGGACCGATGCTCGGTTGTCTTGTCGCGGCGCTCTTCGGGATGACCCTGCGCGACATGGGCGGATTCGGCACGTTCATGCGCTCCTATCTCGGTGTCGCCATCGGCTCGACCGTCACGCCCGCATTGATCGCCGGTCTGCCCGCGCATGGCGCCTCCCTCGCCCTCGTGCCGGCCTTCGTGGTCGTCATCGGCGGTCTCGGCTATCCGTTCTTCCGAAAGGTGATGGGTTTTGACCACGCCACCGCCTTCTACTCCGCCATGCCCGGCGGCCTTCAGGACATGCTGATCTTCGGCGAAGAGGCCGGCGGCGACGTGCGCGCGATGAGCCTCATCCACGCCACCCGCGTCCTCGTCATCGTCACCGCCGCCCCGTTCCTGATGACCGCGTTCTACGGCGCCGACCTGACGCGGTCGCCGGGGCTTTCCTTTCGTGATCTGCCCTACGGCGAGATGGCGCTGATGCTGGTGGCCGGTCCGGTCGGATGGAAGCTTGCCGAGCGCGCCGGGATGTTCGGCGCCTCGATCCTCGGGCCATTGATCCTGACGGCGATCCTCACCATGTCGGGCTTCATCACCCACCGGCCTCCGGCGGAGCTGCTTTGGGCCGCGCAGTTCTTCATCGGCCTCACGGTCGGCGCGAAATATTCCGGCATCACGGCGCAGGAGTTGCGTGTCGATGTCGGCGCCGGTCTTGCCTTTGCCACCCTTCTGGCCCTCGTCTCGCTCCTTTTCATCGAGGGCGTCACCTTCGTGTCCGACGCGCCGTTCGTAGACATCCTCCTGTCGTTCCTGCCCGGCGGCCAGGCAGAAATGGCGATGATCGCGATCGTCGCCGGCGCCGATGTCGGCTTCGTCGTCGCGCACCATCTGACCCGGATCTTCTTCGTCATTCTCGTCGCGCCGATCGTCGGCCGGGCCGGCGGAAGGCGCGGCAGGCGTTGACATGGCGCGCCGCGCGTGGCTCGCTCGCGCCGGTCCCTTCAGGAGTCGCCCATGTCCTTTGAGCTTTGGCTTGCCTTCGTCGCCGCCTCGTCGGTTCTCCTGGCGATTCCGGGGCCGACGGTCATCCTCGTGCTGAGCTACGCGCTGAGCCAGGGCCGAAAGGTGGCGCTGGCCACTGCCGCCGGCGTGGCGCTTGGCGATTTCGTCGCGATGACCGCGTCGCTTCTCGGGCTCGGCGCCCTCGTGCTGGCCTCGGCCACGCTGTTCACCGCGCTGAAATGGGTGGGTGCCGTCTATCTGGTGTGGCTCGGGGTCAAACTTCTCAGGTCTCGTCCCGTAAGCAGCCTCGGCGTCGACACCTCGGCCGCGCTTCCTGCGCACGGGGTCTTCGGCCATGCCGCCGCCGTCACCGCGCTCAACCCGAAATCCATCGCCTTCTTCATCGCCTTCGTGCCGCAGTTCCTGCACACCGAAGCCCCGCTCGCCCCTCAGTTCGCGATCCTGATCGCGACCTTCGTGACACTCGCCACGCTCAACGCGCTCGCCTATGCGCTCCTCGCCGCGGGAATGCGGGAAAGGATGCGGAGGCCCTCCACCCGGCTCTGGCTCAACCGGGTCGGCGGCGGGGCGCTGATCGGCATGGGGCTTCTGACCGCGACGCTGAGGCGCGCCTGAGTGAGCGTGTCCCTTCTCGCCCCCCTTGCGAACCGCACCTTCGCCCGCCTCTTCGGCGCACAGGTGACGGCACTTCTCGGGACGGGCTTGCTGACGATCGCACTCGCGCTTCTCGCCTACGACATCGCCGGGGCGCAGGGAGGTCTTGTCCTCGGCTTCGCCCTGACGCTGAAAATGGTCGCCTATGTCGGCATCGCGCCCATTGCGAACGCGGTTCTCGGCCACCTGCCGAGGCGCGAGCTTCTCGTGGCGCTCGACATCGTTCGCGCCGCAATCGCGCTCATGCTGCCCTTCGTGACCGAGATCTGGCAGATCTACGTCCTGATCTTCGCGCTCCAGACCGCCTCGGCCGCCTTCACCCCGACCTTTCAGGCGACGATCCCCGACATATTGCCGGACGAGCGAACCTATACCTCGGCACTTTCGCTCTCGCGCCTCGCGCTCGACGTCGAGAACCTGGCAAGCCCGGCGCTCGCGGCGCTCCTCCTGACGCTGCTCCCTGCGAACGCGCTTTTCTTCGGGACGGCGCTGGGGTTCCTCGGCTCCGCAGCGCTTGTGTGGCGGGCCAATCCACCCCGCGCCGCCAGCCGGCCGGCAGGAAATGTCTGGCAGCGGACCTCGGCCGGGACGCGGATCTTTCTCGCGACACCCCGCCTCAGGGGGCTTTTCGCGCTGAACTTCGCGGCGGCGGCCGGCGGTGCGATGGTCATCGTCAACACGGCCGTGATCGTCGGCACGCTCTTCGGCGGCAGCAAGGCCTCCGTCGCCATCGCCACCGGGGCGTTCGGCGTCGGCTCGATGATCGCCGCCCTTGCCCTGCCACGGCTTCTCGGCACCCTGCCCGACAGGCTCGTGATGCTGACCGGCGCCGTCGGGTTGAGCGTCAGCCTGATCTTCGGGGCCGTCATCCTCGCCCTCGCCCCCGCCTTCGCGGCGGATCTCTGGCCCACCTATCTTCTCTGGATGGCGGCGACCGGACTTGCCTATTCCACAATTCTGACCCCGACCGGCAGGCTCCTGCGGCGCTCCGCCGACGCCGGCGAACGCCCGGCCCTTTTCGCCGCGCAATTCGCGCTATCGCATCTTTGCTGGCTCGTCACCTATCCGCTCGCCGGCCTTCTCGGCGCCTGGGCGGGGATGACCACGGCGGCGGTCCTGCTCGGACTTCTCGCGGCGCTGGCGACGCTGGGCGCGATGCGGCTCTGGCCGCGCGCCCTCACCGATCCGGCGGCGTCGGACGGAAGAGAACCCGGCTGACCGGCACGCCCCCGTCGTCGCGCGACGATACCGTCTCGCAAGTGCCGAACGGCTTCAGGAAGGGGAAGCTGCCCGATCCCTTGCGGATATCCATCAGCATGAGGCTGCCGGGATGGAAACAGGCGCTGAGGAACGGCCCCAACCGCTGGACCTTGTGGATATCGCCGAAGCCCGAGAGGTTGCAGACGAGATCGAAAGGCACAAGCTCCGCCGCGTCGCGAACGACGCTGACCCGGTGCGCCGGGACGCCCGCCGCCGAAAGCGCCGTGAGATATCGCGGAACCCAGGCGCTTTCGGTTTTCGCGAACGCGCCGCGCCCGTCGATGTCGACAAGGACGATCCGGCAGCCATCCCGGGCATGCGCCGCCAGCGCCAGCGGTTGCGCCGTGCCGCCGAGATCGGCCAGCGTCCCGATCCGTGAGCCTTCGGGAAGCAGGTCGAGAAGGTCCGCATCCTCGGCCGTGCCGCCCCTCTCCTCGATGATTGCCTTCTCGGCCGGGATCCCATGCCGTGCCGCCAGCATCTCCAGATAAGAGCCCTTCGGCGGCAGGCCGCCATGCCGCAGCGCGATCTCGCGCCGGTTCGCCGCCCAAAGCGGCAGCGCCGTCGTCCGCCCGGTCAGCATCGCCTCGACCTTGCCGGGGTCTTGGAGAAAGAGCCGGCGTTCGGGAAGGTTGACCGGATAGAACGCATCGGCAGGCTGCATCTTGCCCTTCAGCCGGTGCCGGTCGGCGAAATGGGTGATCATCGGCGCGCCCCAGACACCGGCCGGCTGACGGCTGGCATGGACCGGGTTGCCGGCGATTTTCGCGGCCTCGTACGCCTCGATCAGAGATTTCTTGAGGTATGGCGGGACCGCGAAGGGATCGGACATGAAGCCGGCCAGATCGGCGAGGATCGGGCTGTGGACCGGCAGGCCGAGGACCGACACACCGACCCGATCGCCCTCCGACGTCTCGTAGCCAAGCACGTAATCGCCGTCATAGCCCATCGGCCGGTGGCAATAGACATCCGGATCGACCCAGATCGTGCCGGAGCAGTTGCGGAGCATCCGGATGCGGAACCAGTCCGCGAAAAGCGCGTCGTTCACCACGGTTCCGTCTGCCGCCAGCGCATCGGCCTCGACGATCTCGCGCCCGTCGCGGCGGATCACGCCCTCGGGCACGTTCGGAACATCGGCATAGGAAAACAGCGTGACCTTCTGGCCCTTGTCGACAAAGGATTTCAGGCAGAGCTGCTCGAACCAGCTCAGCCGGCCGCCGGTCCAGAGCGTTGCGACTTCCCTCCTGCGTGCCATTGCCTGCCTTCGGTTTCCTCGGCCACCGGGGCCCTTGTTTTCCCGGCATTCTGAGCGATGAACCGGGCATTGCAAACCCTTGATCCCCCGCTCAGGAGACTGCCGCCCTTTGCGAGAGCGCCCCCCCATGCTAACGGTCGGTCGGAACATGACCGATAGAGACAGGCAACGCACCTTGCCCGAGGGGGCCGCAACCGCGCTGACCGTCAACCGAAACCCGCCTCCCCCCGGACCCTGATGGCGATGCCGAGCCCCGCGCGAAAAATCCTCGCGATCCTGACCGTGAAGAACGAGAGCGCCTTTCTCATCGACTGGCTCGCCCATCACCGCGCCTGTGGCTTCACCGATTTCCTCGTCCTCTCGAACGATTGCGACGACGGCACCGACGCAATGCTCGACCGGCTGCAGGCGATGGGATGGTTGACCCACATCCGCAATCCGGGCCCGCACCCGAAGGGCCCGCAATGGGAAGCGCTGAAGCTTGCCGACAGACATCCCGTGACCACATCGGCAGACTGGATCCTCTTCCTCGACATCGACGAATTCGTGAACATTCATGTCGGCGACCGCAGTGTCGGCGCCCTGCTCGACGCGCTGCCCGGTGCGACGGCGATCCCGCTCACCTGGCGGCTCTTCGGCAATTGCGGGCTGCGCCCCTACGAGGACCGCCCGGTGCCGGAGACATTTACACGCGCGGCACCGGCGGTGATGGGCTGGCCGTGGCGAGCGGCCCTTTTCAAGACGCTTTTCCGCAACGACGGAACCTACGGCAAGCTCGGCGTCCACCGGCCGCGCCAGCCCGACCGGACCCGGCTGGGCAATCAGCGCTGGTTCGACGGATCGGGGCGTAAATTGCCGCCCTCCTTCCATACCGGCCGGGTCTTTTCGCATTATGGCCAGGACAACTACCGGTTGGTGCAGTTGAACCATTACGCCCTCGGCTCGATGGAAAGCTATGTCGTCAAATGCGATCGCGGGCGGGCCAACCGCGACGCCTCGGCTTTCGACCTTTCCTACTGGGTGGAGCGCAACTTCTGCGACGCGGAGGATCGCACGATCCTCGCCCTTGCCCCACACTCCGCGCCCATTCGGGAGGCGCTTCGCGCCGACGCCGTGCTCGGCCCCCTGCACGGGGCCGCCGTCGCCTGGCGTCGCGCCCGGTTCGAGACCCTTATGCGCGAGGAGGTGTGGCGCGGGCTCTTCGGCCGGTTGATGATGACCCCGCCGAGCCGACCACTTTCGAGAGAAGAGCACGGAATCATCGCGACTTACGCGGCCCGCGCCGCGTCGGAAACAGAGTCGGGCGGCGATCCCGATTGAAGCCGGCCGGGGAAACAGTGCCCCTCAAATTCACCTAAAATCGTCAATGAAATCAAAGACGCCGTTTCTGGCGGCTTGCGCGCGCCGGCACCTCGGACGCAGATTGATCACCGGGAAGTGTTTGGGTGCGGTGGGGTATGCAGAGCGACGACGCGAGTACAGCGGACCCTCGGTCCCTGTCCGATGCGGATTGGTTCGCGCGGATCGAGGAGATTGGCGAGGAAGCGGGCTACTTCCAGCGGCTCGGTTCGTCGCATGCCGCCTTCTTCCTCGATGAAAGCCCGACCCTCATCGTCACGTTCGAAACCGTCGCCTCGATCCGGCAAAGCCAGCCGGGTCAACTGCCGCTCGGTTACCACGTGGCCAAGGGGCGCGGCTGGTCGCATCTGTGCCTGATCGCCCGCGGCGATACCTGGTACCGCGACAAGGCCGTCTTCGCCTATTTCGACCGGCTCGTCGACGACGCGTTCTTCGAGGATTTCGACCAGGTCGTCTTCTGGGGCGCGGGCATGGCCGGCTATGCCGCCGCCGCCTTTTCGGTCACCGCGCCGGGGGCGACGGTGATCCTGGGCGCGCCGCAGGCGACGCTCGACCCGTCCGTCGCCGGATGGGACCCGCGCTATCTGGAGATGCGGCGGACCTCCTTCACCGACCGCTACGGCTATGCCCCCGACATGACCGAAGGCGCGGGGCCGGTCTACGTGATCTTCGACCCCGAGCAGAACCTCGACGCGATGCATGCCGCGCTCTTCGCGCGAAGCCATATCACGCTCCTGCCCTGCCGCAACCTCGGCCGCGACATCGGCACGACGCTCGACCACATGCGCATCCTGCCGTCGATCCTGGCGGCGGCGGCCACCGGCGCCTTCGACACGCGGCTCTTCCGCATCTTCTACAGGGCGCGGCGCAATTACCGCCCCTACCTGCGCAATCTCCTTGCCCGGCTCGATCAGGATGGCCGGGTGCGTCTTGCGGCCCTTCTCTGCCGCAACGTGACCGCGCGCCTCGACGCGCCGGTGTTCAAGACCCGCCTCGCGCAGCTGGAAAGCGAACTTTCGGCGGCGGGCGAACGTCTTCCCCCGTCGCGGCGCCGCTGATCCGGCGGAAGATCAGCAGCGATAGGCGACGGCGTGAAGCTCGTAGATATCGCTGCCCGGCGTCACCGGATCGAAAACGACCGTGTTCGCCCCGCCATCGCGGGCGTCTGCCATGATCTTGTTCCGGGCGTATTTCACACCCTGATCGGCCAGAGCGCCGTAGACGCCCGGCTTCATGCGGATATCGCTGATATAGGCACAGGCGCCAACCTCCGCCGCCGTCGCCTCGCGCACACCGGCCACGCCGACGAATCCGGGATCCTGTGTGCAACCGCCAAGGCCGGCGGCCAGGATCATGCTCGCTGCAATCTTGTTCATCTTCTGCCCGATCCTCTCGCGGGCGCCGTGCCGCGCCCCTGACGCAAGTCTGCGTCGGAGCGCGCGCGCGCGCAAGTCCGGCCCTGCGATCGGGCCGGGATCGGCGGATTGCCCCTCAGGCGGGCGCCACCGCGCGGCGGTAGAGGTGCCAGGTCGCGTGGCCGAGGATCGGCATCGTGACCGCAAGGCCGAGAAGGAGGACGGCCGATCCCGCCGCCAGCAGCACCACCACGATCAGCCCCCAGAGCGCGACCGTGACCGGATTTTCCCGCGCCACCCGGAACGAGGTCACGACCGCGACCGGCAGCCCGACCGGCCGGTCGATCAGCAACGGGAACGACACGACGCTTGTCGCCAGTACCAGAACCGCGAAGACGAAGCCCGCGGGAATGCCGAGCGCGATCATCGCCCAGCCTGACGGCGTGCTTACCGCTTCGGAGAAGAAGGCACTGGCCGAGGTCGGAAGCTCGGGCCCCATCGTCATCAGGAAAATCCCGTAGGCAGTGAGGATCCAGACGAAGAAGACCGCAAGATGTGCCAGCGCCAGCACGAGGATCGCGCCGAAGCGCGGTGAGGAAAGGACGGCGAATCCGTCCGCCCACCCCGCCGACTTCCCGGCCTCGCGCCGCCGGCTCATCTCGTAAAGCCCGACCGCCGCGGCCGGCCCGACCAGCGCAAAACCCGACAGAAGCGGAAAGGCGAGCGGCAGAAGGCTGCGGTGGAATGCCGCCCAGATCAGGCAGGCGCCGATGATCGGGTAGAGAAGCCCGGCAACAAGCACGTCCGAGCGCAGCGCCGAGAAATCGGCGAGGCCGAGCCTGAGCGCCGCCCGCAAGTCGGCGACACCGATGCGCCGCACCGCCGGTGGCGCCGACCCCTCGCCCCCGAGTTCGCGCGTCACCGCGCTTATATCGTGTCCCGCAAGCCCGAGAACATGGGCCCCCCAGGACAGCGGATTTCCGATCGTGTTGGCCATGGTTCCTACCCCGCTCTGCCACATGGGCGGTGCGGCCGGACGACGGCCCTATGCGATCGGGGTCAGGGGTCCAGACGTCACCGATGCATTCAGTCTACCACGGGCGGTCCCTCACGGCGACCACACGTTTCGGCGAGCGGCTCAGGCACCCGCAACCGCCTCGAAGGCCAAGTCCACCGGCACTTGCGTCGGCGGAGCGAGATCGCCGGTATCCACAGCACAGTGGCAAGACATTCGAGGAACGTGGCGACGTTCGGCTCGCCGCGCCAGAGCTGGCCGCATTCGAAGCTTCCGGTAGCGTTGCGGCGCATTTTCTTTGGCCCCGCCCCCTCGGACCCGTGGAAAGCCGCGCCCGAAACGTGTAGGGCGAACGGCATGAGCCAGACCCTGACCCTCCGCCGCCCCGACGACATGCACCTTCATCTGCGCGACGGCGCGATGCTGGAAGGCGTGCTGCCGGAAACCGCGCGCCACTTCGCCCGCGCCATCGTCATGCCGAACCTCGTGCCGCCGGTCGTGACAGCGGCCGAAGCGGCCGCGTACCGTGACCGCATCCTCGCCGCCCTGCCCGAGGGACAGACGTTCGAACCCCTGATGACGCTCTACCTGACCGAGGCGACCGCCCCGTCGGATGTCGCCGCGGCGGCGGCCTCCGGCCTCGTGCGGGCGGTGAAGCTCTATCCCGCCGGGGCCACGACCAATTCGCAATCCGGCGTGCGCGATTTCGACAAGGTGCGCGGGGTGCTGGAGACGATGGCCGGGATCGGCCTGCCGCTTTGCGTCCACGGCGAAGTGACGGATCCGGCCGTCGACATCTTCGATCGCGAGGCGGTGTTCATCGACCGCGTCCTCGACCCGATCCGCCGCGCGACGCCCGGCCTGAAGGTGGTGATGGAGCATATCACCACGAAAGAGGGCGTCGCCTACGCCCGTTCGGGCGGCGCGGATCTTGGCGCGACGATCACCACGCATCACCTGATCATCAACCGCAACCACATCCTCGTCGGCGGGATCAGGCCGCATTACTACTGCCTGCCCGTGGCCAAACGCGAGGTCCACCGGCTGGCGCTCCGCGAGGCGGCAACCTCGGGCGAGGTGCGCTTCTTTCTCGGAACCGACTCGGCCCCGCATGCCGATCCCCTGAAGGAAAACGCCTGCGGCTGCGCCGGCTGCTTCACCGCGACCAATACGATGCCGATCCTCGCCCATGTCTTCGAGGAGGACGGCGCGCTCGACCGGCTCGAAGCCTTCACCTCGCTGAACGGCGCGGCTTTCTACGGCCTGAAGCCCAATCCGGGCCACCTTACGCTGGCGAAGACCGCCGAGGCCGCGCGCTGGCCCGCGAAGATCGACACCGGCGCAGGCCCGGTCACCGTCTTCGATCCCGGTTTCCCGGTCCGCTGGCATGTGAGAGATTGATCATTCATCTTGCCCGAAATACCTCCGCCGGAGGCGCATGACATCACCGCCGGACGCTCCGCGGGAGGTATTTTTCGCAAGATGAAAGCACGAAAGGACGCGACATGATCCCCAGTTCCTTCCCGCCGAAAGAGGAAATCGCCCGGCTGACGGCGCGAATGCTCCTGGAGATCAGGGCCGTGCACTTCAACGCGGACGAGCCCTTCATCCTCGCCTCGGGCCTCCCGTCGCCAACCTATATCGACTGCCGCAAGCTGATCTCCTTCCCGCGCATCCGCTCCACCCTGATGGACTTCATGGCGGTAACGGTGATGCGCGAGGCGGGGTTCGAGGCCTTCGACAACATCGCCGGCGGCGAGACGGCGGGCATCCCGTTCGCCGCGATGGTGGCCGAGAGGCTGGCGCTGCCGATGACCTATGTGCGCAAGAAGCCCAAGGGTTACGGCCGCAATGCCCGCATCGAGGGCTCGATGAGCGAAGGACAGCGCGTTCTCCTCGTCGAGGATCTCACGACCGACGGCGGATCGAAGCTCTCCTTCGTCGACGCGATCCGCGCGACCGGGGCTACCTGCGCGAACACCGCGGTAATCTTCTACTACGGCATCTTCCCCGAGACGGTGAAGACGCTCGCCGACCATGGCGTGGCGCTCCATTTCCTCTGCACATGGTGGGACGTCCTGGCCGAAGCACGCGAATCGGGCGCCTTCGATTCCGGCACCCTCGACGAGGTCGAGACCTTCCTGACCAACCCCCGCGCCTGGCAGGAAGCAAACCGCAAGGAGTGATGGCGGGGCGCCGGCCAGCCCCTGCCGTTCCGAAGCCGAAATTGGCGCAGATGTTGACAGACAGCATGGGCTGACCCCATCATCTTGCGGCAGCGCGCTTATCCACCGGTCATCCACAGCAATATACAATTTGCATGGGTGGCCCGGATGGCGCATATCCCTTGGCCGATAACGGGGGACAGAATGAACGACGTGGCGACGATCCGGGCGGTTCCGCCGCAGCCGGAAAACGATGCGCTTCCGCATAACATCGAGGCCGAGCAGCAGCTCCTCGGGGCGGTCCTGACGAACAACGACATCTACGACCGGATCGCCGCGCTCGTGAAGGCCGAGCATTTCTTCGAGCCGGTCCACGCCCGCATCTTCGAGATCGCGGTGGCGCGGATCCAGAAGAACGCATTGGCCTCTCCGGTGACGCTGAAAGGCTATCTGGAAGAGGACGAGGGGCTGAAGGCGCTTGGCGGGCCCGCCTATCTGGCGCGGCTCGCCGGCGCCGCGATCTCTGCCTTCGCGGCGCGCGACTATGCGCAGATGATCTACGAGCTGGCCGTCCGGCGCGAACTGATCCGGCTGGGCCAGGATATCTCGGACCGCGCCAAGACGATCGAGGTCGACAACGATCCGAAGGACCAGATCACCGAGGCCGAGCAGCGGCTTTACACGCTGGCCGAGCAGGGAACCGCCGAAAAGGGCTTCGTCTCCTTCCTGAAGGCCACGACCGAGGCGGTGCAGTCGGCGCTTGCCGCCTATCAGCGCGAGGGCGGTCTGGCGGGGGTGTCGACCGGGCTCGTCGACCTCGACAAGAAGCTCGGCGGCCTGCACCCTTCGGACCTTCTGATCCTCGCGGGCCGTCCCTCGATGGGCAAGACCTCGCTTGCGACCAACATCGCCTTCAACATCGCCAAGGCCTACAAGCGCGGCCGGCGTCACGACGGCAGCGAGGGCGCGGTCGAGGGGGGCGTCGTCGGCTTCTTCTCGCTCGAAATGTCGTCGGAGCAGCTTGCGGCGCGGATCCTCTCCGAAGCGTCCGAGGTGCCGTCGGAAAACATTCGCCGCGGCGACATGACCGAGGCCGAGTTCCGCCGCTTCGTCGAGGCGGCGAAGGCGCTCGAGACCTGCCCGCTCTACATCGACGACACGCCGGCGCTGCCGATCAGCCAGGTCACGGCGCGATGCCGCCGGCTGAAGCGGACGCACGGGCTGGATGTCGTGATGGTCGACTACCTTCAGCTTCTGCGCGGCACCGGCAAGGGCGACAACCGGGTGCAGGAGATCGCCGAAATTTCCATGGGCCTCAAGGCCCTGGCGAAGGAACTTAATATCCCCGTCGTGGCGCTTTCGCAGCTGTCGCGTCAGGTCGAGAGCCGCGAGGACAAGCGGCCGCAGCTTTCGGACCTGCGGGAATCCGGCTCGATCGAGCAGGACGCCGACGTCGTGATGTTCGTCTACCGCGACGAATACTACAAGGAACGCGAGAAGCCCGGCGACCATGAGCTTGAGAAGATGGCCGCCTGGCAGGAGATCATGGAGCAGGTGCACGGCAAGGCCGAGGTCATCATCGGCAAGCAGCGCCACGGGCCGATCGGGACCGTGGAACTGAGCTTCGAGGGCCGCTTCACCCGCTTCGGCAATCTCGTGAAGCCCTGGCAACAGGCCGGCGGCGACGGATTCTGAAATGCCGCGCGCGGCAATTTGAATGGACAGGCCGCATATGCCGGGTAACGCTTGGCCATGCGGCTGCGCGTTCTTGTTCTTGTCCTCACGCTGATGGCCCTCCTCGCGCATCGTCTCCATGCCGAGGAGGTGGACCTTGAGCTTCTGCTCCTTGTCGATGTGTCGCGCTCCATGTCGCCGGCGGAGCTGGGGATCCAGCGGCGCGGTTACGCGGAAGCGTTGCGCAGCGACGCCGTCGCCGCCGCGCTCGGACGGTCCTTCACCGGGCGGATCGCCCTCGCCTATGTCGAATGGGCCGGAGAACATCGGCACCGGGTCGTTCAGGACTGGACCCTGATCGAGGGCCGAGCCGATCTCGATGCCGTCGCCGCCGTGCTGGAATCCAACCGGACCATGACGCAAAGCCGGACCTCGATCGCGTCGGCCCTGCGCGCCGGTGCGTTTCTGATCGCCTCGAACGACTTCGATGGCCTCCGGCGGGTCATTGACATTTCCGGCGACGGCCCCAACAACCAGGGCGGCCTCGTCACCGCGGCGCGCGACGAGGTTCTGGCGGAAGGGATCGTCATCAACGGCCTGCCCCTGATGACCCGCGACATCGCGGGCGCGGCTTGGCGGCTTGACGACCTCGACGTCTATTACACGCTCTGCGTGATTGGCGGGCCGGGGGCATTCGTGGTGCCGGTCACGGACTGGCGCGATTTCACCGGCGCGGTCACCCGCAAGCTCGTCCTCGAAATCGCGGGCGGACCGCCCGAGCGCCTGATCCGGGTTCAGGCCGGCGCAGCCTACGATTGCGAGATCGGCGAGAAGATGTGGCAGCGCAACCGAAGCTTCGACGACTTCCGCTGACGGGGCCGCATTCCTCTTGTCACCTTCCGACCGGCCTGCCAAAAGACCGGCCATGGCACAGGCGCTTCTCACAATCGATCTCGACGCGATCACCGCCAACTGGCGGGCGCTGGCCGCCGCATCGGGCACGGCCGAGGCCGGGGCTGTCGTCAAGGCGAACTGCTATGGCCTCGGTGCCGACAAGGTTGCGCCTGCCCTATTCTCGGCCGGTGCGCGGCGCTTCTTCGTCGCGGAAGCGGCCGAGGGCACGCGGCTTCGCCGCGCGATCGGGGATGCCGCCGAGATCTTCGTGTTCACCGGCCACATGCATGGTGATGCCGGGATGATTGCCGAGGCGCGGCTGATCCCGCTTCTGAACAGTGCCGAACAGGCCAGGCGGCATCTGGAGAGCCTGCCCGACGCGCCCTTCGGCGTGCAGCTCGATACCGGCATGAACCGCCTCGGCATGGAAGAGGCCGAGTGGCGGGACATGGCCCCGGTGCTCTTGCCGCGCGCGCCACGGCTTCTGATGTCGCACCTCGCCTGCGCCGATGAGCCCGACCACCCGATGAACCCCGCGCAACTCGCGAATTTCCGGCGCATGACGGATGGCACCGGCGTGACGCGGTCGCTCTCGGCGACGGGCGGCATCCTGCTCGGGCGCGACTATCATTTCGACGTGACGCGTCCCGGCATCGGCCTTTACGGCGGCGCCCCGTTTGCCGAAGCCGCCCCCGTCGTCCGGTTGTCGTTGCCGGTCGTCCAGATCCGCGACGTGGCACCGGGCGAGACGGTCGGCTACGGCAACCGCTGGACCGCATCGCGGCCATCCCGAATCGTAACCTTGAGCTCAGGCTACGCCGACGGGCTGATCCGCGCGATGAGCGGACGAGCCCGGGTTTTCGCCGGCGACACGGCCTGCCCGCTCGTCGGCCGGGTGTCGATGGACCTCATGGCGGCGGACGTCACGAATCTCGGGCACGCGCCCGAGAGCCTCGACATCCTCGGTCCCGGACAAGGTGTCGATGCCCTTGCCGATGCGGCCGGAACCATCGGCTACGAGATCCTGACCGCCCTCGGCGCCCGTTACGCGCGCCGCTACAAGGGCGCGGCCGGATGAGCATCCTCGCCCCCGTCGCGGCCGTCGGGCGCCTCGTCCTTCTCGGCCTCGCGACGCTTGGCCGGATCGCGCTCTTCGCGGGCGAGACAATCAGCCACCTCGTGCGCCCGCCCTTCTACCCGAAGGAATTCCTACAGGCCCTGATGCAGATCGGCTGGTTCAGCCTGCCGGTCGTCGGCATGACGGCGCTGTTCACCGGCGGCGCCCTTGCCTTGCAGATCTACGCGGGCGGCGCGCGGTTCTCGGCCGAGGCGGTCGTGCCCTCCATCGTCGCCATCGGCATGGTGCGGGAGCTTGGGCCGGTTCTCGGCGGCCTAATGGTCGCGGCCCGCGTCGCCTCCTCCATCGCCGCCGAGATCGGCACGATGAAAGTGACCGAGCAGATCGACGCGCTGGTTACTCTCTCCACCAACCCCATGAAATACCTTACGGTTCCGAGGGTCCTCGCGGCAACGCTCGCGGTGCCCGTTCTGGTCGCGGTCGGCGACAGCATCGGCATTTTCGGCGGCTACCTCGTCGGCGTGAACCGCCTTGGGTTCAACCCGGCAGCCTATCTCAGGAACACCCGCGAATTCCTCGAAGTCTGGGATGTGGTGTCGGGCCTCTGGAAAGGCGCCGCCTTCGGCTTCATCGTCGCCCTCATGGGGTGCTACTACGGCATGCATTCCGAACGTGGCGCGCAAGGCGTCGGTAGGGCCACGAAATCGGCGGTCGTCGCCGCCTCGGTCCTCATCTTCGCCGCGAACTACCTCTTGACGGAGGTCTTCTTCGCCGCATGATCACGCTGACGGACGTTCACAAGGCCTTCGGAAAGAACCGCGTCCTGCGCGGCGTGAACCTGACGATTCCGTCGGGCGAGAGCATGGTGATCATCGGCGGCTCCGGTACCGGAAAATCCGTTCTTCTCAAATGCATCCTCGGCCTAGTTCATCCTGATAGCGGTGTGATCACCGTCGATGGCCAGAACGCCGACACAAAAGCCCGCGACGCCTTCCTCGCCCGCTTTGGCATGCTCTTTCAGGGCGGCGCGCTCTTCGACTCCCTGCCGGTCTGGCAGAATGTCGCCTTCCGGCTTCTGCGCGGATCGCTGAAACGTCCGAAATCCGAGGCGCGCGAGATCGCGATAGAGAAGTTGCGCCGCGTCGGGCTGAAACCCGAAACCGCCGACCTCTTCCCCGCCGAGCTTTCCGGCGGCATGCAGAAACGCGTGGGCCTCGCCCGCGCCATCGCCGCGGAGCCCGAGATCATCTTCTTCGACGAGCCGACGACGGGTCTCGACCCGATCATGGCCGGCGTCATCAATGAACTCATTCGCGAAATCGTGACCGAAATGGGTGCGACCGCGATGACGATCACCCACGACATGACCTCGGTCCGCGCCATTGCCGACCGGGTCGCGATGCTCCATGACGGCGTCATTCAGTGGACGGGACCAATCGCGGAAATGGACGCGACATCAGACCCTTATGTCCAGCAGTTCATTCATGGCCGGGCCGAAGGGCCGATCGAGGCGGTTCGCTGACCGCTTCCCCTCCCGAGGACTGGCACGCCTTCGCCTAAGCACCGGCCACGATTTGACTTTTACCCATCCACCCCCTAGCCTTTTGGCCATAGGATGCGGGCTGGAGAGGTATGATGACTTCGGCTCAGGGCGCCTTGCCCGTAATCTCCGTATTGATTGCCCTGTTCTGTATCCCCCCGATCCTCAGCTTGCGCGCCTGCGTGAAGCGCGCGGGACACGTGCGCCGGCGCGGAGGCCGCGCGGTTTGGCCGATTGTCGGAATCGCGGTTTCGGCGGCGTCGCTGGTGTTCAACCTCGGCGTCGTCGGCCTTGCCGTCGTCGCACTCGGCGACGGCGGGACGGAGCTCGGCCGGCGCCACGCCCTGGCCCTTGGTCTGTCCTGGCTTTGCTTCTGGCTCTGGCTCTTCGTCGCGGTCGCGTTGAAGCGTCGGCGGCGGAAAATGGTCTACTGAGGCCAGCCCTTGGCGCGCCGTCGAGGCTCGTGTATCGGTTCGGTCATGCTCCGCGCCGCCAACCTCCTGCTCCTGATCCTGTTTCCTGTCGCGTGGTTCGCCCCCCTCCTCCGGGCCGGCCTCCTGCCCGTCTTCGATCTCGAAGCAATCTCGGTCGTGACCGGGTTGCAGGCGCTCTGGGAGAAGGACGTGGCGCTCGCCCTCCTCGTCACCTTCCTTGCGGTCTTCGCTCCTTACATGAAGACGATCGGCCTCGCTCTGGTGCAGTTCCGCCTTGCCTCGCCACGCATCCTCGGTGTCCTGCACGCGCTCGGGCGGCTCGCGATGGCCGACATCTTTCTCATCGCCATCTACATCGTTCTGGCCAAGGGGGTTGGTGTCGGTCGGATCGAAACGGCCTGGGGGCTCTATCTCTTCACCGCCTGCATCCTTGCAAGCCTCGCAATCTCGCATCTGACCGAGCGCGCGCGGACGCCGTCGCGGACCCGCTGACGCGGGGTGCCTCCGGCGGGGATATTTCCGGCCCACGGGGCCGCGCCCCCGCTCCGCCCTTGCGGCCTTTCGCGGCTTCGGGCAGGAAGTGGCCATGGCGAAATCGACCCCTTCCTTCACCTGTGCGGAATGCGGCGCCGTCCACAAGAAATGGGCGGGGCGTTGCGATGCTTGCGGGGCATGGAATTCCATCGTCGAGGAGGCGCCGCTCTCGGCCGGCCCGTCGAGCAAATCCCTCGGCGCCACAAAGGGACGGAAGATCGAACTCACGACACTTGCCACGAAGGAAACCCCTCCGCCGCGCGCCGCCTCCGGGCTCGGCGAGCTCGACCGGGTGCTCGGTGGCGGGCTGGTCCCGGCCTCGGCGATCCTCGTCGGCGGCGATCCCGGAATCGGCAAGTCGACGCTGCTTTTGCAGGCCGCGGCGAGCTTCGCACAGTCCGGCCTCTCCTGCCTTTACGTCTCGGGCGAAGAGGCGAGCGCGCAGGTGCGGATGCGGGCACAACGCCTCGGCCTTTCTGACGCGCCGGTGCAGCTCGCGGCCGAAACGAACTTGCGCGACATCCTCACGACGCTCGACGCGGCGCGCCCCGACCTCGCGATCATCGATTCGATCCAGACGATGTGGGCCGACCATGTCGAGGCCGCCCCCGGCTCGGTCAGCCAGGTCCGCGCCGCCGCGCATGAACTGGTGAGTTTCGCCAAGAAGCGCGGCACCTCGGTCATTCTCGTCGGTCATGTCACCAAGGAGGGTCAGATCGCCGGCCCCCGCGTGGTCGAGCATATGGTCGACACGGTCCTCTATTTCGAGGGCGAGCGCGGCCACCAGTTCCGAATCCTGCGCGCCGTCAAGAACCGTTTCGGCCCGGCTGACGAGATCGGCGTCTTCGAGATGACCGGCGGCGGGCTTGCCGAGGTGGCGAACCCGTCCGCGCTTTTCCTGTCCGAGCGCGGTCAGGCAAGCCCCGGCTCGGCCGTCTTCGCCGGGATCGAGGGCACGCGGCCGGTGCTGACGGAGATCCAGGCCCTCGTCGCGCCCTCGCCGCCCGGCACGCCGCGCCGCACGGTCGTCGGCCTCGACAGCGGGCGGCTTTCGACCATCCTCGCGGTTCTCGAATCCCGCTGCGGCATCCCCTTCGCCGGGCTCGACGTGTTTCTGAACGTCGCCGGGGGCATGCGCGTCTCCGAACCGGCCGCCGATCTCGCGGTTGCCGCGGCGTTACTTTCGGCGAGGGAGGACGTGGCATTGCCGCCGGACATGGTCGTTTTCGGGGAAATCAGTCTCTCGGGCGCGTTGCGTCCGGTCGGCCAGACCGAAAACAGGTTGAAAGAAGCACAAAAACTTGGTTTCTCACAGGCAGTCGCGCCGGATCGCTCGAAAGTTGAGCCCGGCGGCGGGATGCGGGTGCGCAAGATGCCCGATCTAACGACGTTTGTCGGCGAGATGTTCGCCGCAGGCTGAACGCGAGGAGCGAGGGCATGGAAGGTTTCACGATCGTCGACGCCGTGGTGGCCGTCATCATTCTGATGTCGGCGATCCTGGCCTATAGCCGGGGCTTCGTGCGCGAAATCCTCGCCATCGCCGGCTGGGTCGCGGCGGCCGTTCTGGCCTTCGTCTTCGCGCCGCAGGCCGAGCCCTTGATCAAGCAGATTCCGGTCCTCGACAAGTTCCTCGGCGACAGCTGCGAATTGTCGATCATCGCGGCCTTCGCCGGCGTCTTCGCGCTGTCGTTGATCGTGATGTCGATCTTCACGCCGCTGTTTTCCTCTGCCGTGCAGCGTTCGGCGCTCGGCGGCATCGACCAGGGCCTCGGGTTCCTCTTCGGCGTGCTGCGCGGCATCCTTCTGGTGGCGGTAGCCTTCGTCGTCTACGACCGGGTGCTGGTGAACTCGACCGTCCCCGTCGTCGACAACTCGCAATCGGCCAAGGTCTTCGCCTCGCTTCAGCAGCGTCTGAACGAGGAAGTGCCCCAGGATGCGCCGGGCTGGATCCTTGCCCGCTATCAGGATCTCGTCGGCGATTGCGGCGCGCCCACCAGCACCGCCACCGGAAGTCCGGGCACGACCGACGGATCCGGCGCCAAAACCCTGACCGCGCCCGGAAACTGACGAATCGTTTACTGCGCGCCCGTTACATGGGCGTGACATGGGCGCCGCGAGGCTCTAAACGGGGGGCAATTCGTCCTGCCCGGATTCGGAGAACCGCGCAATGCGCAGACACCTCGCCCACCCCTTCGACGACGACAAGTTGAAGGAGGAATGCGGCGTCTTCGGCGTCATCGGCGTTGCAGATGCCGCGAACTTCGTGGCGCTGGGGATGCACGCCCTTCAGCACCGCGGTCAGGAGGCGGGCGGCATCGTCGCCTACGACCCGGCCGAAGGCTTCAACAATGCCAAGCGCTTCGGCTATGTCCGTGACAACTTCACCAAGCCCGACGTGATGGAGACGCTGCCCGGCAGCCTCGCCATCGGCCACGTGCGCTATTCGACCGCCGGCTCCAAGGGCTCCACCGCGATTCGCGACGTGCAGCCGTTCTTCGGCGAACTGGCCATGGGCGGCGTCGCCATCGCACATAACGGCAACCTGACCAACGCCGCCTCGCTCCGCCGCGACCTGATCGAGCGCGGAGCGATCTTCCAGTCCTCGTCAGACAGCGAATGCATCATTCACCTGATGGCGCGGTCGATCCAGAAGTCGATTCCGGAGCGGATGAAGGACGCGCTGCGGGCGGTCGAAGGCGCCTTCTCGGTCATCGCCATGACCCGCACCAAGCTCATCGGGGTTCGTGATGCGCTCGGGGTGCGGCCGCTCGTCCTCGGCAAGGTCGGCGATGACGGTTTTGCGCTCTCGTCCGAGACCTGCGGGCTCGACATCATCGGCGCGGAGTTCGTGCGCGAGATCGAGCCGGGCGAGATGGTGGTGATCTCGAAGGGAAAGGTCGAAAGCACGCGCCCCTTCGGCACGACGAAATCGCGGTTCTGCATCTTCGAACATGTCTATTTCAGCCGCCCGGACAGCATCATCGGTGGCCGCTCGGTCTATGAGACCCGCCGTCAGATCGGTGTGGAACTGGCGAAAGAGGCCCCGGTCGAGGCCGATCTGGTCTGCCCGGTGCCCGACAGCGGCACACCGGCCGCGATCGGCTTCAGCCAGCAATCGGGCATTCCCTATGCGATGGGGATCATCCGCAACCAGTATATGGGCCGCACCTTCATCGAGCCGACCGAGCAGATCCGCAATATGGGTGTGCGCCTGAAGCTCAACGTCAACCGCGCGCTGATCAAGGGCAAGCGGGTGATCCTGGTGGACGACTCGGTGGTGCGTGGAACCACCAGCCGCAAGATCAAGGACATGATCCTCGATGCCGGCGCGGCCGAGGTGCATTTCCGCATCGCCTCGCCCCCCACCGCATGGCCCTGCTTTTACGGCGTCGACACGCCCGACCGCGGCAAGCTGCTGGCCGCGACGATGTCGGAAGACGAGATGCGCGACTGGATCGGGGTCGACAGCCTCAAGTTCATCTCGCTTGATGGCCTTTACCGCGCGGCGGGCGAGGCCATTGGGCGCGACGCCAAACACCCGCAATATTGCGATGCGTGTTTCTCCGGCGAATACCCGGTCGCGCCGTCGGACCAGATTGCCAAGGGCTTCGAGATGAAGGCGGCGGAGTGAGCGCCGGAGGCCCGATCCGCTACCGCCCCCACCATTTCCTCTGCTCTCTCGGCTTCGAGGGAAAGGGCTATTCCGACAGCTTCACCGCCAATATGGCCGCCATCGTCATAGGGCGGCTTCGCGCGGCGGACGGGGATGCGACGGAGATCGAGGTCACGGGCGCGGCCGACGATATCTGCGCCCCCTGCCCGAAACGCCGAGGGCGCCTCTGCACGAACGACGCCGAGATCCGGGCCCTGGACCGCGCCCATGCGGCTGCGCTGAAGCTTGACCCGCGCGAGCGGCTCACCTGGGGCGAGGCCAAGGCGCGCATCCGTCAAAACGTGCCACCAGGCAGTCTCGGGACGCTCTGCGCGGGCTGCGAGTGGGAACCCTACGGCATGTGCGAGGCCGCGCTCGCCCGCCTCCACGAAGAGCGGTGATCCAAAGGAAACCGCCGCGCCCGAGGGCGCGGCGGTCAAGCCTTCTGCTGGGCAAGGCCTGAAATCAGGCCTTGCGGTTCTTCAGCGCGGCCCAGCCACCGGTCACCACCAGCGCCGCGATCACGGCCTTGACCGCGTCGCCCGCGAGGAACGGCGCCATGTAGTACTGCCACACCATGCCGACGTTGTCGGCGCCCCATTTCGCCGTGTCGATCCCGGCGAGTTCGGCCAGCGACATCGCCCAGGCAACGCCCGGAATGTAGAGGAGCGCGGAGGCGAGAAGCGCCACCAGCGCGGTCGGAAGGAAGCCTTTCGCGCCTTTGTCGGCAGCATAGCCGACCATGGCGGCCATCGCGACGAAGCCGACAAGGAAGCCGGCCGTCGGACCGAAGAAAGCGATACCGTTCATGCCATTTGCGAAGACCGGCAGCCCCATCGCGCCCTCGCCGAGATAGGCAAGCAGCGTCAGGGCACCCATCCGCGCGCCTAAGGCGAAACCGACGATCAGGATCGCCAGGGTCTGCAACGTCATCGGCACCGGCAACATCGGCACCGAGACCTGCGCGGCAAGCGCAATGAAGAGCGACCCGCCCAGAACCATGACCGCACGGGTCAGGAGCGACTGAGACGGCACGAGAGCCTTGGAGAGTGTCATCTGGCGATCCTTCCTCTGACAGATTTGCCGCGCAATCTCGCCGCAGCGCGGCGTCCTGTCAATCAAATCTGTTGCACCTGCCCCGCGCCAATGCCAAACGGGCGCCATGACCGACGTGAACACTCCCAAACTCGCCCTCGTCACCGGCGCCTCGCGCGGCCTCGGCTTCGCGCTCGCCGCAGCCCTCGGCGCGGCGGGCTGGCACGTGCTTGCCGTCGCGCGCACGACCGGCGGGCTCGAGGAGCTCGACGACAGGATTCAGGCCGCGGGCGGCAGTGCTACCCTGGCGCCGATGGACATCACCGACGCGAAGGCGATGGAGCATCTCGCCCAGTCCGTCGCTGGACGCTGGGGCCAGCTCGGGCTCTGGGTCCATGCGGCGATCCATGCCGCGCCGCTGGCGCCGGCCGGACATCTCGATCCCAAGGATTTCGACAAGTCCGTCGCCTGCAACCTCCGCGCCACCGCGACCCTGATCCCGCTGGTGGAGCCCCTGCTTCGCGCCGGTGCGGGCACGGCGCTGTTCCTCGATGATCCCCATGCGGGCGAAAAGTTCTTCGGCGCTTACGGGGCCACCAAGGCCGCGCAGATCGCCCTGGCGAAAAGCTGGCAGGCAGAGAGCGCGAAGATCGGCCCGCGGATTCTGATCGAGACGCCACGGCCGGCCGCGACGGCGACGCGCGCCCGTTTCTTCCCCGGCGAGGATCGCGCGCAGCTCGCCGATATCCACGACGAGGCCGCCCGAATCCTCGCCACGCTCTGAGCGCGTCGCGCGCAGGCCCCTTTCCCTGCACCGCGCGCTTTACCGCTGTCGCCGGCTGGTTTAGTCAGGGATCAAGCAGAAAGAGGCCGGGCATGCGCATCCTGATCACCAACGACGACGGCATCAACGCGCCGGGACTCGAAATCCTGACCGCCATCGCGGACGAAATCGCCGGTCCGGGCGGCGAGGTCTGGACGGTCGCGCCAGCCTTCGAGCAATCGGGGGTCGCGCACTGCATCAGCTACACCCATCCGATGATGATCATGAAACTCGGCCCCCGCCGCTACGCGGCCGAGGGCAGCCCGGCCGACTGCGTACTCGCGGGGCTTTACGACGTGCTTCAGGGCGAGCGGCCCGATCTCGTCCTCTCCGGCATCAACCGCGGCAACAACGCCGCCGAGAACGTGCTTTATTCCGGCACGGTCGGCGGCGCGATGGAAGCCGCCCTTCAGGGCCTGCCCGCCATCGCGCTGTCGCAGTTCATGGGCCCCCTCACCGAGGATCTCGAAACCCCGTTCGAGGCCGCCCGCGATCATGGCATCGCCGTCGTCCGCGCGCTTCTGGAGAAGGGGATCTGGGACAAGGGCGATTACCGGCTGTTCTACAACGTCAATTTCCCGCCGATCGTCGGTGCGGATGTGAAGGGGATGAAGGTCACGGCGCAGGGCTACCGCACCGACACCTTTTTCGGGGTGGAGCCGCATGTCTCGCCTTCGGGGCGCAAGTTCCTCTGGATCACAGGCGGCCCGCAGCACCTGCCAACGGCGCCCGGCACCGACGTCGCGGCCAATCTCGACGGCTGGATCTCGGTCACGCCGATGCGGGCGGACCTGACCGCACATGACACGCTCTCCGAACTGGAGGCGCGGTTCGCATGACCGACCTTGCCGAGCGGAAGATGCGCTTTCTCTATGCGCTCCGCTCCAAGGGGGTCACGGATTCCCGGGTGCTGACGGTTATGGAAAAGATCGACCGGGGCGACTTCGTGCGCGGAATCTTCACCGACCGCGCCTATGAGGACATGCCGCTGCCCATCGCCTGCGGCCAGACGATCAGCCAGCCGTCGGTCGTCGGGCTGATGACGCAGGCCCTGCATGTCAGCCCCCGCGACAAGGTGCTGGAGGTGGGCACCGGCTCCGGCTACCAGGCCGCGATCCTCTCGCTTCTCGCCCGCAGGGTCTATACGATCGACCGGCACCGGCGGCTGGTGCGCGAGGCCGAGAAGGTCTTCGCCGCGCTCGACCTCACCAACATCACTGCCCTTGCCGGCGACGGCAGCCACGGCCTGCCCGATCAGGCGCCGTTCGACCGGATCATCGTCACTGCGGCGGCCGAAGACCCTCCGGGGCCGCTCTTGGCTCAGCTTCGGGAAGGCGGTATCATGGTTTTGCCGGTGGGGCAGTCGGATACGGTGCAGAGCCTGATCAAGGTCACGCGCACGCCTCAGGGCTATGAGTACGAGGAATTGCGACCGGTGCGCTTCGTGCCGCTGGTCGAGGGGCTGGCGCAGGACTGAGACCGGCCCGGACCAGAATGAGAGACCCGGTCAACAGGGTCCCCGATGAGATGATGAGGATACGAGCGATGCGAGCTTTCCCGACCCATACCTTCCGCCTGCCCCTGATCGGGATCGGCGTCCTGATGCTCACCGCCTGCCAGCCGGGTGGCCGGTTCGATCCGGATCTGAGGCGCTTCGGCGGGACCGGGCTGGACACGTCCGCGGCGGCGAGTCAGGCGGCAGCGCGTCCGGCCGCGGATGCGCGCGGCATCATCTCCTATCCCGGCTACCAGGTCGCGGTTGCGCGGCGCGGCGACACGGTCGACACGGTCGCGGCCCGGATCGGCATGCCGGCCGGCGAGCTTGCCAACTACAACGCCGTTACCCCCGGCGCGGTGCTGCGCGACGGCGAAGTTCTGGCGCTGCCCCGCAAGGTGGCCGAGCCTTCGCCGCTGACAGGCGCCCCCGCCACTTCCACCGGCGGCGCCATCGACGTGACAACCATCGCATCAAGTGCCATCGACCGGGCGGGCGCGGGGCAAACCTCGGCTCCGGCCGCATCGGGCGTCAGCACCTCCACCATCGGTAACACCGAACCGATCCGGCACCGGGTGATGCGGGGCGAGACGGCCTATTCCCTCGCCCGGCTCTACAACGTCAACGTCAAGGCGCTCGCCGACTGGAACGGCCTCGGCCCCGACCTTTCGGTGCGCGAAGGCCAGACCCTTCTGATCCCGGTCGCCGCAGCAGTGCCGCCCTCGCGCGAGGTGGTTACCGCCCCCGGCGAGGGTTCCCCCACGCCCACGCCCCCCTCGGCGGCAAAGCCGCTGCCAGCGGAAAAGACCGCGCCCAAGGCGGAACCGGTCAAAACGCCGCCCTCCGCCGATCTCGGGGCGCAGAAGACCGCCGCCTCGGGGACTGCGAAGCTCGCCATGCCGGTCGCCGGCAAGATCATTCGCGGCTACCAGAAGAAGAAGAACGAGGGCATCGACATCGCGGCCAGCGCCGGCACCTCGGTCGGCGCCGCCGGCGACGGCACCGTCGCCGCGATCACCAAGGATACCGAGCAGGTGCCGATCCTGGTGATCCGGCACGATGGAAACCTGCTGACGGTCTATGCCAATATCGACGGGATAACGGTCGCGAAGGGTGACAGGGTCAAGCGCGGCCAGGCCATCGCGAAGGTGCGGTCCTCGGATCCCGCCTTCCTGCATTTCGAGGTTCGCCAGGGCTTCGACAGCGTCGATCCGATGCCGTACCTGCAATAAGGTCACATGAAGCCCCGGCGCACTTCGGCTCCGGGGCTTCATGCCTCTATTCGTCGTGAAATTCCGGCCAGCGGGACATGGATGCCCGCAGGGGCGCATCAGAGCGTGACGCCGCGCCGCCCCGCCAAGTCGGTGAAATACTGCCAGGCCACCCGACCCGACCGCGCCCCCCGCGTCGCCTGCCACTCGATCGCTTCCGCGCGCAACGCCTCGTCCTCGATCGCGACGCCATAGGCGTCGCAATAGCCCCGGATCATGGCAAGGTATTCGTCCTGGCTGCAGGGATGGAAACCGAGCCACAGGCCGAAGCGGTCCGAAAGCGACACCTTCTCCTCCACCGCCTCGGACGGGTTGATCGCCGTCGAGCGCTCGTTCTCGATCATGTCGCGCGGCATCAGGTGGCGGCGGTTCGAGGTGGCGTAGAGGATCACGTTGTCTGGCCGCCCCTCGATCCCGCCGTCGAGGACGGCCTTAAGGCTCTTGTAGTGCTGGTCGTCGTGGCTGAAGGACAGATCATCGCAGAAGAGGACGAAGCGGTGGTCCCGTGCGGCTCTGAGATGCATGAGAAGCCGGCCGACCGAGGGCAGATCCTCGCGCGCAAGCTCTACGATCTTCAGCGGCAGGCCCTGCCGGCGTACCTCGGCATGGACCGCCTTGACGAGCGAGGATTTCCCCATCCCCCGCGCCCCCCAGAGAAGCGCGTTGTTCGCCGGCAGGCCGCGCGCGAACTGGAGGGTGTTGGCCAGAAGCGTGTCCCGCGACCGCTCGATCCCGACGAGAAGCGGCAAGTCGATCCGGTTGACCGCTCCCACGGGTTCCAGCCGGTCGGGGTCCACATGCCAGACGAACGCCTCCGCCGCATCGAAATCCGGCGTCTTGCGCGGTGCGGGGGCCATGCGCTCCAGCGCTTCGGCCACGCGGATCAGCAACTCCTCGTTCATGCCTTGGTCGTCTCGTCTTCGGTGTCGTCAGGATCGTCGAAGAGGCTCTCGTCCTCGCCGATGATCCCCTCGGCCCGCGCCTCTTCGTCCTTCTTCTTCTCGACCCATTGCACCAGATAGATCGAGATCTCGTAAAGCCCGTAAACCACGGTGAAGAGCATCACCTGCGTCGTCACGTCCGGCGGCGTCACGATCGCGGCGACGACAAGAATGCCGACGACAGCGTATTTGCGCACACTCCTGAGCCCGCGCGAACTCGCCAGCCCGGCCTTGCCCATCAGCGTCAGAAGCACCGGAAGCTGGAAGCAGAGACCGAACGCCACAATCATCTTCAGCGTGATGTCGAGGGTCTCGTTGACCTTGCCGTTGAAGACGATGTCGATGCCGGACTCGGTGGCGGGCTGCGCCGCCTTGTCGCCCGTGAAGACGGCGGCGAAGTAGGAGGGCAGATCGGCAAAGCCGAGGAAGAACTTCATCGCCAGCGGCACGACGAGGTAATGGGCGAAGGCCGCGCCGGTCAGGAACAGCGCCGGAGAGGCGATCAGGAAGGGCAGAAACGCCTGCTTTTCGCTGCGATACAGACCCGGCGCCACGAACCGCCACATCTGGTAGGCGATGACCGGAAAGGCGAGGACCAACCCGCCCACCATCGAAATCCGGATCAGCGTGAAGAAGTATTCCTGCGGCGCGGTGTACTGCATCACCGGATTGGTATTGCCAAGCGCGCGCATCGTCTTCTCGATTGGCACGAGCAGAAAATCGAGGATCGCGCTGCCGAAGGAAAAGCAGATCACCATGGCGGTCAGAAAGGCCGCGAGGGACCAGAGGATGCGCGTCCGCAGCTCCGCCAGATGCTCGATCAGCGGCGCGGTCGAATCGTCGATGTTGTCCTCGCTCATGCCTCGCCCTTCTTCGCTCGGGGCTTCGGCTTGGCCGCTGCCGAGGGTTTCGCGGGTGCCGTCTTTTTCGCGGGCGCGGATTTGGCCGGGGTCTTGGCGGCGGTCTTCGTCGCGGGCGCCTTTTTCGGCGCGGGCTTCGCGGCCGGCTCGGGCGAGGCGGCCTTCGGCTCCGGCGCCCCGGCAAGCTTCGCCTTGCGCTCTGCCGCTTCGGCGGCGCGCTTGTCCGCCAGAGCCTGCGTCGCCGGACCTTTCGGCGCCGACGAGGATTTCGAAGGATCCCACTTCTCGAACTTCGCCGCCGCCTTGTCGAGCGCGTCGAGACCGAGGTTCTTCTTCGATGTCATTGCCTTGAGCTCGTCAGCCGTCTCCTTGACGCCCGTCTCCTTCGCCGCATCGTCCATCGCGCGCTGGAACTCCCGTCCCATCGCCCGCGCCTTGGCGGTGAACCGCCCAAGCGTTCGGAACATCCCCGGCAGGTCCTTCGGACCGACCACGATCAGCGCCACGACGCCAATGAGCAGAAGCTCACTCCAGCCGATGTCAAACATGTCCGCCGCGCCCCATCAGGCGAAGGTCAAGGCTCAGGCCTTGTCCTTCTCGTCCTCGGGGGTCACGTCGCGGGCCTTGTCCGCAGAAGCCTTCTCGATCTCGTCCGTGCCGTCCTTCACGCCCTTCTTGAAGGCGGTGATACCCTTGCCGACCTCGCCCATGAGCGAGGAGACCTTGCCGCGCCCGAAAAGCACGAGGACCACGACCGCGATCAGAAGAAGGCCCGGAATGCCGATGTTGTTGAGCATGTTCGTCTCCCTGGGGCGCATGTCCTCGCGCCCGAAATTGATCTATCCGATGTAGGCCCATCGGGCGGCCTGTCAAAGCGCTTTGGACGCGTCACCGGCCGCCAGGGCCTTGCGGAGGGGGGGCAACTGACAGTATTTTGTCAGTTGCCCGCATATCATCGTCCCGGTCAACCCCAATGCGCCGCTCCGACCGCCTCTTCGACCTCGTCCAGATCCTGCGCGACGGGACGCTCCACCGCGCCGAAGATCTCGGCCGCCGTCTCGGCGTCTCGACCCGCACGATCTGGCGCGACATGACGGCGCTTGCCGCGTCGGGACTGCCAGTCGAGGGCGCGCGGGGGGTGGGCTACCAGCTCCGCGATCCGACGACACTGCCGCCGATGACGCTCACCCGCGACGAATTCGAGGCGCTGCGCCTCGGCATTACCCTTGTCGCCGGAGCCGCCGATCCGACGACAGCCCGCGCGGCAGCCTCGCTTCGTGCGAAGATCGGCGCCGTGGCCCCCGCCCGCGCGCAGGATCCCGGCGCCGACAGCTTCGTCTTCGCCAGCGCCGAGGCAGCACGGGCGGCCCCCTTCCTCGCGCTGATCCGCCGGGCGATCCGCGATCACCTGACGCTCGCGCTCGGTTACCCCGATACGAGCGGGGCCGAGAGGGTGCGGCGCGTCCGGCCGCTCCACCTCGACTATTGGGGGCGTGCGTGGACACTCACCGCCTGGTGCGATCTATCCAGTGATTTCAGGATGTTCCGCGTCGATCTTGTGACGTCTCTCGCACATGACGGCGGGGCCTTCCTGCCCGAACCCGGCAAGACGGTCGAGGATTACCTTGCCCGCCTCGATCCGCGCTAGCCCGCCCTACCAGCCGAGCGACTTGCGGAGCATGTTAAGCGCCACGAGCGTGAGGAAGACCGCGAAAACCCGTTTCAGCGGCTTCGGATCCATCGCATGGGCGAACCGCACCCCCCAGGGCGCCGTGATCAGCGTCATCGCGATGATCACGACGAAGGCCGGCAGATTGACCGATCCGACCGTGAAGGGCGGCGGCACGTCGGCCGCACTGAGGAGGAACCCCGAGACCGACGGCACGGCGATGACAACGCCGAATCCGGCCGCCGTCGCCACCGCGCGATGGATGGGCATGCCGAAGAGGCTCATCAGCGGCACGCCAAACGATCCGCCGCCGATCCCCATCAGGACCGACAGGAAGCCGACAAGCGGCGACAGGACCGCCCGCCCCGCCCCGACCGGCATCGCCGCGCCGAGCCGCCATTCGGCCCGGCCGAGCCCCAGATAGAAGGCCACGGCCAGCGCGAGGCTGCCGAAGATCGCCTGCAAGGCCGGGGTGCGAAGCTGCGCCACCGCAAGGACGCCGAGCACCGCCCCGACGGCGATCCCCGGCGCCCAGCCCTTCAGCACGCTCCAGTCCACCGCGCCCTTGCGGTTGTGGGCGAGAACCGAGCGCACAGAGGTCACGATGATCGTGGCCAACGAGGTCGCGACGCAGACCTGCATGAGATCCGGCCCTTCGTATCCGAGGCTCGCAAAGGCATGGTAGAAGGCCGGCACGAGGACGATGCCCCCGCCAACGCCGAGAAGGCCGGCCACGACGCCCGCGAAGGCACCGATCGCGAGCAGAAGCAACAGCATCGGCAAGAGGTCGGACAAACCCGGCATCGCGCATCCTTTCACTCGGTCCTTTCCGGGGCAGATACAGGGACGGGCCGGACTTGGCCAGAAGGCTTTGCCCCTCCCCGACCCTTCCGGACCCGCATGAGGCTTCCCCCTCGCTCGCCGCTCATCGAGATACGGTCGGCTTGACGCCCGGGCCCGGCAGGTTATCCTTCACGCTGCGAACAGAGCAAACCGGCGCCGCCGGCCCAAAATTCCAAGAGAGGCATGTCATGCAAGGCGGATTGTTCCGTTCCGCGGCGATTCTCGGCCTGCTTTCCGCCGTGGGGCCATTCTCGATCGACATGTACCTGCCGGCGATGCCGGAGATCGGCCGTGCGCTTGGCGCCGACGTCGCGGACGTACAGATGACGATCACCGCATTCTTCATTGCCTTCGGCCTGGCGCAGCTCGTCTACGGTCCATGGGCCGACCAGGCCGGGCGGAAGCCGCCCCTCTATCTCGGCCTCGCGATCTTCATCGCCGGGTCGCTCGGATGCCTCATGGCCGACAGCATCGGCACCCTGACCGCCTGGCGCTTCCTGCAGGGGCTTGGCGCGGCGGTCGTCATGGTCATTCCCCGCGCGATCATCCGCGATCTTCATACCGGGCACGCGGCAACGCGGCTCATGGCGCTGATCATGCTGGTGATCTCGGTCTCTCCGATGCTGGCCCCGCTTGCCGGGTCCGGCGTGATCGCCGTGGCCGGATGGCGGATGATCTTCGCGGTCCTCTGCCTTGCCGCGGTGGCGAGCCTCCTGATGACCGGGTTCCTCCTGCCCGAGACGCTCAGGCCGGAGGACCGGGTGCCGGTCAACCTGCGCTCGCTCGCGACGGGCACCGCGACGCTGCTGCGTGACCGGATGTTCATGGGCCTGACCTTCGTCGGCGGCTTCGGCATGGCGAGCTTCTTCGTGTTCATCGCCTCGGCGAGCTTCGTCTATACCGGGCAATACCGGCTGAGCCCGACCGGGTTCTCGCTGGCCTTCGCGCTCAACGCCGTCGGCTTTTTCGCCGCGAGCCAGCTTGCCGCCGGTCTCGGGGCGCGCTGGGGCGCGCGGCGCGTCGTCCTCTGGGCGACGGCGGGTTTCGCCGCCTGCGCCCTTGCGACGCTGGGGCTCATCGGGTCCGGCATCGACGCGCTGCCGGTTCTCGTGGCGGGGCTCTTCCTCGGCAATGCCTGCCTTGGCCTGGTGATCCCGACCGTGATGGTCATGGCGCTCGACGATCATGGCGAGATCGCCGGCCTCGCCTCCTCGCTCGGCGGCACGTTGCAGATGCTCGCGGGCGGGCTCGTGGTCATGCTCACGGGCCCGTTCTTCGACGGCACCGCGCTGCCGATGGTCGCCGCGATTGCCGTTTGCGCCGTGGCGGCGACGGGGCTTGCGGTGCTCATCCTCTCCCGCCCGGCGCCTGCGCGGGTCTGAGGCCGGGGACGCCTCCGGCGGGGATATTTAGGGCAAGATGAAGGAGGTCAGGCGGCGAGATCGCGCATCGGTGCCAGGGCCGCGTCGAGAACCTCAAGCCCGGCCCCCGGCAGGTTGGCACGTTCGGAAAGGATGCGCCGCCAGCTTCTCGCGCCGGGTTGGCCGTGGAAGAGGCCGAGCATATGGCGGGTGATCTGGTGGAGCCGCCCGCCAGTTTCGAGGCGGCGGGCGATATGGGGCCGCATCCGGTCGACCACTTCGAACCGGTCAGGTCCGGCGCCGGCGCCGAAGATGCGCGCATCGGCCTCCCCCAGCACCTCATAGGGTTCGTGATAGGCCGCCCGTCCGACCATCACCCCGTCAAGACCGTCCGCGAGGAATGCCTCGGCCTGACCGAGCGAGGTGATGCCGCCGTTGACCGAGACATGCAGCGCTGGAAAGGCCCGCTTCATTGCCATCACGAGCGGATAGTCGAGCGGCGGGATGTCGCGGTTTTCCTTCGGGCTCAACCCCTTAAGCCAGGCCTTCCGGGCATGGATGGCAAAGCGCACGACCCCGGCACCCGCAACAGATTCGAGGAAGGCCGGCAGCACCTCTTCCGGCACCTGATCGTCGACGCCAATCCGGCATTTCACCGTGACCTCCACCGGCGCCGCCGCGATCATGGCCGCCACGCAATCGGCGACGAGGCCCGGCCGCTCCATCAGCACCGCGCCGAAGCAGCCCGACTGAACCCGGTCCGACGGGCAGCCGACATTGAGGTTGACCTCGTCATAGCCGTAGTCAGCCGCGATCCGCGTGGCCTCGGCCAGGTCCGCCGGGTCCGAGCCGCCGAGTTGCAGGGCAACCGGATGTTCGGTCTGGTCGAAGCCCAGCAGCCGGTCGCGATCGCCGTGGATCACGGCCGGTGCCGTCACCATCTCGGTGTAAAGCAGCGCCTGCCGGCTGATCTGGCGGTGAAAGAGCCGGCAATAGCGGTCGGTCCAGTCCATCATCGGCGCGACGGACAGGCGGGCGGCATCTCGGATTGCGGCGCGGGCGGTCATGGCCGCTATGTAGCGCCCCGCCCGCCGGTCAACAACCCGGGGCCGTCTAGCGCTCCCGTCCGCCGCGTCGCCATTCCCGGATGCGGCGGAAGAGCGGTTTCACATCGAGCGCGATGACGAGGATGCCGAGCGGGATCATCCAGAATCCGAGGACCGGCAGAAAGCCGAGCACGCCGCCCGCCACGAGAAGTAGCCCGAGCAGGCTCCGCAATCCGGGCGGCACCTTCCGGCGCACCCGGACAAGCCATCGCTTCAAACGTCCATTGAGCTTCATCCCGAGTGATCCGCACCCACACCCCATCCGGCGGTGACCGCCGTTCCCCTCCAACGCCCGAGCCGCGTCAGCGGATCCCGGCGAGGGGGGCTCGATGCCCCCCGAGACGGTCCGCCCCGGCGCCAGGTCAGACGCTCTGGCGGCGATTGTAGAGGATCGAGGATACCAGCGCGACGCCGATGAAGCCGGAGCCGAGCACGCCGGTGACAAGTTCGGGAATATGCCAGAGCGTCTGGGCGAACATGATCAGGCTGAGGACAAGGATCGAATAGAACGCGCCATGTTCGAGGTAGCGGAACTGGGAGAGGGTCTTTCGCTCCACCAGCATGATCGTCATCGAGCGCACATACATCGCCCCGATGCCGAGGCCGATGGCGATGAGGAAGAGATTGTGGGTCAGCGCGAAGGCGCCGATCACCCCGTCGAAACTGAACGACGCGTCCAGCACTTCAAGGTAGAGGAATGCGCCAATCCCGCCCCGCGCGGCAACCTCGACCGTGGCTTGGCGCGAGTCGAGCACATGGCCCAACACCTCGACGGCAAGGAAGGTCAGAAGCCCGCCGATTGCCGCGAACAGGAAGCGCGCCGTCTCATGCCCCGGCAGGACGACGGCGAAGAGCATCACGACCGCAAGGACGAAGGCGATCTCCAGCCCGCGGATCGACGCGCAGCGGCGAAGCTGGCATTCGAGGCTGCGGATCCAGTCCACCTCCTTGCCCTCGTCAACGAAGTAATTCAGCGCCACCATCATCAGGAACGTGCCGCCGAAGGCGGCGATGGACAAATGCGCGCCGCCGATGATGCGGGCATATTCGTCCGGCCGGGTCGCGGCGAGTTCGATCGCCTCCCAGGGGCCGATTCCCGCCGCGATGACGACGATGAGCAGCGGAAAGACGACCCGCATGCCGAAGACCGCGATCAGGATGCCCCATGTCAGGAAGCGGCGCTGCCAGACGGGATCCATCTCTTTCAGCTTGTTCGCGTTGACGATGGCGTTGTCGAACGACAGCGAGATTTCGAGGATCGCGAGCACCGCGCCGATCAGAAAAAAGCTGATCGAGCCTGCAAGGCTGTGATCGTAGCCCCAGCCGAGCCAGAAGGCCAAGGCCAGCCCCACCGCTGTCACGATGAAGGCCCAGCGGAAGTAGTGAAGTGCGGTTGTCATCCGGCGCTCCGTGGCCCGCCCGGTTCGACCCGGCGGCGTTGGCAGTTGGAAGCCACATAGGAAGCCGCCGCCACGAGAACAAGCGCGACTGCGCGGATCAGCCGGCAGAAGATGAGCGCGGCGTTGTCGTTTGACAACAGCCACCCCTTCGGTGGCGGCGAAAATCACGACAAAGGCCGCGAAATGTCACCGCTCCGCCCCAATCGCGCCCGCTTTGACGGCGAATGTCCCGGTCATGGACCTTGGAGGGGACAATGGATTTTCTGACCCAGTTTTCTTTTGACGAGATCGCCGCAAGCCTTCTGGCCTGCCTCCTTGTCCGCGAGCTGATGATCCTCGCCCTGCCCGACCACATCGCCGGTCCCGGCGGCTGGCTGGTCGACACCGGCGAAGAAGAAGCCTGATCCAGGCCCGGCCCGGCACCGTGCCGGGTAGCCTTCGCTGCCGGAATGTGGTTTTCCTGTCGCCGCGAACGAGGCCGATCCGGCCTCAAGGACGACAACAGGACCGCGAGATGGACCAGATCACCCCCGGCACCGGCGGCGAGCGCGACTTCCGCGCGGCCCTTGCGCGGTACGCGACCGGTGTCACGGTGGTCACGGCCCTGTCCGAACGCGGCCCCGTCGGCATCACCGCCAACAGCTTCACCTCCGTCTCGCTCGAACCTCCGCTGGTCCTGTGGTGCCCGGCGCGCGCCTCGGCCCGGTTTCCGGCCTTCGTCGCCGCGGACCACTACGCGATCCACGTGCTCGCCGCCGATCAGCTCGACCTCTGCCGCCGCTTCGCCCGGACGGGCGACGATTTCTCCGGTCTCGCGATATCGCAGACGCCCGAGGGGCTGCCGCTCCTGCCCGGCTGCCTCGCCCGCTTCGATTGCGCCGCCGAGGCCGTGCATGACGGCGGCGATCACGCGATTCTCGTCGGTCGGGTCGTTCGGGCCAGCGTCCGCCGGGGGGAGCCGCTGCTGTTCTGGGACGGTCGCTACGGCGATTTCCTGCATCACGGCTAGGCCGATCAAGACCACGGCACAGCGGGCAGGTCAGCCCCGGACGAAGACGGCGAGGTCGCCGATATCGGTGCCGGTCGGGCCGGTGCGGAAGGCCGCCCCTGCCGCCTCGAGGACAGCGCCCGCGCCGCCACGCTCGAGCACCCTGTCCGGATCGACCCCTTCGAGACGCATGCACGCAAGCGTCTCGCTGTCGACGATGACCCCCGGCAGCTTGCCGTCGGCCCCGCCGCCATCGCTGGCGGAGAGGAGAAGCGCCCAGGGTGCTGGCAGACGGCGGTCACGCGCCAGGCAGGCAAACCGCAGAGCGAGGTCGGCGTGGCGCGGTCCCGCCGCGCCCGCCACGAGCGGCGCGCGCAGCATCAGGACGTCGCCGCCCGCATCGCCCTCGTCCGCCGGGTCGGCAGCGCCGGCCGGATCTGGCCAGTCGCGCATCGGCTCCATGCCGAAGGCAACGGCGGACCCCGGAGCCAGACCGGCCGCGACCGCATGGATGTCGTGGACGAGTTCCAGCGGCTCGCCGGAGAGCGGGCGCGAAAAGGCCCGCGCTCCGGCGGCGGCCATCGCCGCGACCGAGAGCGCATTGGCCCCGACAATCCGCATCCGTGTCTTCGCAATCGCCGCGCCGGGGGCGGGCTGGGACAGGTGCCGCCGCAGGCGTTCCGGCAACCGGTCCCAGATCCCGTAAAGCTCCACCAGCGCCCGCGCCGTGACCCGGCTGCCGAGCGGCCCCGACATCATGCCGCCGCCGATGCGGCGCGGATCCTCGCCCTCGGCCGGATCGGCGAGGACGAAGACCGTGACTTCCGCCGGCGCGGCCAACCCGACGAGACCGCCGCCTTCGAACCGCGACAACTGTTGCCGGACGAGCGCCACTTCCGCCGCCCCCGCACCTGCCGCGCGCATCATCCGCTCGGCCGCCAGAAGATCGGCGAGCCGCAACCCGACCGCCGGCGCCGGCACCAGTGCCGCGGCGCCCGCCGACAAGAGAACGACCGCCCGGTCCTCGGGGCCAAGCCCGCCAAGCGCGGATTCGACCACCGCCGCGGCGCGTTCGCCGGCGGCGTCGGAATCCGGCCACCCAGCGATCATCACCCGCGCGCCTTCCGGCGCCTCCCCCGCCGCCGCATCGGTGACTACCAATGTCTCGCAAGGACCGAGCCGGGACAGGGCGGCGCCGGCCATCGCCGGGGCAAACCGGCCGATCGCGAGGATCACATAGCTCCCCCCCGGCCCCGGCGCGGACACCGGCGCGGCCGCCAATGCGCGCGACACCGCCGCCCAGGGCGCCGCCGCCGCGAGTCCAGCCGCCATCAGCCGTCGCGCCTCGGCGCGCAATATGTCGAGTTCAGTCCCCATCCGGGGCAAAAGCATCCCCGAATCACCAACTTCCGTAAAGTCACCCTGGGGTCATCTAGCCCGCGACCGGCGTATCTCCGCCGCAACGTCCGAATGGCGAATCCTGAGGCGGGACTGGCGCGGGGCGGCATCCCGATATATATTCAAACATATAGAGTGGATGATCATGGCCCTGACCGACCCCCTGACGCACCTCGATGCGCCTAGCTATTCGCCGCGTTGCGATGTCGCGCCGGAAGATATGATGTCGCGCGCCGAAAGCGCGTCGACCTTCCTAAAGGCGCTCGCGCATGAAGGCCGGCTGATGATCCTGTGCCACCTTTCGACCGGCGAAAAGACCGTGACGGAGCTTGAGATCCTGCTCTCCTCGCGCCAGGCGGCGGTCAGCCAGCAGCTTGCGCGGCTCAGGCTCGAAGGGGTGGTCGAGGCGCGGCGCGAAGGCAAGGCGATCTTCTATTCGCTCGCCGACACCCGGGCCGAACGGCTGATCGGTGTGCTCTACGATCTCTTCTGCAAGGAGGACGGCGGTTCCGCCTGATCCGGCCGGTCGCCCATCAGATAGCGCGGGCCGGACCCGCGCATGGACGCGCGATCGTCCGGATTGTAAAGCGCGCAGCGCGTCAGCGACAGGCAGCCACAGCCGATACACCCGTCGAGCTTGTCGCGAAACTCGGTCATGAGCGCGATCCGTGCGTCCAGCTCCGCGCGGAAGCCTTCTGCCATCGCCCGCCAGTCCTCCGCATCGGGCGCCCTGCCCTCCGGCAATTCGCCGAGCCGCGCCGCGATCTCGGCGATGGTGTAGCCGAGCTTCTGAGCGATCATCACGAAGGATAGCCGCCGGATATCGCTGCGGGCGAACCGGCGCTGGCCGCCCGCATTGCGGCCCGGCCGGACCAGCCCGCGTTCCTCGTAGAACCGGATCGCCGACACCGCGAGTCCGGTCCGCCGCGCCAGCGCGCCGATCGTCAGTTCCCTTTCCATGCCCACCTCTTTTCCGCTTGACCTCAAGTTTACTTGAGGAACTACCAAGCACAAGCCCGCGCAAGGACGGGCACCATCAGGAGAGTCCCATGCCCACCGCTATCCCCGCCCGTGTCGAACACGTGAACATCACCGTCACCGATCCCAGGGCCACCGCCCGGATCCTCACGTCGCTCTTCGGTTGGAAGGTCAGATGGGAGGGCGCCGCAAAAGACAACGGCTTTACCGTCCATGTCGGCTCCGACGACAGCTACCTCGCGCTCTATGCGCCTGCGATGCCCCTCACCGGCCAGGCCGAACGCTATGTGAAGCGCGGGTCGCTGAACCATGTCGGGCTCGTGGTGGGCGACCTCGACGCGGCCGAACGCGCCGTGCGCGCCGCCGGCTACGAGCCGCGCAGCCATGCCGACTACGAACCTGGACGGCGCTTCTATTTCGACGGCGACGATGGGGTCGAATACGAACTCGTCAGCTATGCCGCCTGACACCGCGGGTCGCGCCGGCCAGACTATAGCCGGCGCGACCTGTGCCGGGCAGCAACCGGGCGGCCAAGGCCCGCTGACCTCATTTTTCGTGCAAATTCGCCGGTTTCTTGTTCGATCCGGAAACGATGCCGCCTGAAGACTGGAACTTCGCAGCAACTTCGCGTTTGTTAGCGCCGATTGATTCTGTTCATGAACCGGCCGAACCTGTCCGCCGAAACGTCAAGGTCCGCGATGTCTTTGCTCTCTGCGATCAGAACCGTCGTCCACAGAAAGATCGTTCTGCCAGGCGTGAATTTCCTATATGGGCGCGTCTACGGAATGGACCTCGGCAAGGATGTGCGGATCTCGATGGGCGCGAAACTCGACAAGACCCACCCGGAGGGGATTCACATCGGTGACTACACGGCCATCACGTCGGGTGCGGCGATCCTGACGCATGATTTCGTCAACCGTACCCACCGCGACGTCCATATCGGCCGCAACTGCTTCATCGGGTACGGCGCGATCGTGCTGCCCGGCGTCCGCATCGGCGATTCCGTCATCGTCACCGGCAATTCAGTCGTAGGCCGCGACGTGCCGTCGAATTCGGTGGTGATGGGAAATCCCGCGCGTGTGGTCGAACAGAACATCGTCACCGGCCCCTGGGGCATCCGCCTTGACAAGGGGAACGACTCTCCGATCGACCATTGAGGAACGAGCAATGAGCACTCTTGAAGCAAGCATCCGGAATGTCTTCGGACAGGTCTGGAAACAGGAGAAGAACAGCGACGCACCCGCCCTCGCCCCGGATACGGTCCTGCTCGAGACCGGTCTCGACAGCCTCGGCTTCGCGATCTTCGTGACCTCGCTCGACGAGGAGTTGGGCTTCGACCCCTTCACCCTGTCGGACGAAGCCTTCTATCCGCAGACCTTCGCCGAATTCGTCGCGTTCTATGAACGCTACCAGCCCAAGGCATGACCTCGCTCGCCGGGCAACTCGGTTCCGCGTCGCTGGTTGGCGCGGATGGCCGCGAATACACCCGCGACGACCTCTCCGGCCTCCGCGCCTCGGCATCGCTCGCGATTGACCGCCCCGTGGCGCTCTGCCTCAGCGATCCGGTGACCTTGATCCGGGCGCTCACTGCCCTCGACGGCCAGGCCGCCACGATCCTGCTTTTGTCCGGCGCGCTTGACGCCGATACGGTCCGGACGCTCGCGGAGCGGACCGGCTGCGGTGCGCTCGTCACCGACCGGGATGACCTGCGCGACCACTCTGGCGCGATGGCGTTCGAGGACGCGACCGCCCCCGGCGCGGCCGACGCGCAGGCGACGACGACATGGCTCATGACCACGTCGGGAACGACGGGCACCCCGAAGGTTGTGCCGCATACGCTCAAGTCGCTGACCCGCAGCGTCTATCGCTTCACACCGAAGGATGCGCCGAACTGGGGGCTCCTCTACGACCCGACGCGTTTCGCCGGTCTTCAGGTCACGCTTCAGGCGCTGGTCGGCGGCGGCCGGCTTCTGGTTGTCGACACGCATGAGCCAATCGCCGCGCAGATCGCCGCGCTGGCCGCGAACGGCTGCACCCATCTTTCCGCCACCCCGACGCTGTGGCGGCGGGTGCTGATGGTGCCGGACCACAAGGCGCTGTCGCTCCGGCAGATCACGCTTGGCGGCGAGATCGCGGATCAGGCGACCATCGACGCCCTGCGCGCCGGTTTTCCTGACGCACGCGTGACACATATCTACGCCTCGACCGAAGCCGGGGTCGGATTTTCGGTGAACGACGGCAAGGCGGGCTTTCCCGCCGACTACCTGAATATCGCGCCTGGCGGGGTGAGGCTGAAGATCGTCGACGATATCCTCTGGCTGCGCCCGCCCGTCGGCCCCTCGGTCGCCAGCGCCGAGATCGCGGTCGATGCGGAAGGCTATATCCGCTCCGGCGACCTCATCAGGGCGGACGGCGACCGGCTTCATTTCCTCGGGCGAGAGAACGGGCTGATCAATGTCGGCGGTGTGAAGATCTACCCTGAAACCGTTGAGGACACGGTGAAATCGGTGCCCGGCGTGGCGCTCGTCCAGGTCTCGTCGAAGAAGAACCCGATCACCGGCACGCTCGTCGTCGCCGAAGTGCAACTCGCCGACGGCGCCGACGCGGAGACGACGAAACAGGCGATCCTCGACACTTGCCGCGCGCGTCTGGTACGCGAGGCCGTTCCGGCCATCATCCGCTTCGTCGAGGGGTTCGAGACCAACGCCGCCGGCAAACTCGTGCGCAAAGGAGGCGCGTCAGCATGAAAACCGTTCTGGTGACAGGTGTCTCCCGTGGCCTTGGCCTGGCCATCGCGCGCCGGCTTCTTGCCGATACCACGCCCTACCGGGTCGTCGGCACGGCCCGCGGCTACAGCGACGAGTACCGCGCGCTGGTGGAGGCCAGCGACGGTCGCGCCGAATTCATTCAGACCGACCTTTCGGATGTCGGGATCATTCCCGACCTCGTGGGCGATATCACGTCGCGGCACGGCACGCTCTGGGGCCTCGTCAACAACGCCGCAATCGGCACCGACGGGGTCCTCGCGACGATGCACCGGAGCGATATCGAGAAGGTGCTTGCCGTCAACCTGACCGCGCCGCTGATCCTGACGAAATACGCCTCGCGCGGGATGCTCTCCGCGCGCGAGGGACGGATCGTCAACATCTCCTCGATCATCGCCTCCACCGGCTTCAACGGCCTTGCCGCGTATGCGGCGTCGAAAGCCGGCCTCGAAGGCATGACGCGGTCGCTGTCGCGCGAGCTGGGCAAGCGCGACATCACCGTCAACTGCGTTGCGCCGGGCTACATGGAAACCGAAATGACGAGCGGCCTTGACGTCCACAAGATGGCCTCGATCCGCCGCCGCGCCACGCTCGGCCTCGCCGCGCCCGAGGATGCGGCCGGCGCGGTCGCTTATCTTCTTGGCCCCGAGGCGGGAAAGATCACCGGCACGGTCGTGACGGTCGACGGCGGCAGCACGGCCTGACACGCGATCGCGCCAGACGCCGGCCCTGTCTGCAAGGAACCTCATGACCGATGCAACGGTGTGGCGCGCGGCAGCGCGGACCCGACACCTGCGCGTCCTTTCGGAAACCGACGGGCGCTAAACTATCGGGACCAGTCACGGCGGGGAAACTCCTTTCCCCGTGACATGTAGGCGCGTCCGGAACAGGAGTTCCGGGGCACTTCCGTGGTTGCTCAGGTTTCGGTTTCTGGAGGCCCTTTTGTTGTCAGGGCTTCAATCAGGGCCGCAGGCGTCCCGTCGCGCTGATCTATCTGCTTGAGTTTGTTCTTGGGCAGCTTGGCATAGATCGCTTCGACACGTTTTGGTTCGCTGATCATCATCGGCGTCGATATTCTTGCCTGGCTCGTCGAGATGCGTGCAACGTTTCTGGATGCCAAGGCGTCAGAGCGCGGCAGAGCCACTTGGCGACGCCGCCACGGTCGCGCCAGCTTCTTCATAACCTGCCTCGATATCATCTGGTAGGTCGACGTTCGCACTGGGGGGCTGCCCGAACGCTAGATATTTGATCCCACGGTTTGATGGTGCGATCGTTTCGACGGAAGGGAAGGAAGCACGATGGGACAGGTTCGTCACGGCTGCGCCACGACCACGCACGCTGTCCGAGCGGCAATACAGCGATCGCAAGCTTCGACCGCGCGGCCGATCCGCAGGTCGCCGATCTGCATCCGCGCATACCCGTCATCCTGACGGCGGACGAGATGTTGCCGTGGCTTGGCCGGGAGATGCCGGATGAAGAGGCGATCGAGCGGTTGGGAACGGGATGGACCGGCCGCTACATCACCCGGCGGGTCCGGCCGTTCGGGATCGCCGATGACGGGCCCGAGCTGATCGAGGCGGAAGGGTTGGACCTCTGACCTTCGGCGGGCGCGAGGCAGCCAGAATGGCGATGATGCAGGGAACGGACAAAAAAAACCGCCCGGCAGTCTGGACCGGGCGGGGGGATTTGCGACGCGACCGAAGACCGCTTTCGCCCGAAAGTGGCGGGGCGCTATTCCTCGACCGTCACGCGGACCATGCGGTCGGGATCGGCGACGGCGCCGTTGAGGTCGGACTCGCCCTTCTTGATCGCGTCGACCACTTCCATGCCGGAAATCACATGGCCGATGACCGTGTACTGACCGTTGAGGAATTCCCCCGGCGCGAACATGATGAAGAATTGCGAATTCGCGCTGTTGGGATTCGAGGACCGCGCCATGCCGACGACGCCGCGCTGGAACGAGAGGTCGGAGAACTCGGCCGGGATGTTCGGCAGGTCGGACTTCCCGGTGCCCGCCATCGACAGATCCTCGCCCCACCGGCCGAACTTCACGTCGCCGGTCTGCGCCATGAACCCGTCGAGAACACGGTGAAAGACCACGTTGTCATAGGCGCCGGTCCGCGCCAGTTCGGTGATCTGGGCGACATGCTTCGGCGCCACCTCGGGCAGAAGGTCGATGACGACCGTGCCGTTGGCGGCCTCTCCGGCCACCTCGATCACGAGGTTCGGGCCCGGCCCGTCCTCCGACGCGACGGCGCCCCGTGTGCTTTGCATGTAGAGGAAACCGGCCGCACCGATCGCGGCAAGACCGGCCGCCATCGCCCCGACGAAGACGCGCGTGTCAGACATCGGCAGCCACCTTCACGGCGATCATGCGGTCGGGATTCGCGGGCGGCTCGCCGCGCTGGATCGCATCCACATGCTCCATGCCGGAAATCACCCGGCCGTAGACCGTGTACTGGCCGTTCAGGAAGTGGTTGTCCTTGAAGTTGATGAAGAACTGGCTGTTGGCCGAGTTCGGGTTCTGTGACCGTGCGGCGCCGAGCGTTCCACGGTCATGCGGAAGCTTGGAAAACTCCGCCGGCAGGTCCGGCAGGTCAGAACCGCCGGTGCCGGAGCGGCCGGGATTGTAGTTCTTTTCCATATTGGCGTGCTGGACGTCGCCGGTCTGGGCCATGAAGCCCTCGATCACACGGTGAAAGGCGACATTGTCATACTTGCCGGCCCGGGCGAGCTCCTTCATCCGTGCGGCGTGCTTGGGCGCAACATCGGGCAGAAGCTCGATCACCACGTCGCCACCTTTCAGCGTCATGATGATCGTGTTTTCGGGATCCTTGATCTCTGCCATTCCGGCCTCCTTGAATGTTGCGCGGAACCTAGTGCGCCAGGAGGCACATGAAAAGGGCAAAGCGTCGCAATCGGCGTGCTTCGCCTATGCTTGCCGTGTATCGACGGCTAGATTCGCGAAAAACCGCCGGGACGCAAAGGATTCGCCTGATGAGCTGGAAAAGCCTCGACGACGTGGAGATGAAGGACAAGACCGTGCTTGTCCGCGTGGACATCAACGTCCCGGTCGAGGCCGGGAAAGTCACCGACGCGACGCGGATCGAGAAGATCGTCCCGACCATCAAGGATATCCAGGCCAAGGGCGGCAAGCCGGTTCTCCTGGCGCATTTCGGCCGGCCGAAAGGGCAGGTCGTGCCGGAGATGAGCCTGAAGGTGGTCCTGCCGGCGCTGGAGGCCGCCCTGGGCCAGAAAGTCGGGTTCGCCGAGGATTGCATCGGCGCGCCGGCCAAGAAGGCCGTAGCGGCAATGCAAGCGGGCGATGTCCTCCTTCTCGAAAACACCCGCTTCCATCCCGGCGAGGAAAAGAACGACCCGGCGATGGCGGCGGGGCTCGCCGCGCTTGGCAAGGTCTATGTGAACGACGCCTTTTCGGCCGCACACCGCGCCCATGCCTCGACCGAGGGGATCGCGCATCTGATGCCGTCCTGCGCCGGGCGGCTGATGGAAGCCGAGTTGAAGGCGCTGAACGCCGCCCTCGGCGATCCGGAGCGCCCGGTCGTCGCGATCGTCGGCGGCGCGAAGGTCTCGACCAAGCTCGACCTTCTCGGCAACCTCGTCGCCAAGGTCGATCACCTCGTGATCGGCGGCGGCATGGCCAACACCTTCCTCGTCGCCCAAGGGATCGAGGTGGGCGCCTCGCTCGCCGAGCGAGACATGGCCGACACGGCCCGCTCGATCCTCGAGAAGGCGAAAGCGGCCGGCTGCGCCATCGAACTGCCGGTCGATGTCGTCGTCGCGCGGGAATTCAAGGCGGGGGCCGCGAACGAGACTGTCGCCGCCGATGCCTGTCCGGCCGATGCCATGATCCTCGATGCCGGGCCGGAGACGGTCGACCGCATCGCCGAGGTCTTCGCCCGCTGCCGGACGCTGATCTGGAACGGCCCCCTTGGCGCCTTCGAGATCGAGCCGTTCGACGCGGCGACGAACGCGGCCGCCCGCAAGGCGGCCGAGCTGACACGCGGCGGCCGGCTCGTCTCGGTCGCGGGCGGCGGCGATACGGTCGCGGCACTCAACAAGGCCGGCGTCGCGGAGGATTTCACCTATATCTCCACCGCCGGGGGCGCCTTCCTCGAATGGATGGAAGGCAAGGTTCTGCCCGGCGTCGCGGCGCTCGAGGCATAGCGCCCCGGTCGGTTTTCGGACCGGCCGGCAGCCCGATCTGCGGGAGGCGTCCCCTCCCGACGCTATCCTTGCGAAATGCCGTTCCCGCGTCGCGGACGGCGCATTGTTTCCAAATCCGACCGCAACCCGTGGGCGTTAGCGCCACCACATTTGCATGGCCCGATCCACTCGCCTAGAACCCGTTGAAACGGGGCGATTGCGCCTTTTCAACGGGTATCAGCGGAGGTCGAAATGTCACGGCAAAAGCAGGCGGAACAGATGCGTTCGGGCAAGGGCTTCATCGCGGCCCTCGATCAGAGCGGCGGCTCGACTCCAAAGGCGCTGAAGCTCTACGGGATCGGCGCCGATGCCTGGAAGACCGACGAGGAGATGTACGGCCTCATCCACCAGATGCGGTCGCGTATCGCCACCGCGCCCGCCTTCACCGGCAAGCGCGTGATCGGCGCGATCCTCTTCGAGAAGACGATGGACGGCGTGATCGGCGGCAAGCCGGCGGCGACCTATCTGTGGGAAGAGCGCGGCGTGGTGCCGTTCCTGAAGATCGACAAGGGGCTGGAGGACGAGGCCGACGGCGTTCGCCTTCTGAAGCCGATCCCGGGGCTCGACGCGCTCTTGAAGCGCGCGGTCGCGGCGGGGATCTTCGGGACCAAGGAACGCTCGGTCATCGACGCGGCCTCGCCCGCCGGAATCGCCGCCAACGTCGCCCAGCAATTCGATCTCGCGAAGCAGGTTCTCAGCCACGGGCTGGTGCCGATCATCGAACCTGAGGTCACGATTTCCATCGCCGACAAGGCGGAAGCCGAGGACATTCTTCTGGCCGAGTTGAAGCAGAACCTCGACGCCCTGCCCGAAGGCCAGGAGGTGATGCTGAAGCTGACGCTGCCGACGAAGGCCAACCTCTACAAGCCGCTCGTCGATCACCCGCGGGTGATGCGGGTCGTGGCGCTCTCGGGCGGCTACAGCCGGGAGGAGGCGAACGCGCTTCTGGCCCGGAATACCGGCGTCATCGCCAGCTTCTCCCGCGCCCTGACCGAGGGGCTTTCCGCCCGGCAGAGCGACGCGGAGTTCGACGCGACGCTCGACGCGACGATCCAGAGCATCTACGACGCCTCGGTCGCGGGCTGACCGCGCTGATCCCGTAAAAAAATGTCGCGAAGGGGGATTCCCTTCGCGAATCCGCTATGCGATGATTCTCGTCACCCGCCCGCGAGAGGCGGTCCGAAGAGGCAGTAGATGAGCGTAGCGCGCAGACGTCCGACCCTGGGCATGGTGCTGTACACCGCCGGCGCCGGCTGCCTCGGTTTCTATTTCACCTTCGCCGCCGTGCAGGGCGATTTCGGCGTCTTCCGCCGGGTCCAGGCCACGGCCGAGAAGGAAACCCTGACCCGCGAACGCGACGTGCTCCGCCTCGAAGTGGCGCGGATGGAGAACCTGACGCACCGGATGTCGGACGACTACCTCGACCTCGACCTTCTGGACGAGCGCGCCCGCGACGTGCTCGGCCTCATCCGTTCGGACGAAATCGTCATCCACTGACCCAGGCCGGCGCCGATCTCCTCTCCTTCTTCTGTTCGAAAATACTCCGGGGGAGTGGGGGCAGCGCCCCCACTCCGGCCCGCCGCGCTCGCCCGCGTGGCGAACCGGAGCGGGGGCCATATCCTCCGCGAAAAAACTCTCGCGATTCATCCGCAATTGCAGTATAAATTAGTTTAACGTTGAACTATCTTTTCGTCATTGGGAGGTCGCAGGGATGGCTGCACGAAAAAGTGCCGATAAATCAAACACGTCCAAGGAAGATCTTCTGAAATACTACCGGGAGATGCTGCTCATCCGCCGATTCGAGGAAAAGGCGGGGCAGCTGTACGGGATGGGTCTGATCGGCGGGTTCTGCCACCTCTATATCGGCCAGGAAGCCGTCGTCGTCGGGCTCGAAGCCGCCGCAGAGGAAGGTGACAAGCGCATCACTTCCTACCGCGACCACGGCCACATGCTCGCCTGCGGCATGGATCCCAAGGGTGTCATGGCCGAACTGACCGGCCGCGAGGGCGGCCTGTCGAAGGGCAAGGGCGGCTCCATGCACATGTTCTCCAAGGAAAAGCATTTCTACGGCGGCCACGGCATCGTCGGCGCGCAGGTGCCGCTCGGCGCCGGTCTCGCCTTCGCGGACAAGTACAAGGACAACAAGCGCGTGACCTTCGCCTATTTCGGCGACGGCGCGGCGAACCAGGGCCAGGTCTACGAGACCTACAACATGGCCGAGCTCTGGGATCTGCCGGTGATCTTCGTGATCGAGAACAACCAGTACGCGATGGGCACTTCCATGAAGCGCTCGACGAAGTCGGTGACGCTGTTCGGGCGCGGCCAGGCCTACGGTATTCCCGGCGAGCAGGTCGACGGCATGGACGTTCTCGCGGTCAAGGCCGCGAGCGAGAAGGCGGTCGCCCACTGCCGGGCCGGCAAGGGCCCCTACATCCTCGAAGTCATGACCTACCGCTATCGCGGCCATTCGATGTCCGACCCCGCGAAATACCGCAGCCGCGAGGAAGTCCAGAAGATGCGCGAGGAGCGCGACGCGATCGAGCACGTGCGCGAGCTTCTTCTTCAGGGAGGCCACGCCACCGACGATGACCTCAAGGCCATCGACAAGGAGATCAAGGCCATCGTGAACGAGGCGGCGGAATACGCCAAGGAAAGCCCCGAGCCCGCGCTCGAGGAGCTTTGGACCGACATTTACGCCTGAGGGGGACAGCATCATGGCAACCGAAATTCTTATGCCCGCCCTGTCGCCCACGATGGAGGAAGGCAAACTTGCGAAATGGCTGGTGAAGGAGGGCGACTCCGTATCGTCCGGCCAGATCCTCGCCGAGATCGAGACCGACAAGGCGACGATGGAGTTCGAGGCGGTCGATGAAGGCATCGTCGGCAAGATCCTGATCGCCGAGGGCACCGAGGGTGTGAAGGTCAACACGCCCATCGCCGTCCTCGTCGAGGAAGGCGAAAGCGCCGAGGCCGTGACCGCGCCGAAAGCGGCGGCTCCGGCCGCGGCGCCGGCCCCTGCCCCTGCGGCAGCCGCCGCGGCACCGGCGGCGCCGAAGGCCGACACCTCGCCCGACTGGCCAGAAGGCACGGCGATGAAGACGATGACGGTGCGCGAGGCGCTCCGCGAAGCGATGGCCGAGGAGATGTCGCGCGACGGCGATGTCTACCTCATGGGCGAGGAAGTCGGCGAATATCAGGGCGCCTACAAGATCAGCCAAGGGCTTCTCGACCAGTTCGGGCCGAAGCGCGTGATCGACACTCCGATCACCGAGCATGGCTTCGCCGGCATCGCGGTCGGATCCGCGTTCGGCGGCCTTCGCCCCATCGTCGAGTTCATGACCTTCAACTTCGCGATGCAGGCGATCGACCAGATCATCAACTCTGCCGCCAAGACGCTTTACATGTCCGGCGGCCAGATGGGCTGCCCGATCGTCTTCCGCGGCCCCAATGGCGCGGCTGCCCGCGTCGCCGCCCAGCACAGCCAGGACTATGCCGCCTGGTACGCGCAGATTCCCGGCCTCAAGGTCGTGCAGCCCTATTCCGCGGCGGACGCCAAGGGCCTTCTGAAGACCGCGATCCGCGATCCGAACCCGGTGATCTTCCTCGAGAACGAGATCCTCTACGGCCGGAGCTTCGAAGTGCCGGACATCGAGGACTTCACCATCCCCTTCGGCAAGGCGAAGATCTGGCGCGAGGGCACGGACGTGACGCTCGTCAGCTTCGGCATCGGCATGACCCACACGCTGGAAGCGGCCGACAAGCTCGCCGCCGAAGGCGTCAGTGCCGAGGTGATCGACCTGCGCACGCTGCGCCCGATCGACACGGCGACGGTTGTCAGTTCGGTGATGAAGACCAATCGCTGCGTGACGGTCGAGGAAGGCTGGCCGGTCTGCTCGATCGGCAACCACATCTCGGCGGTTCTGATGCAGGAGGCGTTCGACTACCTCGACGCGCCGGTCATCAACTGCACGGGCAAGGACGTGCCGATGCCCTATGCGGCGAACCTCGAAAAGCTGGCGCTCGTAACCTCCGACGAGGTCGTGGCGGCGGTCAAGCAAGTCACCTATCGCTGAGGAGGGAGAGACATGGCGACCGAAATCCTGATGCCGGCCCTCTCGCCCACGATGGAAGAGGGCACGCTGGCGAAATGGCTGGTGAAGGAGGGCGACACGGTGTCCTCCGGCGACATCCTGGCCGAGATCGAGACCGACAAGGCGACGATGGAGTTCGAAGCCGTCGATGAAGGCATCGTCGGCAAGATCCTCGTGTCGGAAGGGACTGCGGGGGTGAAGGTCAACACGCCCATCGCGATCCTGGTGGAAGAGGGTGAAAGCGCCGATGCGGCTCCTGCGCCCAAAGCGGTGCCCGCCGATCCGGCAGCAGCCGAGACCGTCGCCCCGGCCGCGACACCGGCACCGTCGGCCCCTGCCGCCCCGAAATCCGGTGGCACTCGCGTTCTGGCGTCACCGCTTGCGCGGCGGCTAGCCAAAGAAAAGGGCGTAGACATCGCGGCACTGACCGGCAGCGGTCCGCATGGTCGCATCGTCAAGGCGGACGTGGAAGCGGCATCCGCCGCACCGAAAGCCGCCGCTCCGTCGGCTGCGGCCCCTGCACCGGCCCCCTCTGCGGCGGCGCCAATGCCTGCCGGCCCCTCCGCCAGCACGGTTGCCAAGCTCTACGAAGGCCGCGATTACGAGGAAGTGCCGCTCGACGGCATGCGCAAGACCATCGCGGCGCGGCTGACCGAGGCCAAGCAGACCATTCCGCATTTCTACCTGCGTCGCGACGTGCAGCTCGACGCTTTGATGAAGTTCCGGGGAGAGGTAAACGCCCAGCTTGAGGCGCGGGGCGTGAAACTTTCGGTCAATGACTTCATCATCAAGGCCTGCGCGCTAGCGCTGCAGGACGTGCCGGATGCCAACGCCGTCTGGGCCGGCGACCGGATCCTGAAGCTGAAGCCGTCGGACGTGGCGGTGGCCGTCGCGATCGAGGGCGGGCTCTTCACCCCGGTCCTGAAGGATGCGGAGAAAAAGACGCTGTCGGCGCTCTCGACCGAGATGAAGGATCTTGCGGCGCGGGCGCGGACCCGTAAGCTCGCGCCCCACGAATACCAGGGCGGCAGCTTCGCAATCTCCAATCTCGGCATGATGGGCATCGAGAACTTCGACGCCGTCATCAACCCGCCGCATGGCGCGATTCTGGCCGTTGGCGCCGGAGTGAAGAAGCCTGTGGTGAAAGCGGATGGGGAGATCGGCGTGGCGACGGTGATGTCGATGACGCTCTCTGTCGATCACCGGGTGATCGACGGGGCGCTCGGGGCAGACGTTCTGAAGGCAATCGTCGGTTATCTTGAAAATCCGCTGTCGATGATGGCCTGACGCCTGAGATCAAGAAAGAATAAGGCCGGGGCAGATCGCCCCGGCCTTCGCATTTCTGACTGGAAGCCGGACTGAAACCTGCCGACCGAAGCCTCAGACGCCGTCGTCGATCAGTTGGTCCATCGTCAGCGCCGGCTGATCGCAGCCGGCCTCGCCGACGATCTTCGCCGGAACTCCGGCGACGGTCTTGCAGCAGGGAACGTCGTGCAGCACGACCGACCCCGCCGCGATGCGCGAGCGCTCACCGATAAGAATGTTGCCAAGGATCTTCGCCCCCGCCCCGATCAGGACGCCGTTGCCGATCTTCGGGTGACGGTCGCCGTCTTCCTTCCCGGTTCCGCCAAGGGTGACCGAATGCAGCATGGAGACGTTGTCGCCGACCACTGCCGTCTCCCCGATGACGATGGAATGGGCGTGGTCGATCATGATGCCCTTGCCGATCCTCGCATTGGGATGGATATCGACGCCAAACACCTCGCTTACCCGCATCTGGACGAAATAGGCGAGATCCCGGCGGCCCTGAGTCCAAAGCCAATGGCCGATCCGATAGGCCTGAACGGCCTGGAAGCCCTTGAAGAACAGCATCGGCTGCATGAAACGGTGGCACGCAGGGTCACGATCATAGACGGCGACAATATCTGCTCGCGCCGACCGGCCGATTTCCGGATCCGACGAATAGGCTTCATCGGCGATTTCCCGCAAGATCTGCTCGCTCATCTCACCCGAGGCGAGTTTCATGGAAAACCGATAGGACAGTGCCCGTTCCAGCGTCGCGTGATGCAGGATGCCGGAATGGATCAGACCGCCCAGAAGCGGCTCATCCCGGACGGCGGCGCGCGCCTCTTCGCAGACATGCGACCATACGGGATCGACCTGTGCAACTTTGGGACGACGTTCGGCCATGGCGCGCTCCTAAGGTATCTGCAGCGTATATAGCAGATAGGAGATCGGATCGGAACTGGAAGCGCCATTCCAAAAAATTTGATCACTGCGCGCGTCGGCGCCAGTCAAGGACGGTATCGATGACCAGGGACAGCGCCTCGAGGTAGGAGATGTCCGACAGGAACGGCTCGGCCCACGCACGCGTATCGACCAGAACCGCTGCCATCAGGCTTCCGTTTCCCCAAAACGGGTGCGCACGGCCGAACTTCTTGCGGAACAGGTCGGCCGCGTGGGCCCGGTCGAGCAGCTTCAGAATCACGCGCCGCTGCTCATCGGGCGGCAGCCCGCGCACGGCGCGGGCCACGGTCGTGACGTCCCCGTGGGTAATCGTGCGCATCTCTCACTGGTCGGGCAAGGCAATTTCCATGTAGTGGACGGCAATGCGGACCACACCACCGGCGAAGTCGCCACCCGTCGCGTTGAGTTGCATGACCTCGGGCGCATAGAAGGCTGTCGGCTGACCAAGGACGCCTCGCGCCCATGCCCCTGTGGCCTTGCCGATGCCTGACCCGTAGCGTCCGACCGCCCCGGGATTGCCGAGCGCCCAGTTCGCCAGCGTTCCGGTGATCGCCGTGACGACCCGCGCCGTGGCCCCGAAAACGACCGCATTCGACGGGATCAACACCGCCGTCGTCGAAACTGGCCCCGCCGAAATCACGTGGTCAATCTCGGCGACTTGGAAGGACATGCCAGCGTTGTTCGGCGAAAGCGTCACCATGCCTTCACGCCAGAGCGTTCCGTCGAAGAGCGCCTGTGCGCCCTCGTCGAGGATCATCGCGCGCCAACCGCGCTTCGGGGTGGCGAAATCCCATCCGCCATTGCTGCCGATCGCGATCTTGCCGTCCTGCCCGGCCCACTCGTTGACCGCGCCGAATGGTACGCCGTAGCAAACGCCATCCGCTACCACGCCGGGCGGCGTCGGCAGCGACCGCGACGCTAACGTCAGTTCGACAAGTCCGTCCAGGCGCATCAGCGCCCCGTTCACTGTCACATGTTTCTGCGCCTGTACGGGTTGCAGAAGCGGCAGGCCGAGCTGGTTGGTGTTAGACATCGATCACGATCCTCTTGAAGGGGCCCGGCCCGAAGGCGTCGGACAGCTGGGCCACATGAACCTCATATGGCAGGGTCACGGCATCGGCCGCTTCCATCCCGGCCGGATAGGTCCAGACCGGCTGGCCGAGAGTGAGTTCCCGGTGCACCGACGCGCCCTGCATCACCCTGACGAGGTAGCGTTCCGACGCCTCGCCGAGCGGCACATCGACGCCCGACCAGCTGTCGCCGTTAACCCGGGTGCGCCGGATCCAGCTCAGATCAAGATCCCCCGATCCGGTTCGTCTCGCGGTCAGATGCGCGGGGGATAGGGGTCTCAGGCCATTGCCGGCAAAAGCCTCGATGCGGTGGATATAGGACGGATCGTCATAGCCGCGACGCGACGGGCCGATCCGGTAGTGCCGCGCCAGATCCCGCTCTGCGACCGAAAGCGCAATCTGCTTCGGCGCCCCGTTCATCAGAACGACATAGCTCCCGACAGGCCAACTCTGCGGGGTTAGCGCGTCGGTCCCGGCCTGGCCTCTGAGCCGCAGCGACAGATCATAGGTGCCCGGTGCCACCAGCGTGGCAGTGGCGAACTGGAAAAGCTCCCAATTGTCCGGGGATCCGTCGCCGATCGCCATCAGGTTCGCGCCGTTCAATAGCTGATCGGGGCCCACCGATGCCAGCGCCCCGCCGCTCACCTTGACGCGCAACGGCGCCCCGCGATCCCAGACCCCCGGCGCCGCCACGTCGAGAACACTCTGGCTGCGCCCGATCACCGATCTCGCCGCAATCAGCTTGTTGAGCGTGTAGCCCGCATCCACGTCGGAAGAATAGACCACCGCGGAGCCCGGCCACGGCGCCGCCGTCACCGCCAGATGCGGCTGGTGCGGCACCTCCTGCCCGCTCATGAGGGGGAGGTCGAGGAACATCGGGAAGACCGGCACCGGCGCCGCGAACCTTCGCGGCGTGACCCGCTCCTCGGCCTCGTCCGAGGGCTCATACACCCCAGGCTCGACCCGGACGGACTCGACCGCAAGGGCGCCCGCCTGTTCGACCCGGTCGATCCGATATCGTCTGCCATCCGCCATCGCGAGAACGTCGCCCGCCCCCAGATGCCCGAGCGACGGCGGAAGGGCGAACCGCGCGCCATCGCGCGCCACCCGCGCCTCGGCAAGCCAGCGCTCGACGATCCGCTGCCCTTCCGAGCGGGTCAGCGCCAGCGCCAGTTCCGACTGCGCCACACCGAGCATTTCCTCGTCAGGGAATATCGCCTCGGCCGAACGTGCCTCGTAGTCACCTTCCGCCTCAACGTAATTCAACCGAACGCGACCGGCGATCTCCGCCTCGGTCACGCGCGAGGTCTCGACCCAGCCGCCCGTTTCCTCACCAACCGCGAGGTCGTCCGGCCCGACCGTGGCATCCACAAGCCCGTCGCGCATCCGGAACGTCAGAACCCCGTCCCGTTCAAGCGCCTCGAACCCGTAGCCCAGCATCAGCGGCTGCAAGGCCGCCCGCCCGGTGCCGGTATCTGCGACGGAATAACCACGCACGATGCCGAAAAGGCCGGAGACGTCGACGGCGCCGACGCCCGACCGGCCGCATATCTCCGCGACGACGCTCGACAGCGGCTGGGCCGACACCCGACCCGTGATCCAATGCCCGCGCGGATAATTGTCACCGTCGGCCCAAGTTTCGGCGTTGGCCGGAAAATACGGGAACGGTCGAGCATCCCATGCCCAGACATGGGCGCGATCCATATCGACCATCGCGGCGCCGTATTCCGCCGATACCGGATTGTTGGCGGGGTCGCGCCAGTAGCCGATCATCGCCCTGAGATACTGCATCTGGATCAGATCGTCCCGCCGCCCGTCGGAATAGTTCGGCAGCAACGATTCTGACGATTTCGGATCGAGGAACTTGTTCGGCTCGTTCGTGCCCTTGTCGATGGCGGCACAGCCGAACTCGGTGAACCACACGGGCTTCGATTGCGGCACCCAACTCGTCTGCGGCCCCTTCACGCCGGCAATCCGATCGTGATGCGGGTTCTCCCACCAACTGCGGATATCCTTCACGCGCCAAACCCAGTCCTCGCCGAAGGCGCCGTCGGCGATCGGCGTCCGGAACTGGGCATCGCGGTGCGCCTGACTGGAATAGTACCAATCATACCCCTCGCCGCCCGCGATATTCGCCTTCAGATAGTCGAGGTTGTAGATCGATCCCCACTGCGCGTCGGTGTGATCCTGCCCGTCTCGCCAATCCGACAGCGGCATGTAGTTGTCGATGCCGATGAAGTCGATCTCGGCGTCCGCCCAGAGCGGATCGAGGTGATAGCGCAGATCGCCTTCCGGCGTCTGATAGCCGAAAATGCCGACCCTCCTTCAGGGAAATTCGAAGCGCGCCACGACACGGCGCGCCCAAGGGGTGGAAAGCGGACTTTCCACGACCCCGTGCCCGGAATAGGCGTGAATGAACGTGGTCCGGCCGCCACTTTCGGCGGCGAGTCCCAGATGTTTCGCGACCGATCCGGCCCGCATACGGAACAGCAGAACCTCACCCGGCCGTAAGGCAGAGCGAGAATCGCAGATCTGAAGATGTCGGCACGCCGCCAGCCAAAGACGTTCGGCGCCCTCCGCTTCGGACCAGTCCTGAGTGTATGCCGGCACCGGTTCCGGCTCTGCCCCGTAAAGCTCGCGCCAGATGCCGCGCAAAAGGCCGAGGCAATCCGTTCCCGCACCCATGGCCGAGGCCTGGTGCAGATAGGGCGTCCCGATCCATTCCCGTGCGACCGAGACCGCACGAAGACCTGTTGCGCTCATCCGCGCCGGCTCCCGCCGTCGTTGACGCCCGCACCGACCGGATAGGACATCAGCCAATCCTCGCCCGGAATGTCCGGGAAACCACGAAAATTGTCGAAGTTCACGAATTTCAGCCGGCAGGTATCGGCCCGGCGGTCGCAACCCGCCTCGATCCGAACTCGGTCGCCCGGCTCCGGGGCCATCCCGAGCGCCTGCCACAGTTCAACCTCGCGGCTCATGCCCGCGCGAACACGGTCATTCTTGACCGCCCCAACGAGACCCGCGGCCCTGCCGGTCAGGACACGGAACCGGCCCTTCTCGAACCATCGATCCTCGTAGCCCGCGAAATCCGCGAACCGAAAGACCCGCGCATCCTCCACCGTCTCGACGATGCGCTCGTCGAAATAGCCCGTCTGGCCAAGATCGAACTTGCAGCGCCCGTCGCCGAGGACTGCTGAACACCTAGCGTGATAGATCAGCCCCTGAGGTTGGTTCAGACCTTCCGCGAGGCCTCGCAACTCGGCATTGAAGCTCCCGCCCGACCGCACGATCTCCCCGAGTGTTCCCCGAAACTGCAAGGCCCGGACCGTTACATCGGCCCAGTTCACCAGCCAACCCTTGACCTCTGCGCCATCGTAGCGACCGGCGAGTATGTCCTCTTCGGTGATCGCATCGGACCGGAGCGCGCCAAACGCTTCCGAATTGTCGACGGACAGGCCGGTCCCCTGTTGGATCGCCTTCGCCGTCATCCCGGACCCGGCGCGGAATGTGACTCCGTCGAAGCTCAGGTCCCGATCGTGATCGGTGAACCCAAGCACCACGCCATCCTTTCGCGTCACCGCGAAGGCGCGCGCCAGCGTCGTGGCACCGCCCGCCAGGTGATCCTTCAAAGCCTGAGGGTAGGTCATCAGAGACGCACCTCCACCACCGGCACCTGCGGCACGTCGCCCGCCTGGAAGGATGCAACGGAGACCTGGATGCGGTCGGTGTCAAAGCGCACAGGCACGTCGAATTCGTAGCCGGCGGTGATGCGCTCATCGATGGCAGGAGGGCTCGCGAACCTGACGATCCCGGTCGTGGTATCGACCGTAAAGTGCACGCCTTCGGCCAACTCATCACCCTGAAGCCCGACACGCACCGTGCCCGCCACGGGTTTCGCGATCACGCGCACCTGCGCCTCGGCGCCCGAGGCATAGGTCTTGATCAACTGGTGGTCCGTCTTCACCCCGTCGCCGATCCCGATCAGCTGATCGTCATAGGCGACCGGAACCGACGCGCGGCCCGACTTGTAGTCTGCCCAGTCCTTCCAGCGAAACCCGCAAAGCTGCCCCTGCCGCGCCTCGAAGAACGCAATCAGCGCGCCGATGTCGTCCAGACTCCGCAGGCTCACGCCCGCGTCGTAGCGCCGGCGCGATTGTGCCCAGGGCGTGTTCCGTTCTTCGAACCCGTTGGTCAGCGCCACCACTTCCGTGCGCCGCTCCGGGCCGCCGACCGAGCCGAAGCTGAGATTCGCCGGAAACCGCACCTCGTGAAATGCCATGCCGCCCTCCTCACCTGTTCCTGTCGCCGCGCGACAGCGCGCGCGCCATCTGCGACGCGATCTGGCTCTGGCTGCGGGCGAAGCCCTGCACGTCCGGAGTCGTCACGTTCATCACGATATTGACCGGCCGCCCGCCGCCGGCCGTCTGCACGCCCAGCCGGCCATCGGCGCCACGTGCCAGCGGCATGATCGCTTCCGGCCCCGCCTCGCCCATCAGCCCGCGCCCGTTCCGCATCGGGAACATCGTCGGTGACGAGACGACCCCGCCGCGGGCGAAGGGCATCACGCGGCCTTGCGCGAAACTGCCGCCCTTCTCGAACGGAAAGAGCCCGCTCAGAAGGCCGTTGATGCCATTGGCCACCGCGCCCCCTACGGCGTTCTGAATGGGCCGCATCGCGACATTGTAGACGCTGTCGATCATCGTCTGCGCGACCCCGCGCAGCGCATCCGACAGCTTCATCCCGTCGAAGATCAGTCCGTCGAAGGCACGTCTGAGACCGCCGCCGATATTCCGCGACAGGCTGTCCACCTCGCGCCCGGTGAAGATCATGTTTTCGCGCATCCGCTCCAGCTCGCCGCCAAAAGCCGCCGTCATCGTCTGCGCGCCGCCCAAGCTGTTCTCCAAAGCCGTCGCCTGCGCCGCCAGCCCGTCGAGCCCGTCCGTTACCGCCATCTCATCCATCCTTCGCTTTGTCGGGCCAGGCGCGCGCCAGCTCGTCCAGCCGCGCCCGGTTCAGGGGCGCAACCGCCCTCGGATCGCCCAGCATCAGCACCAGTTCCGCCGGGGTGAGGCGCCAGAACTCCTCGGGCCTGAGCCCTAGCCCGCCAAGACCCGCCCGCAGCAGCCCCGGCCAGTCGAGGGCACTCATCCGGCCTCCGGCACCGTGAAGGCGCGGGCAAGAAGCTCCGCCGCCACCCGCGCCGCCTCGACCGGCCCGCCGCCAACTTCCACGTTCAAGAGATCCGCCGCCGTTCCGGTCCAGCCGCCGCCCCGAAGGCCGGCCACGATCAGCATCAGCACATCCCTGGTCGAGAACCGCCCCACTTCAAAGCGTTCGACCAATTCGATCAGCGTCCCGGTCCCGAGCCCGGCCTCAAGCTCTGCCAACGCCCCAAGCGTCAGCTTGGCGACATGCCGGGTGCCGTCGAGCCGGATCGCGACCTCGCCCGTCCAAGGATTGGCCATCAGATCGCCGTGAAGTTCAGGGCACCGGCCGAGGCGAGCGACAGTTCATAAGTCGCCTCGCCATTATAGCTGCCGGCATACTCGATCGAGGTGATCTGGAACGGCCCTTCGACGATACCGAAATCGGGGATGATCACCTGGAACTGCTCGACCGTACCGGCAAAGAAGATGTGCCGCGCGCGGTCATCCGTGGCGCTGTCGACGAAGACGCCGGAGCCCGAGACCGAGGCCGAACGTACGCCGGCGCCGCCCAGAAGCTCGCGCCAGCCACCCTGGCTCTCGAGGCTCGTCACGTCCACAGTCTCGGCGTTGAAACTGATCCTCGTCGCGCGCAAACCGGCGATCGTGGTGAAAAGCCCGCCCCCCGTGAGGTCGAGCTTGATCAGAAGGTCCTTGCCATTCTGCGCAGCCATGTCCGTTCTCCGATTAGTGAAACAAATGGGCCGCCAGCGAAGAACCGACACCCTGATTTATTCGATATGTGCAAGTGCCGATCCGGCGAAATGCCCACCTCAATCCTCGATCCGCGCCCGGAACGTGAGGTCGATCCGGCGCATATCCGCCTTCTCCACCCGACGCGCCCGTGCGGATAGGAACCACAGCCCGACCAGCCGCCCGCGCGCCAGCACAAGCGTGGCGCCGGTCAGTGCGTCCGACACGGCGGCGGCCACCGCCTTGGCGTTCTGAAACCCCGCCTGATCGGTCACGACCGAGACGACGAATTCGTGGAACGCCCCCCGCCCGACCTGGTCGGATGCGTCGCGCACATCCTCGGGGCCGAGCGAGACATAGGTGCTCGTGGTGGTCCCTGGCGGCACCGAATCGTAGATCGCACCCGAGACCAGCGCATCGAGCGCGCTGTCCGCCATGAGGCGCTGGTAGATCGCTGCCTGAAAGGCAGCCGCCGCTCCGTAGCTCATGCCAGAACCTCCTCCTGCGCGAAGCAGGTCAGGTAGTGCCCCTCCGGGTCCTCTTCGGTCACCGCCGTAATGCGGAAGACGCGCGCGCCGTCCCGGAACCGCTGTTCAGGCTTCGGCCGCGACGGCGCGCCCTGCGGCGCGGCCCGCACGGTGATCCGGTAGGGCACGGCCGACAGCGTGACGAATTCGCCCGCCCGCTCGCGTCCGGTCCCGGGATCGAGCCGCGCCCAGAGCGCGCCGAGCGCGACCCAGGTCTGCGACCAGCCGCCGGCCCCGTCCGGCACGCGCTGCGGTTCTTCAAGGATCAACTTGCGGTTCAAACGCGGCGCGGTCATGCCGCCCCCCCGCCGAGCACGCGCACGGTCCGCCAGCGCTCGATCAGCGCCGTCACCCCAAACGGCATCGCCTGCCCCGTCTCGGTCTCGTGCCGGGTCTCGTGATACTGCGCCGCCAGCAGAAACACCGCTTGGCCGAGATCGACCGGCACATCCGTCCAGGCCGGGCCAAAACCTGCGGTGAACACCACCTCGACAGTTCCGCCAACCGGGATCCCCGGCAGAAGCGCGCCGGTGGCCGCGACCTTCGGTCGGTGGGCGTCGCGCACAAGCCGATACCGGGTCGGATCGATCAGATCCGCCACGCCGTCGCGGTCCTTGACCGTGACCGAGGCGATGGACATGACCGGGGCCAGCGGAAAGGCCTGGCTGTCGGGCCAGCGCCATCCGTTCAGTTCCAGAAGGAAATCGCGCGCGATCAGCGCCTTGCCGATCCGCCCCTCGATCGCCGCGAGCGCGGCGCGAAGATAGCTCTCGGCCAGCGAATTCTGGCTTCCGTCGTCGGCGAACCCGGTGCCGAGCCGTAGATGATCCTTGAATTCCGCCACCGGCAGGGCCGCCTGCGGCACCGGCGTCACTTCGCTCAGCATCATGGAAATCTCCGATAGTCACGCCCCCTCCTCGAAGGATCGGGCGCGGGCCAGCCCCGCATTGCTCGGACGGAGGGAGCAGCTAGACAACACGAGGGATAGGCGACCCGCGCCCGTGCGGCCGGGACCAGAAGGCCCCGGCCGATCCGCGCCCCTTACGAGATCGCGAACTTCAGAAGCTTGATCGCGGCAAAGTCGCTCACATCGCCGCCCACGCGCTTGGACGCATAGAAGAGAACATGAGGCTTCGCCGAGAACGGATCGCGAAGAACCCGCATGTCCGGACGCTCGGCGACGGTATAGCCGTTGTGGAAATCGCCGAAGGCGATCGCGTAGGCATCCGACGCGATGTCCGGCATGTCCTCGGCCACCAGAACCGGATAGCCCATCAGGCGCGCGGGCTCACCGGCGGCGAGACCGTCCGACCACAGGAAGCGGCCATCGGCATCCTTCATCTTGCGCACGGCACCGGCGGTCTTTGAGTTCATCACGAAGGTCGCGTTGGCGCGGTATTCGGCGTTCAGCGCGTAGACGAGGTCGATGATCGAATCCGAGGCATTGGTCGCCGCGAAGTCGCCATCCGCGCCGGTCGGCACGTAGCCGAGCGAGCCCCAGGCCCACACACCGTTGTCGACCGCCGAATGGCTGAGGAAACCGGTCGGCTTGTCGATCCCGTCGCCCGAGATGAAGGACTGCGCCTCGGCACGGCTGAACCTGTCGGCGATGCGCTCGGCCAACCAGCCCTCGACGTTGAAAGCACTGTCGTCGAGAAGGCGCTGGCTCGCCTTCGGCATCGCCGCAAGCTCGTGCAGCGGGATCGAGATGCGGTCGATCTGCGGCGTGCCGGTCTCGGTGAGCGAACCCGTCTCCGTCGCCCAGCCGGACCCGAGGTCGGTGTGGTCGACGAGGACGTCGAACGAGGTCGCCTCGACACTGACCACATTGGCGATCGAACGGAGGGACGAGGTCGATTTCAAGACGCCGCGGATACGGTCCGCCGTCTCGGGATCGACGAGGAAACCGCCATCTGCGTTGACTTGCGTGTTGAGCGCCTTGCCCTCGAGGACGAGGCCCCGGAGGCCGTCATCGTCGCCCGACCGCAGATAGGCGGCGAACGCCTTCTTGTGCGGCGCGTCGTGATCGACGGCAGTGGACAGAACCGGGCGTCCCGGGGCGTAAGATTTGCGATCCAGCATGGTCAGTCGCTCTTCCTGTTGTTGCAGCTTCGATGTCATCTCGTCCTGAAAGCCCCTGAACTCGCTCAGGAACCCCTGGAGCGCGGACTTCACCTCCTCGGCCGGAGCGTCGGACACGCCTGCCCCGGCCCGAGCCTTCGTCTCGGTCTTCTTCATACCCATCACCTCAAGTCAGGGGATTGCGTCAGACGGGATCAGTGGCGCCCCGCCAGCATCCGGCGCGCGTCCTCGAAGACCGCCGCCAGTTCTCGCAAGGCCGCTTCCGCGGGCAGATCGCCCTTGGCTCCGACCCGCGCCTCGGGAAGCATCGGGAAGGTGACAAGCGACACTTCCCAAAGCTCCACCTCACGAAGAAGCCGCTGGCCCTTCGCATCCTTTTCCGCCGTCACCGTCCGGTAGCCGATGGAAAGCCCGTCGATCGCCCCCGCCGAGATCAGCGCGGCGGCCTCCCGGCCCTTCTCGACCTCGGTCAGGATCCGGCCCTTGACGCGCAGGCCCCGGCCGTCCTCGGCGATCTCGTCCCAGACACCGATCGGCTGGGCCGGATCGTGCTGCCACAGCATCTTCACCGCCCGACCTTGCATGCGAAGCCGTTCCAGCGATTTCGCATAGGCGCCGCTCACCACGACATCGCCGCCCTGATCCGTGATCCCGAAGAACGACGCATAACCCTCGATCCGGCAACCATCCTTGATGGCGATATCCTCGCCCAGCCGGCAGAACTTCGTCTCCAGCCCGTAATCGCTTGTCATCATGTTGATTTTCCTATTTCGGCCCGTATTCCAGCAGCGATTGCACCGCCTGGCTCCGGATCACGCCGACGACCCCGAACACCGTCATCCAGAGCCGCTTCTCGACACCGACAATCATCGCCTCGATCCGTTCCAGCCGCTTCTCGACGGTCTCGAACTGCAGCGCCATGATCTTCTCGGTCGCGACGAAGCGATGCTCATGCGCGCATTCGAACGGCTCCTTGAGGTAGCGCGACCCCACGCCCGCCATCGTCACTCGTCATCCGTCAGGCGCGGAAGCCCCAGAATGGCGCGCTTTTCCGCATCGGTGAGGAAGGTGGCCTCGCCGACCCGCTTCCACTGCTGGTCGCGCTCGCCGGCCAGCGCCGGAACCTGATCGAGGTCGGGGCGCAACTCCACCCGCTCGCCAAGGTGAGTGGACAGCCAGTAGCTCACCGCCGCCGTCACCCGCGTCGCCAAGGGCAGCACCGTCAGCCGGTAGAAGCCCCGGTTCGCCTCCTGATAGTTCGCGTAGGTCGCATCGCCGGGAATGCCCAGAAGCATCGGCGGCACCCCGAAGGCCACCGCGATCTCGCGCGCCGCCGCCTCCTTGGTTTTCTGGAACTCCATGTCCGAAGGGCTGAACCCCATCGGCTTCCAGTCGAGCCCGCCCTCCAGCAGCATCGGCCGCCCGGCATTGCGCGCACCCTGATGATGCATCTCCATCTCGTGCACGAGGCGGTCGTACTGGTCGCCCGACAGGCTGCCCTGCCCGTCCGCACCCTTGTAGACGATGGCGCCCGACGGCCGCGCGGCATTGTCGAGCAGCGCCTTCGACCAGCTCGACGCCGAATTGTGCACGTCGACCGCCACCGCCGCCGCCTGCATCGGCGAGAGGCCATAGTGGTCGTCCTGCGGATGGAAGCTCTTGATATGGCAGATCGGATCGACCGGCCCGGTCATGTCGAACCGGTGCTTGCGCCCGCCGACCGTGTAGTCGTAGGCGACCGGCCAGCCGTCCCCGCCCGGCACCAGCGACATCCGGTCCGACCGCAGGACATGCAGCTCCGCCGGCAACCCCTCGGCGCCCACCGCTTCCAGATAGCCGTTACCGCTTAGCAGGATCTGACCATAGAGCGCCTCGAAGAGCTCCGCCCGCCCCTGCCCCGGATTGGGCCGCCGCATGAGCTCGATCACCGGATGGACATCGAACCGGCGCTCGGCATCCTGACAGACGAGCGGCAGTGCCGCCGCCGCCTCGGCGATAAGCTTCACCGCGCGGAAGCCGACCGGATTCCCGGTAAACCCGGTCTTGGTGAGGCTCACCACATCGCGCGGAGACCAGGCCACCCTTCCCGACGATCCCCAGGCCACGACCCGCCCGGTCGCCGACGCCTTCTGCTCCGGAACCGCGCCCTCCGCGCGTCGGAAGATATTCCATGCCATCCCAATTCTCCTGTCTCCGCCCGCACCCCGAAATGCCGCCGCCGCAAAACGGGCCGCCCGCATTTCACCTTGCTCGAAATATCCCCGCCGGAGGCATCCCCTGCCCCGACCGGCTCAGAGGCTCCGGACCTGCGGCCGACGCCATTTGGCGGCGGGCTCCACCATCAGCTCGGTCAGCGCCCAGACAAGGGCATCGACCCGGTCGGGCGATCCCTTGCCCTCGTAGCCCCGGACGGTCATCCGGCACATCTGGTCCTCAAGCTCGCCAAGGCCTCGGCCGTGGTGCACCCGGCCCTGCTCGTACAAGGCCGCCGCCGGCTCGGCCCGCGCCGACTTCCCGCGCGAGGCGCGCACCGCGTGGAACGGCACCAAAGGGTCGATCTGCCGCACGACCGTCTCGACCAGATCGCCGCCCTGATTGACCTCGGCCACCAGCCGGTCGGCCCCATGCCGCTCCATCGCCAAAATCGCCGCCCGCGCCCACTCCGCCGGCGAGGCCGCCGAAACGCTCGCATCCTCGAGCACATAGGCCCGCCATTCCGACGGCGCGCCCTCCGTCACGGCGCCCACGACGACGATGCCGCATTCGTCCGATCCTGCGTGTCCCGTCACCGGCGGATCCACAGCTACCACGATCCGGCTCAGTTCCTTCGGCGCCGACGCCCGGCAAGCTTCCAGCCCGGAGGTCGTCCACAAGGCCCCCTCGGCATCTTCCAGAAGTACCCCGTCAAGCTCCTGCCGGCCAAGCCGCGTCCCGGCATAGCGCGCCCGCACTTCCTCAAGGAACGAGGCCGCGAGATAGGCTTTGTTCGCTTCGGTCGGGGCCTGCGTGAGGACCGTCGAGGGGTTCTTCAGGATCGCCTTCAGGACGCCCACGTTCTTCGGCGTCGTCGTCACCACCTGCCGGGGATTGTCGCCAAGCCTCAGCGCGAACTGAAGCATGTCCCAGGCCTCCTCGGCCTTCTTCCACTTCGCCAGTTCGTCGACCCAGGCCGCATCGAATTGCGGCCCCCTCAGGCTTTCGGGACTATGCGCCGAATAGACCTCGGCCACCGCCCCGTTCGGCCAGAGAAGCCGCTTGCGCCCGGCCTCCCAGACCGGCATCCGGTCGGGTGGCGAACAGGCGAGAATGCCGCTCGCGCCGAAGATCATCACCTCGCGGACCTGATCCACCGTCTCGCCGACCAGCGCGACGCGCCGGGCGACCCCCGGATCGAGCGGCCTTGCGCCCTCGACCTGCGCTCGCACCCATTCGGTCCCGGCGCGGGTCTTGCCGGCGCCGCGCCCGCCCATGATCACCCAGCTCTTCCAGACCCCCTCCGGCGGCAACTGATGCGGCAGCGCCCAGAACTCGAAAAGCCAGGGCAACGCCATCAATGCCTCGTCAGAAAGTCCTTCGAGGAACTCATCCACCATCTCCGGCGTCGCGGAGGCGAGCCAGGCGGAGGCAGATTTCATCCCGGGCCGCGTCGAGGTCGAGCGCGTAGTCGTAAACGACCCCGGCTTCCTGCTTGTCGAGTTTCGCAACTTTCGCCCTTTCCTCGAATACCATCAAAAGCGCCTGCCGCAGGTCCCGGCAGGACCGCGTGGCGTCCTTCAGATCGTCGAACTGGTTCTGTTTCAGACGGCTCATCGCGGCGTGGATTTCCGCGGCGATTTCCCCAAGTAACCCCATGGCCTGATCGACCATGGGGATCGGCCCCTCGGCCGCGTTCCCCGTTGTCATAAAGTCAGCGCCCGCCTCTCATGCCTGTCCGCACGAGCGAAATGAAAAAGCGGCTCCGGGGTCGCCCCCCGCGCCGCTTGCCCACTTCTTCTAGCATGCCCGAAGGTATATCCGGGACCGTTCGCCAAGTCAAGACAAAAACCGTTCAGGTTCAAAGACTTGCAGGGCGCCCCGTTTACCTTCCGTTAACCGGCTCGCACGCGACCGGCGCCGTTCAATAGCAGGTCAGTTCCCCGACCCTTGCTGCGCCTCGATCGCCCGCCATTTCGCGACGTTGTCGTTGTGCTCGGCCAGCGTCGTCGCGAAGGCATGCCCGCCCGAACCGTCTGCCACGAAGAACAGGTAGTCCGTCGTCTCGGGGTCGAGCGCAGCGGCGATGCTCTCGCGGCCCGGATTGGCGATGGGCGTGGGCGGCAGCCCGTCGATGACATAGGTGTTGTAGGGGGTCCGACCGCGCAACTCGCTCTGCCGCAGCCCACGGCCCAGAACGCCCTGCCCCTTGGTCAGGCCATAGATGACGGTCGGGTCGGTCTGCAACTTCATTCCCTGCGCCAGTCGGTTGAGGAAGACGCTCGCCACCCGCGGTCGTTCCTCCGGCACACCGGTTTCCTTCTCGACGATGGAGGCCATCGTCAGCGCCTCTTCCGGCGTCGCATAGGGCAGCCCCTCGGCGCGGGAGGCCCAAAGCTCGGCCAGAACCGCCTCCTGCCGCCGACGCATTTCGGCCAGTAGATCGGCCCGGCTTCCTCCGCGCACGACCTCGTAGCTGTCCGGTGCCAGGTGCCCCTCGGGCGGCACCTCGCCGGCCTCGCCGTCAAGGAACTCGGCCCGTTTCAGCGCGTCGACCACCTGCCAACTCGTGACGCCCTCGGCCAGGGTGATCCGGAACCGGACATCGGACTCCTGCGCCCGGTCGAGGTAATCCTGCGGGACCGCCTCGGCCGACGGGTCGAACTTCACCACCTCCTCGTAACGGTTCGTCGCCGGATCCAGCTCTCGCACCACGATGTCGGATGCGTTCACGCCGATCCGGAAATTCACCTCTGTGCCACAGGTCGACTGGCCACTTCTGGTGATCGTGTCGACGATCTCCTGCATCGAGGCGTTTGGCGTGATCAGAAACGACCCGGCCTTGAGGCTACCGGCCTTGTCCTCGTAATCCGCGCCGACGCGGAAGATATACTCGGATGCAATCGCGCCCTGCCCGGACAGATCGGTCGCCACCCGGCGCAAGGTCGCGCCACGTTCGACCTTGAAGCAGATCGCCTCGGCCAACGGCCCCGGCCCGGCATATTGCCGCTGCCCCCAGGCCACCAGCCCCGCCGCCATGACCAGAAGAAGGATGGCGATGGTCAGGAAGTTCGACGCAATGTTCCGCCACATCAGCCGGAGACCCGCCCCATCACGAGCGACGCGTTGGTACCGCCGAAGCCGAAGGAATTCGACAGCGCCACGTTGATCTCGCGCTTCACGGCCTTATTGGCGGCAAGGTCGAGCTTCGGCTCGATCGCCGGATTGTCGAGGTTGATCGTCGGCGGCGCGATCTGGTCACGGATCGCGAGTACGCAGAAGATTGCCTCGACGGCGCCGGCAGCCCCGAGAAGATGGCCGATCGCGGATTTGGTCGACGACATCGTCGCCTTCGCCGCCGCGTTGCCCATCAGCCGCTCGACGGCGCCAAGCTCGATCGTGTCGGCCATGGTCGAGGTGCCGTGGGCGTTGATGTAGTCGATCTGGTCCGGCGTGATCCCGGCGCGCTTCAGCGCCGCCTGCATCGAGCGGAACCCGCCCTCGCCATCCTCCGACGGCGCGGTGATGTGATAGGCGTCGCCCGACAGGCCGTAGCCCAGCACCTCGGCATAGATCTTCGCGCCGCGCGCCTTGGCGTGCTCGTATTCCTCCAACACAACGACGCCCGCACCTTCGCCCATGACGAATCCGTCGCGGTCGGCGTCATAGGGGCGCGAGGCCTTGGTCGGATCGTCCGCGCGCTTCGTGGACAGCGCCTTACAGGCATTGAACCCCGCGATGCCGATCTCGGAAATCGGGCTTTCCGCGCCACCCGCGATCATCACGTCGGCGTCGCCCCACTGGATCAGCCGCGCCGCGTCGCCGATAGCGTGCGCACCTGTCGAACAGGCGGTCACGACCGCATGGTTTGGCCCCTTGAACCCGTAGCGGATCGACACCTGGCCGGAAATGAGATTGATCAGCGCGCCGGGGATGAAGAACGGGGACACCCGCTTCGGCCCCTTCTCCTTGATCAGGACCGCCGTCTCGGCGATGGAGCTCAGCCCGCCGATCCCCGACCCGATCATCACGCCCGTGCGCAGGCGGCTTTCCTCGTCCTCCGGCGTCCAGCCGGCATCCTTCACCGCCTGATCGGCGGCGGCCATGCCGTAGAGGATGAAATCGTCCACCTTGCGCCGATCCTTCGGCTCCATCCAGTCGTCGGGATTGAAGGTGCCATTCGTGCCGTCGCCAATGGGGATCTCGCAGGCATAGGTCGTGACCACGTTCGACGTGTCGAACCGCGTGATGGGTCCCGCGCCCGACTCGCCGGCAATCAGCCGCTTCCACGTCTCCTCGACGCCACACGCAAGCGGCGTGACCATGCCAAGTCCGGTGATGACGACGCGCCTCATAGCCCACCCCAATCCTGCTTCGATCCGGGGTTTGATACACGGCATCGGACGGGGCGGGCAAGGCCCGTTCCCCCGCCCGGCGGCTCATTGCCTTTCAGATGAACTCCGCCACATGGGCAAGGTCGGGCCGCGCCTCCCGCAATGCCTCCTTCAGATCGATGGTGCGATTGAAGAGCGCCCGCCCCACGATCGCGCCCGAAACCTCGCCCAGAAGCCGCAAGCGCGAGATGTCGTCAAGCGTCCGCACGATCCCGCTTGCGATGACCGGCAGGTTCGTCCGCTCTGCCAGCGCCGAAATCGTGCCGAGCGACGCGTCGCTCTCGCTCCGGTCGGCGCCGACATCCGTCACGATCACGGCAGCAAACGGCGTGCCCTTGAAACTGTCGAGGAATCCATCCGCGCTATAGGCACTTTTGGTTTTCCAGCCCTCGATCATCACGCAGCCTTGCCAGACATCGACGGCAAGAACCAGCTGATCGGGGTGGCGCTCGGCCAGTTCCTTGACCAGATGCGGGTTCTGCGCGGCGAGCGTGCCGACGACGATGCGCCCGGCCCCCAGCTCGATCCACTCCTCGATCCGGTCCCGAGACCGGAATCCGCCGCCGAGTTGCACCGGAATGCCGGCTCCGCGGATGATCCGCAGCACAAGATCGTGGTTGGCGTTGCCGCCCTGCACGGCATCGAAATCGGTGACATGCATCCACTCGGCGCCGGCATGGGCGAATTCCTGCGCCTTTTCGACCGGATCGACATGCCAGATCTCCGGCTCCTCGATCTGGCCTCGCGTCAGGCTTACGCAGCGGCCGTTCCGCAATTCGATGGTCGGATATAGAATCATGATCGCGCCTCCCTTGTTGCCCGGCGCGGAGGTCGCGGGAACGGCCGATCTTGCCCCGCCCGCGACTCCCTTCGCCCTCCGAGTCTACGCCCCGGCGTGCCGAATCCCAAAAGGCAATTTCAGTGCCCAGCGCGAAACCCCGCCCGGAAGGGGTAGGCACCCGGCGCGTTCGGAAGCCCTGAACGGGCAGCGGCAGTGACGATCAACACCGCCAGCCCGGCGAAAAGAAAACGTCGTCGCACATGCGCCCCTCCCCGGCCGTCAGCCCCCCTGCGCCCGGTCAAACCACGTTGTCGCGGGCAAGAAGCATCACCCGGTCGCCAAGGTCTTCGGTCTCGCGAAAGGCCACGTAGCCGAGCCGCTCGGCTATGGCGAAGGATGCCGTGTGCCCGACCTCGATCATCGCCCGGCTGCGGCCGCCGAACGGTTGCGCGTCGAACCAGCGATGTGCGGCCATCACCGCCTCGCGGCCATAGCCCTGCCCGTGGACCGGGGCCGTCAGGACCCACCCCGATTCCGGCGCCTCATCGAAATCCGGGCCGAGCCCGCGCATCCCGGTGAAAAAGCCGGTCTGCCCGAGAAGGGCGCCATCCTGCTTGCGCACGATGCCCCATTGGCCAAAGCCTTCGATGGCCCAACTGCCGGCGATCCTGAGGAACACCGCCCAGCTTTCCCCGATCGGACGCGGCTTGCCGCCGATGAACCGCACCACCTCCGGCTCCTGCCAGATCGCCGCCATGCCCGGGAAATCCTCGCGAACCATCCCGCGCAGCAACAGCCGCTCCGTCTCGATCACCGGCACCATAGCCGTCGCTCCAAATGGAAAACGGCGCCCCGAGGGACGCCGCTTCAAAAACCGTTCCTGCGAAACCGCTCAGGCAGCTTCGGTGATGAACTTCACCGCGTCGCCGAAGGTCTGGATGGTCTCGGCGGCGTCATCGGGAATCTCGATCCCGAACTCTTCCTCGAAGGCCATGACCAGTTCGACGGTGTCAAGGCTGTCGGCGCCGAGATCGTCGATGAACGAGGCGCTCTCGGTCACCTTGTCTTCTTCCACGCCCAGATGCTCGACGACAATTTTCTTCACGCGATCTGCGATGTCGCTCATGTCAAATCCTCATTTTCGCGGACTGTCCCGCTTTCTGGTCCCTTGCTCTTGTCGAGCGGCTCAAACCCCGCTCAACGCGAAGGCCACCGGACGGGCGAAACCCGATCCCGGCACGTCGCCGCCGCCTATAGCACAGTCTAATCCCGAGGCAAACGCTTTCGCAACGTGTGTTTTGGACCGGCTCAGACCATGTCCATTCCGCCATTCACGTGAAGCGTCGCGCCCGTGACATAGGCCGCCTCCAGGCTCGCGAGATAGAGCGCCGCCGCCGCGATCTCCTCGGGCGTGCCCATCCGCCCGGCCGGGATGCGCTCCGAGATCTTCGCCTTCTGCTCCTCGTTCAGCTTGTCCGTCATCGCCGTCGCGATGAAGCCGGGCGCCACGCAGTTGACCGTGATCCCCCGCGTCGCGACCTCGTGGGCGAGCGCCTTCGACATGCCGGTCAGGCCCGCCTTGGCCGCGCAGTAGTTGCCTTGCCCGGGATTGCCCGTCGTGCCCACGATGGAGGTGATATTCACGATCCGCCCCCAGCGCGCCTTCATCATGCCGCGCAGGACGCCCCGGCAGAGGCGGAACGTCGACGTCAGGTTGACATCGATGACCGAGGCCCATTCCTCATCCGACATCCGCATGAAAAGGTTGTCGCGGGTGATCCCGGCATTGTTCACCAGGATATCGACCGACCCCATCGCCTCGACGGCGGCTTTCGGCAGGGCTTCCACCGCCGCCGCGTCCGACAGGTCGCAGGGCAGCACGAAAACCCGCTCGCCAAGCTCCGCCGCCAGATCGCGCAACGGCGCCTCCCGCGTGCCGGACAGCCCCACGGTCGCGCCCGCGCCATGCAGGACCCGCGCGATGGCGCCGCCGATGCCGCCCGATGCGCCCGTGACCAGCGCCGATTTCCCCGTCAGATCGAACATTGCCCGCTCCTCATCTTCTTCTGTTTAAAAGTACTCCGGGTGGGGTCCGGGGAGGGCAGCGCCCTCCCCGGCCGCCTCATCCCTTCGCCGCAGCGATATCCTCGGGCGTGCCGACCGCGCGGCACTCGGCCTCCTTCGCGATGCGGCGGATCATCCCGGACAGCGCCTTGCCCGCACCGATCTCCCAGAACTCCGTCACGCCGTTCGCGGCCATCCATTCGACCGATTCCCGCCAGCGGACGGAGCCCGTGACCTGGTCGACCAACAGCGACCGGATCAGGGCGGGATCGGTAACGGGCCGGGCCGTCACATTGGCGACGAGCGGCAGCGACGGCTCGGAAATCGTGACATCGTCCAGCGCTTCGGCCATCGCCCGCGCCGCCGGCTCCATCAACGCGCAATGGAACGGGGCGGAGACCGGCAGCAGGACCGCGCGCTTGGCGCCCCGCGCCTTGGCGATCTCCAGCGCCCGCTCGACGGCCCCCTTGTGGCCCGACACGACGACCTGCGCGGGATCGTTGTCGTTCGCCGCCTGACAGACCTCGCCCTCTGCCGCTTCCGCCGCCACCTCGGAGGCCGTCGCGAAATCGAGCCCGAGAAGCGCCGCCATCGCGCCCACGCCCACCGGCACCGCGGCCTGCATCGCGCGCCCGCGCAACCGCAAGAGCCGCGCCGCGTCGGCAAGGCTCAATGCCCCTGCGGCGCACAGCGCGGAATACTCGCCCAGCGAATGTCCTGCGACATAGGCGGCCTTGTCGACGCCGACCCCCTCGGCCTCCAGCGCCCGGCAGACCGCGATCGAGGTCGCCATCAGCGCCGGCTGGGCGTTCTCGGTCAGCGTCAGCACGTCCTGCTCGCCTTCCCAGATCAGCGCCGACAGCTTTTCGCCAAGCGCCGCGTCGACCTCCTCGAACACCGCCTTCGACGCGGGATAGGCGTCGGCCAGCGCCCGGCCCATGCCGATCACCTGCGCTCCCTGCCCGGGAAATACGAATGCGCGCGTCATGGTTCCTCCGTCCGTCGCGAATTTTCTACCGCATAGCCTGCCCGCCAATCCGGCGCAACGAAAACGCCCGTTACGGAACAGCCAGGCCGGTTGGCATCCCTTTGGACTTCCCAACGCCCGCCGTCCGAGGACGCACCGCATCTCCGCCGCGAAATGTGATCGGTGAATGCACCCAAACGCACTTATCTTCGTCGACATACCGCCGGACCTCCGCAGGACGACCGAGATGACCGCCACCCCCTCCAGCCGCCACGGCTACGACCGCGTGGCGCGTTCCGTTCACTGGCTGACAGCATTGGCGGTAGTCGCCGCCATCGGTATCGGCCTCACGATGATCCGGCTTCCCGGAACGACCGAGGACGAGGTGGCGCGCGTCTTCCGCGCCTACTCCCTCCACAAGACGATCGGCCTTGCCGTCCTCGGGCTGGCGGTCCTCCGGGTCGCCTGGACGCTCCGCCATCCCGGCCCCGGCCCGCTCCATCCGGAAAGGCGGGTCGAAACCTGTGCCGCACGGCTTGTTCACTTCACGCTTGTCGGGGGATTGCTCGTATTGCCGATCTCCGGCCTCCTGCGCCATTCGGCATCCCCCGGCTTCGCGCCGATCCTCTGGCCTTTCGGACAGGCGCTGCCGTTCGTTCCGGCCGACGAACGGCTCGCGCTCGTCTTCGCCTCGGTCCACGAGGTCGGCGGCTGGCTTCTCTTCGCCGCCCTCGGCCTTCACATCCTCGGCGTGGCGAAGCACCAGATCCTCGACCGCGACGCGACCCTTCGCCGGATGCTGACGGGCGCCGGCCCCGCCGTCGCGCCTGCCGGGCGGGGCAGAACGGCGCCGCTTGCCGCAGCCGGCCTTTGGGCCGCGGCCCTCCTCGCCGGCTATCTCCTCGCGCCCGCCCCCGAGCCCGACCCGTTCGATGCCCTCGGACCGGCGGGCGAAATAGAAGTTCCGGCCCCGCCTGCCGACTGATCGCGCCCTTGCATCCGGCCCGGGTTCCTCTATAAGGCCGCATCCTTCCGCATTCACGAAACCGGCGAAGCCTCTCGTGGCGGGGCGCGGAGGGTCTGATCCCGCCTATGAAGCCGCCCGAAACGACAGGAGTATGCATGCCGCTTTACGAGCATGTCCTCATCGCGCGCCAGGACCTTTCCAACGCGCAGGCCGAAGGGCTCATCGAACATTTTGGCACCGTCCTCGCGGATAACGGCGGCAAGGTCGTCGACAGCGAGTACTGGGGCGTCAAGACGATGGCCTACAAGATCAACAAGAACCGCAAGGGCCACTACGCCTATCTGCGCACCGACGCGCCCTCGGCCGCGGTGCTGGAGATGGAGCGCCTCGCCCGTCTGCACGACGACGTGATGCGTGTGATGTCGATCAAGGTCGACGCGCACGAGGAAGGCCCGTCGGTCCAGATGCAGAAGCGCGATGAGCGCGGCGACCGTGGCGACCGCCGCGATCGCGGCGACCGTCGCTGATACAGGGCTTGAGGAAAGGAACCTAACACATGGCGAACAAACCGTTTTTCCGCCGCCGCAAGGTCTGCCCCTTCTCGGGCGATAACGCGCCGAAGATCGACTACAAGGACGTCCGTCTTCTCCAGCGCTACATCTCCGAGCGCGGCAAGATCGTGCCCGCCCGCATCACCGCCGTTTCGGCGAAGAAGCAGCGTGAACTCGCGCGCGCCATCAAGCGCGCCCGCTTCCTCGCCCTGCTGCCCTATGCCGTGAAGTAAGGAGCGAGACCCATGCAAGTCATCCTTCTCGAACGCGTGGCCAAGCTCGGCCAGATGGGCGAAGTCGTCAAAGTCAAAGACGGCTACGCGCGCAACTTCCTCTTGCCGCAGGGCAAGGCGCTGCGCGCCTCTGAGGACAACATCAAGTCCTTCGAAGGCCGCAAGGCGCAGCTTGAAGCGCAGAACCTCGAGACCCGGAAAGAGGCCGAAGCTGTTTCCGCCAAGCTCGACGGCCAGACCTTCATCGTGATTCGCTCCGCCTCCGACGCCGGCGCGCTTTACGGGTCGGTCACGCCCCGCGATGCGGCCGATGCCGCTGCGGCCGAAGGCTTCACCGTCGACCGCAAGCAGATCGTGCTGACCCGCCCGATCAAGGATCTCGGCCTCCATGCGGTCGAAGTCGTGCTGCACCCGGAAGTCTCCGCGACGATCAACCTGAACGTCGCCCGCTCCGCCGAGGAAGCCCAACTCCAGGCCTCGGGCAAGTCGATCCAGGAACTGGCCGCCGAAGCCGAAGCCGAGGCGAACTTCGAGATCGCCGAGCTTTTCGACGAGATCGGCGCGGCCAACGAGGGCGGCGAAGACCTCTGATCCTTTTCGGATCGTCAGACCCAGAACCGCGCCGGACCCTGTCCGGCGCGGTTTTTTTCCGCCGTGCCGCGAAATTGTCCTTGCGCCCGGGCGGCCCGTCCCCTCACATCCGTTTCAGGGCATCGAGGTTGCGAAGCGGACTCTTTCCCTTCAAAAGGGGGCACCTTCCCCGAACGGATTCGACGCCCGCCCATGTCCATGCTTTCGACCTTCATCAAGCCGATGCATCGCGAGGGCTATCGCTTCGTCGCGATCTTCGCCGCTGTTACGCTCATCCTGTTCCTGATCTGCCAGCCGCTCGGCTGGATCGGTGTCGGCCTCACCGTCTGGTGCTACTACTTCTTTCGCGACCCCGAACGCGTGACACCAGTGCGCGAAGGACTCATCGTGTCGCCTGCCGACGGCATCGTGCAGATGATCGGCCAATATGCCCCGCCGGAGGAGCTTGGCCTCGGCTCCGAGCCGATGACGCGCGTCGCGGTTTTCATGAACGTGTTCAACTGCCATGTAAACCGCGCGCCCATCGCCGGCCGCGTGGAAAAGATCGCCTACCGGCCGGGCAAGTTCCTCAACGCCTCGCTCGACAAGGCGAGCGTCGATAACGAACGCAACGGCCTTGCCATCCGCATGGAGGACGGCCGCGCCATCGGCGTGGTGCAGATCGCCGGCCTCGTTGCCCGCCGCATCGTCTGCGAGGTGGCCGAGGGACAGGCCGTCCAGACCGGCCAGCGCTTCGGCATGATCCGCTTCGGCTCCCGCCTCGACGTCTATCTGCCCGACGGCGTGGCGCCGCTTGTGGCCGTGGGCCAGTCGACCATCGCTGGCGAAACCGTCCTCGCGGACCTGGCCTCCCCGGAGCCCGCCCGCGCGGGCGCAGTGCGGTGACGATGGCGCAGCGCCCCCCGAACGAGCCGCAGTCCGAGGGCGAAGGCGACAGCCTTCCCTTCCTCACGCTCGTGCCGAACATGGTCACAACGCTCGGCCTTTGCGCCGGGCTCACGGCGATCCGGTCGGTCATGGCCGGTCAGTTCCTCGTCGCGGTCTGGCTGATCCTCTTCTCGGCGGTCATCGACGGGCTCGACGGGCTCATCGCGCGGCGGCTCGGCGCCACCAGCGACTTCGGCGCGCAGCTCGACTCCCTCTCGGATTTCCTGAACTTCGGCGTGGCGCCCGGCTTTCTCATCTACCAGATGGCCTTCGCGCCGCAGGAAAAGGCGGGCGGCTGGATCTTCGTTCTCGTCTACATCATCTGCTGCTGCATGCGCCTTGCGCGCTTCAACGTGGCCCTGACACGCGCGGCGACAAATGGAGAGACCAAGTCGCCCAAGCATTTCACCGGCGTGCCGGCCCCGGCCGGCGCCCTGATGGCACTCCTGCCCGTCTTCGTCTCTTTCGAGACGGGCGTGACCCTTTCCCACCATCCGGTCGCGGTGGAAATCTACATCGGAATCGTCGGTCTCCTGATGGTCAGCCGCCTGCCGACCTTTTCGCCGAAATCCATCCGCGTCCCGCGCGAAAGGGCCGCGTGGATCATGGTGGCGCTCGCGCTCTTCATCGGCACCATGCTGGCCGAGGTCTGGAAGTCGCTGATCGCGATCATTCTCGTCTATGCCGTATCGCTGTTGCATTCGGCGGTCATGGTTCTTATCGGCCGCCGCCGCTGACGGTCGCAATCAACAGGGACAACATCTTGGAACTCGCCGCCGTCAAGACCTCCTACCGCTACTGGGCACCCATCTATGACTACACGTTCGGGCGCATCACGCGCGCCGGGCGGTACCGGACGGTCGATTACATCAACCGTCGCGACGGCCGGGTCCTGGAAATTGGCGTCGGGACCGGGCTGTCGCTCAATCGCTACGCGGACCATCTTGAGGTCACCGGCATCGACGTGTCGACCGACATGCTGGAAAAGGCCCGCCAGAAGGTTGCCGACCAGAACCTCACCCAAGTGGTCCGCATCAGCGAGATGGACGCGCGCGCTCTGGCCTTTCCGGACGGGCATTTCGATACCGTGGTGGCCATGCACGTGATCTCGGTCGTGCCTGAACCGGAAAAGGTGATGGCCGAAATGGCGCGTGTCTGCAAACCGGACGGCGAGGTCGTGATCGTCGGGCATTTCGCCCGCGACCGCGGCTTTCTCGCGGCGCTGGAGCGGGTGGTCGCGCCCCTGGCGGATTTTATCGGCTGGCATTCCGACTTCGCGGTGGAACGGATTCTCGGCGTCCCGACGCTGACACTGACGGCGGCACGACCGATCGCCCTGTTCGGGATCTTTTCCTTCCTCGTGCTGCGAAAGACGTAGCCAGATTTCGCGCGGCGCGCGCCCAGCCGCTGCGGCGATCCGGGTCGGCCACAGGCTTGATCCGACCACGGGAACCGAAGTCATCAACGAAAAAGGCCGGAGCACAGGCTCCGGCCTTTGAGTTTTCTGACTTATGCCTCAGATCTCGTCGAGCGCTTCGACGGCCTTCTGAAGCTTGTCCTTCGACACGTCCTTCTCCGTCACCTTGGCGCCGGCGACGACGAGGTCCACGACCTTGTCCTCGAAAATCGGCGCACGAAGCTGCTGCTGCATCTGCGGGTTCTTCTGAACGAACTCGAAGAACGCCCGCTCCTGCCCGGGATACTGCCGCGCCTGCATCATGACGGCCTGGGTCATCTCGGCGTCGGAGACCTCGACCTTCTCCTTGCGGCCGATCTCGGCCAGGAGAAGACCCAGCCGGACCCGGCGCTCGGCGAGCGACTTGTGGTCGTCCGTCGGCGTGATCTCCGGGTGGTCGTGGCCGTGGTGGTCGGGATTCTCGTCATGCCAGAGCTGGTGGGCGATCTGGCCGGCTTCCGCCTCGACGAGGCTCGGCGGAAGATCGAACTTCACAAGCTTGTCCAGCTCGTCCAGAAGGGCGCGCTTCATCACCTGACGCGCGGCACCGGCATATTCGGCCTCAAGCCGCTCGCTGATCTGGCCCTTGAGGGCGTCGAGGCTTTCGGCCCCGAACTGCTTGGCAAGCTCGTCGTCGATCTCGGCCGCCTTTGGCTCCTTCACGGCCTTCACCGTGCAGTCGAAGACCGCTTCCTTGCCGGCAAGATGCTTGGCGCCATATTCCGCCGGGAAGGACACCGTCACCGCAACCTCGTCGCCGGCCTTGGCGCCGACCAGTTGCTCCTCGAAACCGGGAATGAACGAGCCCGAGCCGAGTTCCAGCGGGTAATCCTCGCCCGCGCCGCCCTCGAACGCCTCGCCGTCGATCTTGCCGACGAAGTCGATCACGACCTGGTCGCCGTCCTTGGCCTTGGAACCCTTCTTGCGGTCGGTGAAGTTCTTCGCCGACTTCGCGAGGTTCTCGAGCGCCTCGGTCACGGCCGCGTCCTCGGCCTTCACCACGAGCTTTTCGAGCTTGAGCTTGGACAGGTCGACCTCCGGGATCTCCGGCAGCGCTTCGTAGGACATCTCGACGATCACGTCGTCGCCCTTCTTCCAGGTCTCGCCGCCCTGCATCTCGACCTTCGGCTGCAGCGCCGGACGATCGCCCGTCTCATCGAAGTGCTTCTTCATCGCGCCGTCGATCGCGTCCTGCATCGCATCGCCCAGGAGGCGCTCGGCGAACTGCTTGCGCAGGATCGCCATTGGCACCTTGCCCTTGCGGAAGCCCTTCATCTCGACTTCCGGCTGCGCCTCGACGAGCTTTTCGTTCACTTTCGCGTCCAGATCGGCGGCCGGCACGGTGATCGTGTAGCTGCGCTTCAGGCCGTCTTTCAGGGTCTCGGTGACCTGCATTCCTTCGTCCTTTTCCTCGTGGTGCGGGTGGAGGGACTTGAACCCCCACGCCTTGCGGCGCCAGAACCTAAATCTGGTGCGTCTGCCAATTTCGCCACACCCGCAATGCCTGAGAGCGGCCCCTTTTGCGACCGCTCCCGAAATCCGCGCCGTTCTAGCAAGAGTCGTCCAGCGATGCGAGCGCAAAAACGCGCCCCACAAAATGCTCGCGTGAAACGCATTCTTGACATAATCTGGAAGAAAAATACGAGGCAGCACATATAGGGGGTCCCCATGTCCTACGCGACGAAGGGGCATGTGATCGGGCAGGATTGCTCCGACACGCGCCAGACGACAAAGGTCCGCGGCATCGCGGCCGGAACGGTCATCCTGACACTCGACGGCGCCTTGCCGGTGGAATTCCTGAACCCCGGCGACCGCATCATCACCCGCGAGGGGATGCGCGTCGTGCGCGAGGTGCGCGTCAGCCGCTATTCCGGCGCCGCGATCCGCGTCAGCGCCGGCGCGCTCGGCCATGACCGGCCCGAGCAAGACCTTGTCCTGCCGGAAGAAACTCCGATCCTGATCCGCGACTGGCGGGCCGAGGCGCTCTTCGGAACGGCGCAGGCGCTGGTGCCGATCGCACGGATCGCCGACGGCGAATTCATCGCGCCGGCATCGGTTCTCTCGATGCGGCTTTACGACCTCCGGTTCGACACGCCGCAGGTGGTTTATGCCGAAGGGCTGGAACTGGCCTGCGAGGCGGTCGAGGTCGCAGACGCGAAGATCGCCGCCGAATAGTCCCGGTCGGAAAACGGCGGATGCCTCCGGTGGGAGTATTTTCGAACAGAAGAAGACGGGTCGCGTCAGAGGCCGAGATCGCGGAAGACCGCGGGCAATTGCTCGGGCAAGTCCTCCGCGATGAGGCCGGGGCCGAATTTCAGGGCGCATTCGACATGGAGCCAGGCGGCGGTTTCGGCCGCCTGCATCGGCGCGAAGCCGCGCGCGAGAAGCCCCGCGATGAAGCCCGCGAGAACGTCGCCTGAGCCTGCGGTCGCCAGCCACGGGGCGGCCCGGTCGTAATGGGCGGAGTTGATCGCGCAGCGGCCCGAGGGGTCGGCGATCACCGTATCCGGCCCTTTGTAGAGGACCACGCAGCCCGCCCGTTTCGCTGCCTCGCGGGTCGCGTCCACCTTGGAATAGGCGGGGCCTTTCGTGGCCGGGGCGGTGAGTTTCTCCGCGATGTCGGGAAAGAGGCGCGCGAATTCGCCGGCGTGGGGCGTCAGGATACATCTTTCGTGGAGTGCCCCTAAGAGGTCAGGCTCGCGGGAAAGGATCGTCAGCGCGTCGGCGTCGAGGACGAGGGACCGCCCGGCCGCACGCCGGGCAACGCCCGACCCTCCCCCCAGGAGGGCGCTTCTCGCCCCCCCGGGGTCGGGCGCCGTCCGTTGGTCTTTTGCACCCAGCGCCGCCGCGACCAGCGCCACCTCGCGCTCCCCGGTCCCGAGCCCCGGCCCGAGGCAAAGCGCATTGATCCGGGGATCCTCCAGCGCCTCCGCTAATGCCTCCGCATCCGCCACCGGCCGCAGCATCACCGCATCAAGCCGCGCGGCATTCTCCGTCAGCGCCTCGGGCGGGCAACCCACAGTGACGAGCCCCGCCCCGATCCGGAGCGCCCCCCGCGCGGCGAGACGGGCAGCGCCGCCGCGCCCCGCGCCGCCGGAGAGGATCAGGGCATGGCCATGGGTGTACTTGTGGGCATGGCGCTTCGGATAGATAGCGAAGGATAAGAGCATCCCGTTCCGCCGGTCCTCCACTAGCTTCTCGCAGCAGACAAGCCGTTGGCGCGGCGGTCGAGTCACCATATGGCGTGGATTGCCTGTCGGTGTGGGCTGAAGCTCGCGCCAGCGGCGCACGCCGATGTCCGTGATACGTATGCGCCCGCAGCACTCGGGACCGTCGGCAACAAAGTGTCCGACCTTGGGGCTGTCAAATGTAACGGTCAGCGCGGCGCGAGGTCGTGCCCAACCACCAATCAGCATCTTTCCGCTGTCGAGGCACAGTCCAGAAGGCGCATCGACGGCGACAAGCCTTGGGTAACTGTCCCCACCGAAGCCGCCGAGATGCCGCAGCAGACTTCCCAGGTCACCCTCTGGCGGACGGGTCAGGCCGGTCCCGAAGATCGCATCGATATAGAGGTCTGCAAAGGCATTGCCGTGTACCGGATGGCGCGCCCGGAATGCCTTTTCAGTAAGGGCTTTCACCTCCCCAAACCTACACCACCGCTCATAGTTCACCCGCGCATCCGGCGGCAGTTTTTCGGGGTCGCCGTAGAGGAACACCTCCACCTCCCAGCCCCACTCCTTCAGGAGCCGCGCCACCACGAACCCGTCGCCGCCGTTGTTGCCGGGACCGCAGAGCACTACCGCCCGGTGGGAGGTCTTCGCCAGCTCCGGCCATTCCTCGAAGATCGCCTCGACCACGCCGCGCCCGGCGCGTTCCATCAGTTCGAGGCCGGTGACCTCGCCTGAGGCGATCGCGGCCTCTTCGATGGCGCGCATCTGGGCCGCGGTGAGGAGTTCGGTCATGGCTCTGCCCCCGGAGTTCTCAAATTGCTCTGCCTACGGGCAAGATGCACAAATTTTGGGCAGATGCGCCGGAATCCCCAACGCACGCGGCCCGCGCCCAGCCTAGCCAATTGTTCCCGCCCCGCGAAAGTGGTGACAGGGGCCAACTCGCATGAAATTGCCCCGGGGGGAGTCGCGGCCCATGAAGAAGATCGAAGCCATCATCAAGCCCTTCAAGCTCGACGAGGTGAAGGAGGCCCTTCAGGAGGTCGGCGTACAGGGCCTCTCGGTCATCGAGGTCAAGGGCTTCGGCCGCCAGAAGGGCCATACCGAGCTTTATCGCGGCGCCGAATATGTCGTCGATTTCCTCCCCAAGGTGAAGATCGAGGTCGTGCTGTCCGACGACATGGTCGAGGAGGCGATCGAGGCCATCGTCTCGGCCGCGCGCACCGACAAGATCGGCGATGGCAAGATCTTCGTCTCGCCTGTCGAGCAGGTCATCCGCATCCGCACCGGCGAGACCGGCGAGGACGCGATCTGATAGCCCGGACGGCCAGACCGGGGGATACCGCGCCTGCCCGCCCGACACCGAAACACGCCAATCAAAAGGACAAATGAGATGAGCGCCAAGGACGTTCTCAAGCTGATCAAGGACGAGGAGGTCGAATATGTCGACGTCCGCTTCACCGATCCGCGCGGCAAGCTGCAGCACGTGACGCTGATCGTCGACATCATCGACGAGGATTTCTTCGAGGAAGGCTTCATGTTCGACGGCTCGTCGATCGCCGGCTGGAAGTCGATCGACCAGTCCGACATGAAGCTGATCCCGGACACGTCCTCGGTCTATATCGACCCGTTCTACGCGGAAAAGACCCTCTGCGTGCACTGCAATGTGGTCGAGCCGGATACCGGCGAACCCTATAGCCGCGACCCGCGCGGCACGGCGGCCAAGGCCGAGGCCTACCTCAAGGCGTCCGGGATCGGCGATACCTCCTATTTCGGGCCCGAGGCCGAGTTCTTCATCTTCGACGACGTCCGCTACTCGGTGAAGATGAACAAGGTCTCGTTCGAGGTCGACGCGGTTGACGCGGCGTGGAACAGCGACACCGAATACGAGATGGGCAACTCCGGCCACCGTCCGGGCGTGAAGGGCGGCTACTTCCCGGTCAACCCGACCGACGCGGCGCAGGACCTGCGCGGCGAGATGCTCTCGACCATGAAGCGGATGGGCATGAAGGTCGACAAGCATCACCACGAAGTCGCCTCGTGCCAGCACGAGCTTGGCATGATCTTCGGCGGTCTCGTCGAGCAGGCCGACAACATCCAGAAGTACAAGTACGTGATCCACAACGTGGCCCACGCCTATGGCAAGTCGGTGACCTTCATGCCGAAGCCGATCAAGGGCGACAACGGCACCGGCATGCACGTCAACATGTCGATCTGGAAAGGCGGCAAGCCCTTATTCGCCGGCGACAAATATGCCGATCTCAGCCAGGAAGCGCTTTATTTCATCGGCGGCATCCTCAAGCACGCCAAGGCGCTGAACGCGATCACCAACCCCTCGACGAACTCCTACAAGCGCCTGATCCCGGGCTTCGAAGCGCCGGTTCTGCGCGCCTACTCCGCCCGCAACCGCTCGGGCTGTGTGCGGATCCCGTGGACCGAAAGCCCGAAGGCCAAGCGCGTCGAGGCCCGCTTCCCCGACCCGTCGGCGAACCCGTACCTCGCCTTCGCCGCGCTTTTGATGGCCGGCCTCGACGGCATCAAGAACAAGATCGATCCGGGCCCCGCTTCGGACAAGGATCTTTACGACCTGCCGCCGGAGGAACTGGCCGAAATCCCGACCGTCTGCGGCTCGCTGCGCGAGGCGCTGGAGGCTCTGGAAGCCGACCACGACTTCCTTCTGGCGGGCGACGTCTTCACCAAGGACCAGCTCGAAGGCTACATGGCGCTGAAGTGGGAAGAGGTCTACGCCTACGAGCACACGCCGCACCCGATCGAGTATCAGCTCTATTACAGCTGCTGATATCGCCGGAAAGACCTCGAAAGGGCGCCTTCGGGCGCCCTTTCACGTTTGCCGGCCCACAACGCAGAGGGCGGGTGACGCCCCCCTCGAAATGCCACGCCGATCCGCCCCGCTGCTCCGGTCACGGCCTGCCGCGGGCACTGGCCCTACGAGAATCCGGCCGCTAGATTTCCGTCCGCAGGGAAACGACGGAGGTTGGACATGGCGGAACGGATCGGGGTCATCGGGCTGGGACGCATGGGACGGGCGATTGCCGCCGGCCTCGCCGGGGCGGGCTTCGATACCACCGGCTGGAACCGCTCACCCGTTGACCCGTCCGAAGTCTCCGTGCCGCTTGCGCCCGACCTCGCTTCCCTGGTGGTCGCGAGCGACATCGTGATCCTGTCACTCTTCGACGACATCGCCGTGACCGAGGTGATGGAGAAACTCCTTACCCTCGATCTTTCCGGCAAGCTGATTGCCGACACCTCGACGGTCCGGCCCGAGACCCTGCGCGGCTTTGCCGCCCGCCTCGGCACTACGGGCGCCTGCGCCGTCGATGCGCCAATTTCGGGCGGGCCGGAGATGGTGGCAGCGCGGACCGCCGGCATGTTCCTCGGCGGCGCCGAGGCCGATATCGACCGCTTCCGCCCGGCGGCCGGGGCAATCGCCGGTGCGGTTCGCGCCGTTGGCCCGCTGGGCGCCGGCGTCGCCGCGAAGATCGCGAACAACATCCTCCTCGCCGGTTCGTTGCAGGCGCTGAAAGAGGCGGTCCAGACCGGCCTCGCCGCCGGGCTCGATCTGCGAACGCTCGTGACGTTTCTCAGTGAAGGTCCTGCGGCGAACGGGTTCTTTCGCGCCCGTCTGCCGGAAATTCTCGGCGACAGCGAGCGGGTTGGCTTCCCCGTTGCCGGCGCCCTGAAGGACATTGATCTTTTTCTCGACGTGGCGGGCCGCCTCGGCGTCAATGCTCCGGCGACGGCCGCGGCGAAAGCCAGCTTCGAGGCCGTGGCGGACAAGGGCTTCGCCGAACAGGACGTGGCGATGGTGATCCGCGACGTCTGGCAAACCGGCCACCGCGACGTCTAGGCGACGCCGCAATCCTCAAGCGCAGCCCGCGCCGCCTCCGGCAACGCCTCCACCGCGACCACGTAGGTATGGATCGAGAACACGACCGCCCCGGTTTCCGGCAACCTGAGCAGGCATTGCCGCTCGCAGCGGATATAGGGCGCGGGTCCGGCGGGCCTCGGGCGCGGATCGCCCTCGCGCCGGGGCTGGAAAAGGTCGGCCGTCATGTAGCGGTTGTAGTTCATCCGCCAGAGCGGGCGTTCGGGGCGGATCGCATCGAAGAGCCGCTGCACCCGGGGCGCGAGGCCCGCATCGTAGTCCCGGACCGGCACGTGGATGCGGACAAGCGGGTGTCCGATCTTCTCGGCCAGCGTCCAGGAGGCCGGGAAACAGAGGACCGCCCCGGTCAGCACATGCTCCCCTTCCCCGCCCGGCTCCATCAGGCACAGATCCTCCTGCACCAATCGCCCGAGCGTCCGCAAAGGCGGTTCCGGATCGAGGGCGACGGTGACGCCGTCGGGCCGCACGACCTCGGAAGACGAGACACGAAAGCCAAGCCCCGGCAGATCGGCCAGAACGGTGCGGTAAAGCTCCGCCGCCGCCGGAACGGCCCCCGCGGTCAGCGCAAGCACGTCGGAGGGCCGGTCCGCGATCAGCCGGTCACGGACGGCCATCTGCCCGGCATAGGCTTCGTCCACCCGCAACCAGTCGGCAGGGTCGAGCGGCAGGATGCCGGGCAGCCGCGCAAGTCGCGGGTCCATCCAGGGATAGGCGGGCAATCGGGTCTGAAGCACGGTCATGGCCGGGACGCTAGTGCGGCGCCCGGAAAAGGAAAAGTCGGAAAGGAACGTGGCGCGCGTCGGGAACGGGCAGGATTTGCGCTGGAGGCCACGGGAAGCTGGCCGCAGACGGAGGCCCCCATGACACAGCATTACAGCGACACCCGCAAGATCGACCCGACCAAGGGCGCGACCCTGCCCGACGGCAGCCCGAACGACAACAACCGGATCGAGATCGGCCCGACCCAGCTTGCCTTCCGGGAATGGGAAGCGGCGGGGCTGACCCTGCCGAACCTCGCCCGGATGCGGGAATTCCGCTGGAAGCGGCTCACGCAAGCCATCGTCGATCGCGGCTGGGGTGGCCTTCTGATGTTCGATCCCCTGAACATCCGCTACGCGACCGACACCACGAACATGCAGCTCTGGAACACCCACAACCCGTTCCGCGCGGTCCTGCTCTGCGCCGACGGCTACATGGTGATCTGGGACTACAAGAACTCGCCCTTCCTCGCCGACTACAATCCCCTGGTCCGCGAAAGCCGGTCCGGCGCGTCGATGTTCTACTTCTCGACCGGCGACAGGGGGCACCATGTCGCGTCGGCCTTCGTGTCCGAGGTCGATGAGCTGATGCGCGCCCATGCCGGCACCAACCGCCGGCTCGGTGTCGACAAGATCATGGTGCAGGGCCTGCGCGCCCTCGAACGCGCGGGCTTCACCGTCGAGGAAGGCGAGGAATGCACGGAGAAGACGCGCGCCATCAAGGGGCCGGACGAGATCCTCGCGATGCGCTGCGCCCATGATGCCTGCGAGAAATCCATCGCCGCGATGGAGAAAGCCTGCCGCGAAGGCGTGCCGCAGGGCAACATGAGCGAGGACGACGTCTGGGCGGTCCTGCACGCCGAGAACATCAAGCGCGGCGGCGAGTGGATCGAGACGCGGCTTCTGGCCTCCGGCCCCCGCACCAATCCCTGGTTCCAGGAATGCGGCCCCCGGATCATCCAGCCGAACGAGATCGTCGCCTTCGACACCGACCTCATAGGCTCCTACGGGATCTGCATCGACATTTCGCGCACCTGGTGGGTGGGCGACGCCAGGCCGACCAACTCCATGATCTACGCCATGCGCCACGCGCATGAGCACATCATGACGAACATGGAGATGCTGAAACCCGGCGTCAGCATCAGGGAACTTGTTTTCGGCGGTCACACGCTAGACGAACAGTTCCAGAAGCTGAAATACGGCTGCAAGATGCATGGTGTCGGCCTTTGCGACGAATGGCCCTCGGTCGATTATCCCGACCAGTGGCACGACGGCGCCTTCGACTACGAGATCGAGCCCGGAATGGTCCTGTGCGTCGAGGCGCTGGTCTCGCCGGACGGCGGCGATTTCTCGATCAAGCTCGAGGATCAGGTCCTGATCACCGAGACGGGCTACGAGAACCTCACGACCTATCCGTTCGACGCCGCCCTGATGGGCCGCTAGGGCGGGCGGGCCCCCGCGATGCCGAAGCGTGGCGCCCGCGCTCACCATCGCGTGACGCGGGCGTAACCTTCGTTGCCCCCGTGGCGAGGCGAACCCAGATCGAGGGTTCAAGCCACGCCGCCACCGCCGAGGAGGACCGCAATGGCCACCGAACGCATCACCTTTCCGGGCCATTCCGGCGCCGAATTGTCGGCCCGGCTCGACCTGCCCGAGGGCCCGCACCTGGCGACCGCGCTCTTTGCCCATTGCTTCACTTGCGGCAAGGACATCGTGGCGGCCCGCCGCATCGCCGCGCGTCTGGCGGCGATGGGCTTCGCGGTGCTGCGCTTCGATTTCACCGGGCTCGGCCAGAGCGAGGGCGATTTCGCCGAAACCGGCTTTCTTTCCAATGTCGATGACCTGATTGCCGCCGCCAAATGGCTTGAGGGTCAGAAGTTGCCCCCCACGCTCCTCATCGGCCATTCGCTGGGCGGGGCGGCGGTCTTGAAGGCGGCCGCGGGGATCGCATCGGTTCGCGCCGTCGTCACCATCGGTGCGCCCTTCGATCCCGGCCATGTCACCCGGAACTTCGCCGGCGCCCTCGACCGGATCGCGGCCGAGGGCGCGACCGAGGTCGATCTCGGCGGCCGCCCGGTCCGTATCGGCCGCGCGCTTGTGCGGGACGTGGCGGCCGAAAACCTTGCCCCGGCCATCGCCAGCCTCAAACTCGCGCTTCTCGTCATGCACGCGCCCCGTGACAACATTGTCGGGATCGAGAACGCCACCGAGATCTTCAGGGCCGCGAAACATCCCAAGAGTTTCGTCACCCTCGACGATGCCGACCACCTGATCACACGGCCCGCCGACGCCGATTATGCCGCCGAGGTCATCGCCGCTTGGTCCGCGCGCTATCTGGACCTCAAGCCCCCCGCGCCATCGCCCGGCGCGCCGGAAGGCATCGTGCGCGTGTCCGAGGCCGACCCGGAGGGCTTTCTCCAGAACGTCCAGTCAGGCCCCCTCCACCACGCGCTGTCGGACGAGCCGGAGACCTATGGCGGCACCAATCGCGGCATGTCGCCCTATGGCTTCCTCGCCGCCGGCCTCGGCGCCTGCACGTCGATGACGATCCGCATGTATGCCCGGCGGAAAGGCTGGCCGCTGACCCATGTCCGCGTCGATGTCAGCCACGACAAGGTCCATGCGCAGGACGCCGAAGCCGGCGGGAACCGGATCGACCTTTTCCGGCGCGAGATCACGCTCGAAGGCGGGCTTGACGCGGACCAGCGCGCGCGCCTTCTCGAAATCGCCGACAAATGCCCCGTGCACCGGACGCTTGAGAAAGGTGCCCGTGTCGAAACCCGGCTGGTTCAGGCGGCGGGGCTGTAATCGCTCCACATCGTGTAGTCCTTGCGGGGACCCTTCACGACCCATTCCGCCCGCCAGACCGGCCAGAGGGCGAAATCGTAGCGCACCCGGTAGTCGTCCGGGTCGCACCAGTGCCGCGCGGCCGGCTCGGCGGGGTCGAAGTCATGAAACGGCCTTCCGTCGCCATGCTCCACGACAATCCGGCCCCCGGCCTCGCGCCAGAGATAGTCGCGCACCGCCGTCAGGGCCGGCCCGCCGGCAAGCTGCAAGAGCCCCTCTTCGCGGTAGGCCAATCCCTCCGGCACCGGACGCAGGACGGCTTCCCCCGTAAAACGCGCCTCGCTGCCGGTCAGCCGATCCTCGATCCGCCGCGACAGCGCCCAGCGCCCCTCGAAATCGCTCAGTTGCACGCGCGTCGTCCCGTTCCGCCCGCCTTTTCCTTGCCGGTCAATCTATGCGCCCGCACCCGGCCCGGCAATCCGGCCCTCGCCGATTGCAAAAGCTGTCCCGCCCCCCGATAGTGCCATTCCGGCCCTGCCCCGCTACCGAGAGCGCCCGTGACAACGCCCCGCGCGAAAACCCATCTGATCAGCTGCATCCGGAACGAAGGCCCGTTCCTTCTGGAATTCGTCGCCCACCATCTGGTTCTCGGCTTCGACCGGATCTTCATCGCGGCGAACAACTGCGATGACGGCTCCGGCCGGCTTCTCGCGGCGATGCAGGCCGCGGGCTATGTGACCTATCTTCACCACAGGGTCGCGCCGGGCACGATCCCCCAGCATCAGGGCTACGCGCGCCTGCGTGCCAATCACGATATCGACGGCGCCGACTGGCTCATGATGCTCGACGCCGATGAGTTCCTGAACGTCCATATCGGCGATCATAGCGTCAACGCGCTGGTTGCCGCCGCACCGGACGCGGCCGATATGATCGCACTCAATGCCGCGACCTTCGGCAGCGACGGCATCGCGCATTGGCGTCCCGGCCCGGTCACCGGCATGTTCCTCCACCGCCTGCCGACGCGGAACCGCACCAACGGCGACATCAAGACGCTGACCCGCAATCCGGCCGAATACGGCGCGATCCACAACCATTCGATGGTCCGCTACCGGGGGCCGAAAAAGCTGCTGACGGCGATGCGCGGCGATGGCGGCCTTTTCGACATCAACCCGGGCCGCCCGCTCTGGCAGCAACTCCGGCGCATGCCCGCCGCCGACATCACCCACGACTGGGCGCAGTACAACCACTACGCGGTCAAGACCCCCGATGCCTACCGTCTCCGGCGTCAGCGCGGCCGGGGCGCGGCGCCGGCGGGCGAACCCAACACGCGCCACGACGATGATTATTATGCGCTCCGGGCAGACGCCAACCTTCCCGACAGCACGATCCTCCGCTACGCGCCGGCGCTTGAACGGATGATGGCCGAGATGCTCGCCGACCCCGCGATCCGACGCTGCCAGGAACGGACCGAGCGCATCTTCGCGGACCGCCTCGACCGCTCGGCGCCCGGCCCATCGCGGGATTTCCCCTGAGCCCCGCCAACCGATCACTGCATTCTCTCGCCGCCTTCTTGCCTCCGAACGCGGCCCGGTCTAGGACACGGCCCGCGCACCCCGTCACAACGGAAAGGTCCCGGCCCGATGATCCCCCGCTACTCCCGCCCCGAAATGGTCGCCATCTGGTCGCCCGAGACCAAGTTCCGCATCTGGTACGAGATCGAGGCCCATGCCTGCGACGCGCAGGCGGCGCTCGGCGTGATCCCGAAGGCGAATGCCGAGGCGGTGTGGAAGGCCAGGGACGTCGAGTTCGACGTCGCCCGGATCGACGAGATCGAGGCCGTGACCAAGCACGACGTGATCGCCTTCCTGACACATCTGGCCGAACATATCGGGTCCGATGATGCGCGCTTCGTCCATCAGGGCATGACCTCCTCGGACGTGCTCGACACCACGTTGAACGTCCAGCTCGTCCGCGCCGCCGACATCCTGATGGCCGACATGGACAAGGTGCTCGCCGCGCTGAAGAAGCGCGCCTATGAGCACAAGGACACCGTCCGCATCGGCCGCAGCCACGGCATCCACGCTGAGCCGACGACGATGGGCCTCACCTTCGCCCGCTTCTACGCTGAGATGGACCGCAACAAGAACCGGCTTGAAAAGGCCCGCTGGGAAGTGGCCACGGGCGCGATTTCCGGTGCCGTCGGCACTTTCGCGAACATCGACCCGGCGGTCGAGGAGCATGTCTGCGAGAAACTCGGCCTGCGCCCCGAGCCGATTTCGACGCAAGTGATCCCGCGCGACCGCCACGCGATGTTCTTCGCCACGCTCGGCGTCATCGCGAGCAGCATCGAGAACGTCGCGATCGAGATCCGCCACATGCAGCGCACCGAGGTGCTGGAGGCGGAGGAGTTCTTCTCCCCCGGCCAGAAGGGCTCCTCCGCGATGCCGCACAAGCGCAACCCGGTGCTGACGGAAAACCTCACCGGCCTCGCACGCCTCGTCCGCATGGCGGTGGTGCCCGCGATGGAGAACGTGGCGCTCTGGCACGAGCGCGACATATCACATTCCTCCGTCGAACGCGGCATTGCGCCGGATGCGACGATCACGCTCGATTTCGCGCTGAACCGGCTCGCCGGGGTTATCGAAAAGCTCGTCGTCTACCCCGAGAACATGCTGAAGAACATGAACAAGTTCAAAGGGCTCGTGATGTCGCAGCGGGTCCTTCTGGCGCTGACCCAGGCCGGCGTCAGCCGCGAGGACGCCTACCGCCTCGTGCAGCGCAACGCCATGAAGGTCTGGGAGACAGGCGCCGACTTCAAGACCGAGCTTCTGGCCGATCCCGAGGTCACCGCGGCCCTCTCCCCCGCCGAGATCGAGGAGAAGTTCGACCTCGGCTATCATACCAAGCACGTCGACACGATCTTCGCCCGCGTCTTCGGCAGGTGAGGCCGGAGCGGCACACGATTGCGTGAGTGGCGCGGGCTTGCCCGACGACAGGGTTGCCGCAAGGTCACCCCGGCTGGCACACTTGCCCCGAAGTAGGTTGGAGGATGCCATGAAGATGAAGACGCTTCTCGCCGCACTCGCCCTCGCCGCCGGCCTCGCGCCAGCCCTCGCCCTCGCGCAGGGATGCAGTCACGAGCGGCAGGCCCAGATCAGCTGTGCCGAAGGCCAAAGCTGGGACGCCGCGACGCGCAGTTGCGTGACCGTCGGAAGCTGACCCCTCGGCGCGCGCGCCTTAGCAGCGCCTTAACCGCTTTCTGAGAACCTGCCTCCGGACACCGCCCCGGAGGTCGCGCGAATGACGGCGCTCACGCCCCTGCCCCAGAAACAGCCGCCGCAGAAGGTCGGCCGCCCGCCTGTTGCGGCGGCCGCCATGAACGGACGCAGGAAGGCCGCGATCATCGTGCGGCTTCTGCTCACGGACGGCGGCGAGTGCCGCTGAAAGGACTGCCCGACCACATGCAGGCGGCCCTCACCGAGCAGATCGGCGCCATGCGCAGCGTCGACCGCGCCACGCTCCGCGCCGTGGTGGAGGAGTTCATCGCGCGCCTCGAATCGGTCGGCCTCAGCTTTCCGGGCGGCATCGACGGGGCGCTGAAGATGCTCGACGGGCACATCTCGGCCACCGCTGCCAGCCGCCTCCGCCGCCTTGCCGGCGCCTCCGCCAAGGCCGATCCCTGGGACCGCATCGCGGCTCTCGATCCCGAAAAGCTGCTTCCGGTTCTCACCGAAGAAAGCGTCGAGGTGGGGGCGGTGATGCTGTCCAAGCTCGCCGTCTCGCGCGCCGCCGACCTCCTCGGCCAACTCCCCGGCGACCGCGCGCGCCGCATCGCCTATGCCGTCAGCCAGACCGGAAACATCGACCCCGAGACGGTGCGCCGGATCGGTCTCTCACTGGTGACGCAGCTCGAAGCGCAGCCGGTCCGCGCCTTCGAGACTGATCCCCACGAACGCATCGGCGCGATCCTGAACGTCTCGCCCGCCGCGACACGCGACGACGTGCTGACCGGGCTGACCGAGACCGACGAAGGTTTCGCCGCACGGGTCCGCCGCGCGATCTTCACCTTTGCCGACATCCCGGCCCGGATCCAAGGGCGCGACATCTCCAAGATGATCCGGGGCGTCGACCAGGCCACCCTCGTCACCGCGCTCGCCGGCGCGACCGGAGAGACCGACGCCGCAGCCGCCGAATTCATCCTCGCCAACGTGTCCCAGCGCATGGCGGCCTCGCTCCGCGAGGAGATGGCCGAACGCGGGAAGGTGAAGGAAAAGGACGCCGAAGCCGCGATGACCGCGATCATCGTCGCGGTCCGGGATCTGGAAAGCGCGGGCGAGATCACCATGAGAGAGGCCGAGGACGACGAGGACTAGGCGGGCGCGTCCCGCCCGGCCGCGGCAGCGCCGCCGAGCGGGGCCTCGATGGCCCCCGAGGCGGCCCCGCCCGTCGGGCAAACCGCCCGGACGCGCGCCAAGCTTGTGATCCCCGGCCCCTGCCACTATGTCTGGCCCCCGGAAACGCGGGCCATGCCGGAGCCGCGCGTAAGGCGAACCTCGTCCATGACGGCACCGACCGCGCAGAAACCGACCGCCCCGACCGTCTCCGTCCGCGACCGGCTGACCAACGCCGCCGCCCGCGCGGTGATCGGTCTCGCCCGCGCCCTGCCCTACCGGACACGCGTACCCGTGGCGGGCCGGATCGTGTCCCGCGTCGTCGCACCCCTCGCCGGCTGGCGCCGCCGCATCCGCGACAACCTCGCGCTCGCCTGCCCCGACCTTCCGCCAGCCGAGGTCGAGCGTCTCGTCCGCGCCGTGCCCGACAATGTCGGCCGCACGATGATCGAGCTCTATTCCGGCGCCGAATTCGTCGACCGCGTGCGCGAGCTGCCGCTTCAAGGCGCCGGCGCCGCGGCGCTGGAAGCGGCGCATCGCGACGGCCGCCCGGTGATCCTCGCCACGGGCCATTTCGGCAATTACGACGTCGCCCGCGCCGCCCTGATCGCGCGGGGCTACCGGGTCGGTGGTCTCTATCGGCCGATGAAGAACCCGCTCTTCAACGCCCATTACGTCGACGCGATCTCGCAGATCGGCACACCGCTTTTCCCGCGCGGCAAGAAGGGCATGGGGGAAATGGTGCGATTCCTGAAATCCGGCGGGATGCTCGGGCTCCTGATGGACCAGCACATGCGCCACGGCGTGGCGTTATCCTTCTTCGGCCAGACCGCGCTGACCGCGACCTCCGCCGCCGACCTCGCGCTCAAATACGGCGCCGACGTGATCCCGATCTACGGGGTCCGTCAGCCCGATGGCCTGAGTTTCGAGATCGTCGCCGAAGCGCCGATCCCGCATGGCGACCCCGAAGTCATGACCCAGGCGATCAACGACAGCCTCGAACGGCTGACGCGCCGGCACATGGGCCAGTGGTTCTGGATCCACCGCCGCTGGAAGTGAGCCGCCCCCCGAAAGACCCGGGCTGCTTCGGGCGGGGGTCCCCCCTCACCGCATCATGTAGCGCGCAAGGAGCTTCACGAAGGGACCGCCGGGGCGGCCGAGCGGGATCAGGCTCCGCAGGGGTTCGTCAAAGACACCCCGTGCATGGCTCATCGCCTCGAACCCCTCCCGGCCATGATAGGCGCCCATGCCGCTCGCGCCGATCCCGCCGAAGGGCAGGCTCTCGACGGCATAATGGGTCATCACGCCGTTCACCGTCACATTGCCGCTGATCGTACCGGCGAGAACCGTATCCCGTCCTTCCTTCCCGCCGTAGTAGTAAAGTGCCAGCGGGCGCGGCCCAGCGCGGACATGGGCGATCGCCTCCACAAGGTCGCGGTACCGGAGGATTGGCAGGAGCGGGCCGAAAATCTCCTCTCGCATCACGGCGGTCAAGGCAGCCGCACCGGTGATCAGCGCGGGCGCAACCTGCCGTCCCTCGCCCCCGCCGCCGATCCACGCAACCTTGGCGCCACTCGCCTCGGCCTCCGCGACAAGCGCCCGCAGCCGCCCGGCATGGCGGTCGCTGACGATCGTTGTCATCCCCTGCCCGCCCGCCAAGGTGCGGTTCATCGCGGCGGTCAGCCGGGCCAGGAACCCGTCCGCATCGGCCTCGTGCACCAGCACGTAGTCGGGCGCGATGCAGGTCTGGCCGGCATTGGCGATCTTGCCGAAGGCGATGTCGCGCGCGGCCTTCCCGAAATCCGCGTCGCGGCCGAGGATCACCGGCGACTTGCCGCCCAGCTCCAGCGTCACTGGCACGAGGCTCTCCGCCGCCGCGCGCATCACCTTGCGGCCAACCTCGGTCGATCCGGTAAAGACGAGATGATCGAAGGGCAGTCCCGCGAAGGCAGCCCCGACCTCCGCCCCGCCCGTCACCACCGCGACCTCTTCGGGCGCGAAGCACTCGGCCAGCATCGCGCCCATCGCCCGGGCCGATTCGGGCGCCTGTTCGGAGAGCTTCAGCATCGCCCGGTTCCCGGCCGCGAGCGCCGTCGCCAGCGGCAGGAACGAAAGGCCGAACGGATGGTTCCACGGCGCCATGATCCCCACCACGGCCTTCGGCTGGCGCATCACCCGGGCCCGGCCCGGCCAGAGCGTGAAAGGTACCGGTCGCCGCTCGGGCCGCATCCAGCGGCCGAGATGGCGGCGCATGTGGTTGATCGCCTGCACCACGGGACCGAGGTCGAGGATGATCGTCTCCTCCGCCGGGCGCCGGCCGAAATCGGCGGCGGCGGCGCGGACGAAATCGCCCTTGTGCGCCCGGATCGCCGCCTTGAGCCGTTCAAGGCGTGCCCGTCGGACCGCGAGGTCGGGAATGCCGTCTTTGGCGAAGGCCCGCCTCTGGATCTCAAGGATCGCCGCCAATCCGGTCACGTCCACTTCGCGCCTGTCCATCGTCACGCCCTCCTTCCGCATGGGGAGAGCTAGGGATCGACAAAAGACGAAGTCAACCGGCGGCCAACCGGGACGTTGCGGTAGCGCGTCAGCGAAGGGCCGCGGCGGCAAGAATCGGACCCGGCCCCGGTTCCTGGACGATGACCACGACCGGATCGCCGCCCGGGGCATCGAGATCGAGCGACAGATCCGCGGTTCCGTCCCAGTCACCCACCTGCCGCCAATCGGTGACGATATTGGCGTAATCGAATGTCTTTCCGGCATTCTCGCCGCGCCGGATCGCGACGGTCTCAAGGGGCTTGTAGCGCACGACCTGCACGACAGACCCGCGCGGCAGCGGCGCGCCGGCCCGGGCGCGGACCCGCACCGTGCCGCCGGTCCGGCCAAGGGTCAGCATCACCTTCGCGGGCTTTGCGGCGAAGCGGCGGATCATCGCATCGACCTCGGCCGGGCGGACCCCGACGAGGTGATCCATGCCGCCGACGATCATCTGCGGCGTATAGATCGTCCGCGCGCCCGCGTAGCGGGCATAGGCACGCTGGCGCTTGGTGTATTTGGGATCGGCGAAGCTGTCCTTCCAGCCGATGTAATCCCAGTAGTCCACATGCAGCGACAGCGCGATCACGTCGTCGCGCTGCGCGAGCCCGCTCAGGATCCTGTCCGCCGGCGGACAGGACGAACAGCCCTGCGAGGTGTAAAGCTCCACCACGACCGGGTTGCCGGCGCCCGATTGTGCAAATCCAATTCCAGCCAGGCTGAACCAAAGGCCCAGCGCGGCGCTGATCATCCGGCGCATCTCTTGTGTCCTGTATCCCCTCGTCTTCCCATTCCTAGTGAACCGGATCGCGATTGGCCAATCAAGGTTTTGCGAGTCTCCGCAAGGTGAGCGGGAGCCCCTTGCGGCATATTGTGCACAATGGTATACAACGCCCGCAATTCACTTGAACGCCCCCTGCCCTTGCGGCATTACCCGTGCAAGACAGAGCCCAGCCTCAGCCCGAAGGGAGATCCCGATGCCCATCGTCACCGGACAGGACACCGCCAAGACGCGCAAGACCCTTTCCGCCGGCGGCAAGTCCGTCGCCTATTACTCGATCCCGGCCGCCGAAAAGGCCGGCCTCGGCGAGTTTTCGAAACTCCCCGCCGCGCTCAAGGTCGTCCTTGAAAACATGCTCCGCTTCGAGGATGGCGGGCGCACGGTTTCGGTCGACGACATCAAGGCGTTTTCCGACTGGGGCAAGCAGGGCGGCCAGAACCCGCGCGAGATCGCCTACCGCCCGGCCCGCGTGCTGATGCAGGACTTCACCGGCGTTCCGGCGGTCGTCGACCTTGCCGCGATGCGCGACGGGATCAAGGCGCTTGGCGGCGACGCGCAGAAGATCAACCCGCTGAACCCCGTCGATCTCGTCATCGACCATTCGGTGATGATCGACGAATTCGGCAACCCCCGCGCCTTCCAGGCCAACGTGGACCGCGAATACGAGCGCAACATGGAGCGCTACGTCTTCCTCAAATGGGGTCAGAACGCGTTCGAGAATTTCCGCGTCGTGCCGCCCGGCACCGGCATCTGCCACCAGGTCAACCTCGAATACCTCGCCCAGACGGTCTGGACCGACACTGACCAGGACGGCAACGAAGTCGCCTATCCCGACACCCTCGTCGGCACCGACAGCCACACCACGATGGTCAACGGCCTGGCCGTTCTCGGCTGGGGCGTCGGCGGGATCGAGGCCGAGGCGGCGATGCTCGGCCAGCCGGTCTCGATGCTGATTCCGGAAGTCGTGGGCTTCAAGCTGACCGGCAAGATGGTCGAGGGCACGACCGCGACCGACCTCGTCCTGAAGGTCGTCCAGATGCTCCGCAAGCACGGCGTTGTCGGCAAGTTCGTCGAATTCTACGGGCCGGGCCTTGATCACCTGCCGCTCGCCGACCGGGCGACCATCGCCAACATGGCGCCCGAATACGGCGCGACCTGCGGCTTCTTCCCGATCGACGCCGAGACGCTGCGCTACCTGCGCCAGACCGGCCGGGACGAGGACCGCATCGCGCTGGTCGAGGCCTATGCCAAGGAAAACGGCTTCTGGCGCGGCGCGGATTACGACCCGGTCTACACCTCGACCCTGCACCTCGACATGGCCGAGATCGTCCCGGCCATCTCTGGTCCGAAGCGCCCGCAGGACTACACGCCGCTCAACATGTCGGCCAAGAGCTTCTACAAGGTGGTGAGCGAGTTCCGCGGCGTCGACACGACGGAAGCGGCCAAGGACATGGCGTCCGAGGGCGACACGATGACCGCACCCCACGACGTCCGAAAGTCCGCCGCGGTGGAGGGCGAAGGCTACAAGCTGCGCGACGGTTCGGTCGTGATCGCCTCGATCACCTCCTGCACCAACACCTCGAACCCCTACGTGCTGATCGGCGCCGGGCTTCTGGCCCGCAAGGCGCGCGCGCTTGGCCTGACCCGCAAGCCCTGGGTGAAGACCTCGCTCGCGCCCGGTTCGCAGGTCGTGTCGGAATACCTGAACGCCGCCGGGCTTCAGGAAGATCTCGACGCGCTCGGCTTCAACCTCGTCGGTTACGGCTGTACCACCTGCATCGGCAACTCGGGGCCACTGCAGCCCGAGATCTCGAAGGCGATCAACGAGAATGACCTCGTCGCGGTCTCGGTCCTTTCGGGCAACCGCAACTTCGAGGGGCGCATCAGCCCGGACGTCCGGGCGAACTACCTCGCCTCCCCGCCGCTCGTCGTCGCCTATGCCATCGCGGGCGACATGAACATCGACCTGACGAGCGAACCTCTGGGCACCTCGAAGGACGGCAAGCCGGTCTATCTAAAGGACATCTGGCCCTCGAACAACGAGATCGCCGAACTGATCCACGAGGTCGTCACCCGCGAGGCGTTCCTCAAGAAATACGCCGACGTCTTCAAGGGCGACGCGAAGTGGCAGGGCGTGAAGGTGACGGAGTCGGAAACCTACGACTGGCCGGCGACCTCGACCTATATCCAGAACCCGCCCTACTTCCGGGGCATGGGCAAGGAGAAGGGCGCGATCCGGAATATCGACGGCGCCCGCATCCTCGCCCTTCTCGGCGACATGATCACCACCGACCACATCTCTCCGGCCGGGTCCTTCAAGCCGACGACCCCCGCCGGCAAGTACCTGACCGAGCGGCAGGTCGCGCCGAAGGACTTCAACTCCTACGGCTCGCGCCGGGGCAACCACGAGGTCATGATGCGTGGCACCTTCGCCAACATCCGTATCAAGAACGAGATGCTGGACGGCGTCGAAGGCGGCTACACCAAGGGCCCGGACGGAAGCCAGACCTCGATCTACGACGCCTCGATGGCCTATCAGGAGGCGGGTGTGCCGCTGATCGTGATCGGCGGCATCGAATACGGCGCGGGGTCCTCGCGCGACTGGGCGGCGAAGGGCACCAACCTTCTCGGCGTCAAGGCCGTGATCGCCGAGTCGTTCGAGCGCATCCACCGCTCCAACCTCGTCGGCATGGGCGTGATCCCGTTCGAGTTCACGGGCGGCGACAGCCGCAAGACACTGGGCCTGACGGGCGACGAGGTGATCTCCATCCACGGGCTCGAGGGCGATCTGAAGCCGCTCAGCCTCGTGCCTTGCACGATCAAGTTTGCCGACGGCAGCGAGAAAACCATCGAAATCAAGTGCCGGATCGATACCGAGATCGAGGTCGAGTACGTCGAACATGGCGGCGTGCTGCACTACGTGCTGAGAAACCTCGCCCGCGCCTGATCGGCCAAATGGCGTAACGACAAGAACCCCGCCTTCGGGCGGGGTTTTTCTTTGGCTTTCCGGGAAAACGCCTTCGCCGGGGCGGTCAGACCCGGCCGCGCCCGACTCCTCCACGCCTTCCCGGCACGCGTAGGGGTTGGAAGTCGATTGCCGGCCGGGGAGCCGCGATTCTTCTCGCACGAGTTGTGGTCCGGCACCATTGATCCGGGCTCGGAAATGATCCCGGCGATTTTCCCGCCTTGTCGCGCCTCCGGCGATCAGGGCGATATCAAGGCATTCAAAAATCACCATATTTTACGGGCGATTTGTGAAATGCCGGATTTGCCTGCTTTTTCGCCCACCGCGCACCGGCTATCAACGGCGCATGAGAAAGATCGTTTCAAACCTGCATTTCGCCCCGACCATGCCGCTGGTGGAGGCCGCGGGTCTTCTCATCCTGATCGTCGCTTCGCAATTGCGTTGACGACCTGGCCGTCACGGAGAGCAGCTACTCCGTGGCGGCCGCCTTCATCGCCGGACGTATGTCGCTGTCGAGAACGCGCTCGGTGATCGGGCCGGGGAAGCGAAGGACAACGTTGCCATCGCCGTCGATGACGAAGGTCTCCGGTACGCCGTAAAGCCCCCAGTCGATCCCCATCCGGCCGCTCACGTCGGCGCCGATGGCGGCATAGGGGTTGCCCAGTTCCGCCAGGAACCCCAGCGCCGCCTCGGGCTTGTCCTTGTAATTGACGCCCAGGATCGTCACGCCCTCGGCTTGCAGCTTTTCGAGGTTCGGATGCTCGGCCCGGCACGGCGCGCACCAGCTTGCCCAGAAGTTCACGAGCTTGACCTTGCCGTCGCGGAGGTCGGCGTCGGAAAAGGTCTCCAGATCGCCGAGCGGCGTCACGACGACCGGCGGCGCCTGCTTGCCCGCGAAGGCCGAAGGCAGCGCGTCGGGGTCCTCGCGGTTCATGCCCAACACGAACATCAGCGCAAGGCCGGCGAAGATTGCCGGCGGCAGGATCATCATCGGAGAGATCTTAGCCATTCCGCCCCATCCGCCTTTCCTGCTCCTCGAGCCGGTCGCGCATCTTGGCGCCTTGCCGGAGCGTCATCCACACGAGGCCCAGAAGCAGGACCAGCGTCACGCCGTAGGCGCCCAGAACGGTGCCGGCATATTTCCCGAGTTCCACCATCACGCCATCCTTTCGCGCGCTTCGAGCGCCCGCAGGCGGCGCGAGCGGATTTCGGTCCGCGTCCGCAGGAGGACCAGCGTGACGAACAGGAGCACGAACCCCGCCATCGTGATCCAGAGCGGCCAGGCAAAGACGTCCGCCACATGCTCCTCCTTGTCGAGGGAGAGCGATGCGCCCTGGTGCAGGCCCTGATTCCAGAAGAGGACCGCATAGCGGCTGAGAAGCGCAAAGACCGAACCCACGAGGCAGAGGACCGAGGTCAGGTCGGCCGCCGTGTCGGGATCGTCTACCGCCTCCCAGAGCGCGATATAGCCGAGGTAGAAGAGGAAGAGGATCAGGAACGAGGTCAGCCGCGGATCCCAGGCCCACCAGGTCCCCCACATCGGCTGACCCCAGATCGCCCCGGTGAAAAGCGCGATGAGCGTCATCGTCATGCCGATGGGCGCGGCGGCCTTCGCCGCCAGCACCGAGACGTGGTGGCGGCGGATGAGCCAGATGAGCGAGGTCACGAGCATCATCGCCCAGGCGTTGATCGCCATCATCGCCGACGGGACATGGATATAGATGATCTTGACCGTCGAGCCCTGGCGGAAGTCGTCGGGCGTGAAGAAAAAGCCCCAGACAAGGCCGACGAGCAGCGTCACGACGGCAAGCCCCGTCACCCAGGGCAAGGCCCGGGACGAGGTCTGCATGAACTTCTTCGGGTTGGCGTATTCCCAGATCGACATGGTGGCCTTGCTAAACACTCGGGCGCAGGGGCTCAATACACATAACACGGCGCGCCCTAGCGCAGATTGACGCGGATTGCCGCAGCCGAGGCGAAAGGCAGGATGGCGACGGCACCGGCGGTGATCCCGGCGAGCATGAGAAGCGGGGTCGCGGTGGCGAGCCCCTCGCTGCCGCGCCGCGCCGCCTCGGCCCCGAAGATCAGTGTCGGGATGTAGAGCGGCAGGACGAGCAGCGAGAGCAAGAGCCCGCCGCGCTTCAGCCCGACCGTCAGCGCCGCCCCAAAGGTGCCGATGACCGAGAGCGCGGGCGTGCCGAGCAGGAGCGAGAGGGTGAGCCAGGCGAAGCCGGTCGCGGGCAGATTGAGAAGCACGCCGAGAACTGGTGCCGCGAGGGTCAACGGCAGGCCGGTCGTCAGCCAGTGGGCGAGCGCCTTCACCGCGACCACGCCTTCGAGCGGGATCGGCGCGGTGGCGAGAAGGTCGAGCGAGCCATCCTCGCGGTCGAGCGCGAAGATGCGGTCGAGCGAGAGGAGGCAGGCGAGAAGCGCGCCGACCCAGAGGATGCCGGGGGCGATGCGGGCGAGGATGCCGCCCTCGGGCCCGACGCCGAAGGGGACGAGCACGGTGACGATGAGGAAGAAGGCAAGGCTGAGGCCGAAACCGCCGCCGGCGCGGGTCGCGAGCCGGAGATCGCGGAGCAGGAGCGCTAGCATGGCGGGCGGCCTCCTGCGCGGCGAGCCCCGGGGCGCTGCCCCGGACCCCGAGGTATTTCCGGCAAGATGAACGAGGGAGCCGTCATCCCAACGCCCCCTCGAAATGATCGTCGAAGGCGCCGCCCTGCCCCGGCGCGGGCGGTTTCGCGCGACAGGGCGCGAGGTCGAGAATCCGCGCCTCGTCGAGACCGAGGTCGATATGGGTTGCCATCAGGGCCGCGCCGCCGGCCGCGAGGTGGCGCCGGACCGCAGCGGCGAAGAGGCCGACGGAGGCGGCATCGAGCGAGACGGTGGGCTCGTCGAGAAGCCAGAGCCGGCGCCCGGTGACGAGGAGCCGGGCGAGGCCGAGCCGGCGCTTTTGTCCGGCCGAGAGGTTCTGCGCCGGACGGTCCGCGAGCGCCTCGAGTTCCATCGCGGCGAGGGCGGGGGCAATGTCGGCCTGCCCGTAGATGCGGGCCCAGAAATGGAGGTTCTCGGTCACGCTCAGTGTCGCTTTCAGCCCGTCGGCATGGCCGGCATAGGCCACGCCCTCTTGCGGCAGGTCGATGCGTCCGGCAAGGGCGGGCTGGAGCCCGGCGATGGCGCGCAGGAGCGTGGTCTTGCCGATGCCGTTCGGACCGCGCAGGATCAGCGCCTCGCCCGCGTCGAGGACGAAGCTCACGCGGTCGAGTATCGCGATGCCGCCACGGCTGACGGCAAGGTCGTGGACGCCGAGTATCATGGCCACGGGGTTAGCCGATCAGGGACGCGAGGCAAAGCGGCTATTCCACCGGCAGAAGCGCCGCGGCGATCCGCCGCCCCTCGGACAGAAGCACGTTGTAGGTGCGCGCCGCCGCGTCGCTCGCCATCGGCTCGACCCCGATCCCGGCCGCCTCGAGCGCCTCGCGGAGCGCCGCCGGGGGATGGGCGATGGTCTTGCCGGTGCCGAGGAGAAGCACGTCGATCTCGCCCGCGAGGGCGAGAAGCGGCGCGGCATCCCCGTAGCCGGCCCAACCTTTCGCGGACGATGCCGTCACGAGGACCGCCCCGTGGATCACCTCGCCGCCGATGCGGAAGAAACCGGGCCCGTAGCCGTCGATGGGCCGGGCGCTGTCGAAGGTGACTTCGGTCAGCCGGATCATCGGCGCCCCGGCCTATTTGCCGGTGGCGAACTGGGTGCCCGCCGCGCTGTCGTCCTTCTTGCCCCAGTCGCGCTTGACGCCGAGGAAGAGGACGACGTTCTTGGCGACATAGACCGAGGAATAGGTGCCGACGATCACCCCCCAGGTCATCGCGAAGACGAAGCCCCGGATCACGTCGCCGCCGAAGATCAGAAGGGCGATGAGCGCGACCAGCGTGGTGCCCGAGGTCATCACCGTCCGGCTCAGCGTTTCGTTGACCGAGAGGTTGCAGAGATCCCGCAAGGGCGTCGTCTTGTACTTGATCAGGTTCTCCCTGAGCCGGTCGAAGACCACGACGGTGTCGTTGATCGAGTAACCGAGGATCGTCAGCAGTGCCGCGATGATCGTCAGGTCGAACTTGATCTGGAAGAGCGAGAAGATCCCGATCGTCAAGGCAATGTCATGGACAAGCGCCACGACCGCGCCGACCGAGAACTGCCATTCGAAGCGCAGCCAGATATAGACGCAGATCGCCGCCACGCCGGCGAGGACCGACAGAACCGCCGTCTTGATCAACTCGCCCGACACCTTCGGCCCGACCGATTCCACGGACGGGAAGGTGATCGAGGGATCGACGCCCTTCAGCGCCGCCTCGACGCTGGCGATGATCTCGGGCGTGATCGCCTCCGCGCCCTCCTGCGCCTGGATCCGCAGCATCGCGACATGCTGGTCCTCGCGGAAGGTGGGATCGTAGACCTCGGTGATCGACACGTCGCCGAGGTTGAGCGGCTGGACCGCCTGCCGGTAGCTGCCGACATCGACGGCTTGCGTCGATTCGGTGCGGATCGTCGTGCCGCCCTTGAAGTCGATGCCGAAGTTGAGGCCCATCACCAGGGTCAGGACGATGGCCGCGACGACGAGCGCCACCGAACCGCCGAAAGTGACCGGGGCCCAGCGGAAGAAATCGATGTTCGTCTTTTCCGGGACGAGCTTGAGACGGTATGCCATGAACCTCTCCCCTTAAACCGTGATCGACTTCGGCCGTTTCCGGTCGAACCAGGCGACGACGAAGATACGCGTCACCCAGATCGCGGTGAAGACCGAGGTGACGAGGCCGACGACGAGCGTGACCGCGAAGCCCTTCACCGGGCCGGAGCCGAGGAAGAAGAGGATGGCGGCAGTGATGAAGGTGGTGATGTTGGCGTCGACAATCGCCGACATGGCCTTTTCGTAGCCAAGCTCGATGGCGCGCGCGGGGCCTTTCGCGGTCCGCATCTCCTCGCGGATCCGTTCGAAGACCAGCACGTTCGCATCGACCGCCATGCCGATCGTCAGGACGATCCCGGCGATGCCGGGCAGCGTCAGCGTCGCGCCGATGGTCGAGAGGATGCCGAAGATCATCGCGATGTTGATGCCGAGTGCCGCGCTCGCGAAGACGCCGAAGAGCCCGTAGCTCGCGATCATGAAGGCGACCACGGCGACAAGGCCGACGACAGCGGCGATGCGCCCGGCGTCGATGCTGTCCTGGCCAAGCTCCGGCCCGATAGTGCGTTCCTCGAGGAAGTCCATCTTCGCCGGCAGCGCCCCGGCCCTGAGGAGCACCGCGAGGTTGGTCGACGACTCGACCGTGAAATTGCCGGTGATGATGCCCGAACCGCCGGGGATATGCTGGTTGATGCGCGGCGCCGAGATCACCTCGTTATCAAGGACGATGGCGAAGAGCTGGCCGACATTGGCGCCGGTATAGTCGCCGAACTTGCGCGCGCCGGACGGGTTGAAGCGGAAATGCACCGCCGGGCGGCCGTTCTGGTCGAAATCGGGCCGCGCATCGACGAGATCCTCGCCGGTCACGACCGGCACGTCCTCAAGCTCGTAATAGACGTCCTTCTCGTCGATCGACGGCAGGATGATCGTTCCAGGCTTGGCGATGGCGTTGCCGTCGGTGGTGCGCCCGACGACCGGGTGGAAGGTGAGCTGCGCGGTGGTGCCGATCAGTTCCTTCAGCTCCGTCGCCGAGCCGATGCCCGGCACCTGGATCAGGATGCGGTTCGTGCCCTGGCGCTGGATCGTCGGTTCGCGGGTGCCGACCTCGTCGACGCGGCGGCGGATGATCTCCAGCGATTGCTGCATCGTCCGGTCGTCGGTCGCGGCACGCTCGGCCTCGCTCAGGCGGACGATCAGCTGGTTGCCCTCCGCCGTCACCTCAAGATCGCTCTGCCCCACGCCGGTCAGCGTCACGACCGGGCTGGCGAGCCCGCGCGCGATCTCTACCGCCTTGGCCATCGCCTCCGGCTTCTCGATCTGGATGCGCAGTTCCGACGGGTCGGACGGTGCCCGGCGGATCCCGCCAAGCTCGCCCCGCGCGTCCGCGAGGGCGCGGCGCATCTCGGGCCAGAGCCCGTCCATCCGCGCCTTGTAGACGTCCGCCACCCGCACCTCCGCCAGAAGATGCGCGCCGCCGCGAAGGTCGAGACCGAGGTTGACCACGTTCGACGGCAGGAAGGACGGCCAGAGCGCCCGGGCCGCCGCCTGGTCCGGCGTCTCGAACCCGGCCTTCTCGGCGGCGACGACGGCGTCGTTATGCCGTTCGGCGCGGGAGTAGAAGACGTTCGGAAGCGCCGTCAGCAGGCCGAGGGCACAAAGCCCCCAGATGATGATCCGTTTCCAGAGGGGGATGTTCAGCATGTCTCAGCGCTCGGGGTTCGGCCGGACCGGCCAGGATGACGGGGCGGTCGGGATTACTTGGAAGCGGCCGCCGGCTCGGTCTTCGACAGGACCGTCGAGATGGTGGAGCGCACGACGCGCACCTTCACGCCCTCGGCGATCTCGACCTCGAGCTCGCCGTCTTCCTTGACCTTGGAAACCTTGCCGATGATGCCGCCTTGCGTGATCACCTGATCGCCCCGGCGCAGCGCCTCGACCATCGACTTGTGTTCCTTCAGCTTCTTCTGCTGCGGGCGGATCAGGAGGAAATACATGATCGCGAAGATCAGGATCAGCGGCAGGAACTGTCCAAGGGCACCGATTCCGCCGGCGCCCGCGGCCTGTGCATAGGCGGGAGTGATGAACATGGTTTGCGTCCTTCTGGGTCCGAGGGGCGCTCGCCGCCCGTTGTCGCGGGGAACCTATAGTCGGCGCCGGGGCTTTGCAAGGCGAGGCGCGACTGTCACCTGTGCGCACCACCGGTGCCCGACCAGGCGGTATCGGGTTCACCACCGGGCGCGCGTTGCTCAGAAGCTCAGGACGACTTCACCCGAACGCGGATCGGTCACGCCGAGGTCGCCCCCCATGTCTTCGAGCATGCCGCGTATCCGATCGAGCGTCGCGATCATCGCCGGTCGGGCGGCGACAAGCGCGTCCATGCTGTCCCATTCGCCGACGATGATGTATTCGCGCTCGCCGGTCTTCACCACGCGCACGCTTCGCATGCCCTGGTACTGGGACCGGTCGCTGTCGTTCTGGGCATCGAGATACGCCTTCTCCTGACCCGGTTTCACCTTCATCCTCACGACGTTCATCGCGGTCATGGCTCTCCCTCCTTGTCATGGCCCGCAGGCGAATCCAAGGCACCCGGTCGGGCCGATCCCCGATCCTAGCACAGGTGACGCCAGCCGACGCGCGTTTTCGTGGTTCACCTTGCCGATACGATCGGGCATATCTCCCCCATCCGAAGGCCCGAGGAATTACCATGCACGATATCCGCGCGATCCGAGACAACCCCGCCCAGTTCGACGCAGCGCTGCTGCGCCGCGGATTGTCGGGAATGTCGTCCGAGATCCTCGCCATCGACGAAGCCCGCCGCGCAAGGATCCTCGCCGCCGAGACCGCGCAGGCCGCCCAGAACGCCGCCTCGAAAGAGGTGGGCGCGGCGAAGGCCAGGGGCGACGAGGCGGAATTCGAACGCCTCCGCGCCCTCGTGGCCGAGAAGAAGGCCGAGGTCGCGAAGCTGAACGAGGAAGCCGCGGAAGAGGATGCGCGCCTGCGCGACATCCTCATGGGAATCCCGAACCTGCCCCTCGCCGACGTGCCGGACGGCGCGGACGAGACGGACAACGTCGAGATCCGCCGCTGGGGCACGCCCCGCAGCTTCGACTTCAAGCCGGTCGAGCATTACGAGATCGCCGGGGTGAAGCCGGGGATGGATTTCGAGACCGCCGCGAAGCTCTCCGGCGCCCGCTTCGTCCTTTTGCGCGGTGCCATCGCCCGCATCCACCGGGCGCTGGCGCAGTTCATGCTGGATCTGCACACGACCGAACACGGGCTGACCGAGACGATGACCCCGGTCCTCGTGAAGGATGAGGCGATGTACGGCACCAACCAGCTGCCGAAATTCGCCGAGGACAGCTATCGCACCACGAACGGCTGGTGGCTGATCCCGACCTCGGAGGTGACGCTGACCAACACCGTCGCGGGCGACATCCTCGACGCGGCGCAGCTCCCGATCCGCATGACCGCCCATACCCAGTGCTTCCGCTCCGAGGCCGGAAGTGCCGGCAAGGACACTGCCGGCATGCTCCGCCAGCACCAGTTCGAGAAGGTCGAGATGGTGTCGGTCACCACGCCCGAAACCTCGCTCGCCGAGCACGAACGCATGACCCGCTGCGCGGAGGCCGTCCTCGAACGTCTGGGCCTGCCCTACCGCACCGTCGTCCTTTGCACCGGCGACATGGGCTTCGGGGCGCGGAAGACCCATGATCTCGAGGTCTGGCTGCCCGGCCAGAACACCTACCGGGAGATCAGCTCGGTCTCGGTCTGCGGCGACTTCCAGGCGCGGCGGATGAACGCCCGCTACCGCGCCGCCGGGGGAAAGCCCGATTTCGTACACACGCTGAACGGCTCCGGCCTCGCCGTCGGGCGCTGCCTGATCGCGGTCCTCGAGAACGGTCAGCAGGCGGACGGATCGGTCGATCTGCCGCAGGCGCTCCACCCCTGGCTCGGCGGCAAGACGCGGCTGACCGCCGAGGGCCAGCTCGTCTGACTTCATCTTGCCGGAAATATCCCCGCCGGAGGCAGCCCGCCTCGGGCGGGCTTCCGCCTATTTCTTCACCGGATTGCCGACATGCTTTCGCAGCCGGGACGGCGTGTGGAACTTCCGGTCCTTGTAGGGATTCTTGTCGCCCTGATCGCGGAAGGTCAGCCGGACCGGGGTGCCGGGCATGTCAAAGTCGGCGCGCAAGCCATTGACAAGATACCGTGAATAGCTTTCCGGCAACTTGTCGGCATGGTTGCACATCACGACGAAGGCCGGCGGCCGCGTCTTTACCTGGGTCATGTAGCGCAGCTTGATCCGCCGCCCGCCCGGTGCGGGGGGCGGATGCGCCTCGGTCATGGCGGCGAGCCACTGGTTCAGCTTCGCCGTCGACACCCGGCGGTTCCAGACGTCATGCGCCTTCAGGATCGCCGCGTGCAGCCGGTCGAGCCCCTTGCCGGTCCTGGCCGAGACCGTGACCAGCGGCGCGCCCCTGAGCTGGGGCAAGAGCCGTTCGAAGGCTTCGCGGAGTTCCTTCAGCTTTTCGGTCTTGTCCTCTTCGAGGTCCCACTTGTTCGCGGCCAGCACCACCGCGCGGCCTTCGGTCTCGGCGAAGTCGGCGATCCGCAGATCCTGCTGCTCGAACGGGATGGCCACGTCGAGCAGGACCACCACGACCTCGGCGAACCGCACCGCGCGCAGCCCGTCGGAAACCGACAGTTTCTCAATCTTGTCAGAGATTTTGGCCTTTTTCCTCATCCCGGCGGTATCGAAGATCCGCATCGGCGTGCCCATGAAATCGGCACTGACGGAAATGGCGTCGCGGGTGATACCAGCCTCGGGGCCGGTCAGGAGCCGTTCCTCGCCGATGATCTTGTTGATCAGCGTCGACTTGCCCGCGTTCGGCCTGCCGATCACCGCGATCTGGAGCGGCTTTTCGCGGGTCGGCACCCGCGGCCCCTCGTCCTCGCCCTCGACCACGTCGACATCGACCTCGGGCGCGTCGAGCGCGGCCCTTGCCTCGAACTCGGCGGCGAGCGGGCGGAGCATGTGGTAAAGCTCGTCCATCCCCTCGCCATGCTCGGCCGAGAGGCGCAACGGCTCGCCAAGGCCAAGCTCGTAAGCCTCCAGCACCCCGGCATCGGCCGCGGCGCCCTCCGCCTTGTTGGCGGCGAGGATGACATGGGCGTTCTTCTTCCGCAGGATCTCGGCGAACACCCGGTCCTGCGCGGTGACGCCGGCCCGCGCGTCGATGACGAACAGGCAGATATCGGCCATCTCGACCGCGCGTTCGGTCAGCCGCCGCATCCGCCCCTGAAGGCTGTCGTCGGTGACATCCTCGAGCCCGGCGCTGTCGATGGCGATGAACCTCAGGTCGCCCAGCTTCGCCTCGCCCTCGCGCAGGTCACGGGTGACGCCCGGCTGGTCATCGACGAGCGCGAGCTTCTTGCCGACGAGCCGGTTGAACAGCGTCGATTTGCCGACATTGGGCCGCCCGACTATGGCGAGGGTGAAGCTCATGCGCCTGTTCCTTGAGGGTCGAAGCCGCCCTCTTACACGGGCTTCCCGTCAGCGGAAAGCCCGAAGCTTGCCGTCCTTGCTGACGACATAGAGAACGCCGCCCGCCACGACGGGGGCCGAGGCGGCCCCCTTCGGCAGCTCGACCGAGGAGACGAGCGCGCCCGAGGCCGGATCGAAGCTGCGGATCAGCCCGTCGGAGGAGGCGACGACCAGCCGCCCGCCGGCCAGAACCGGGCCGTAATGCGCGACGATATTGCGCCGGCGCTTGTCCTTGTCCTTGGTGAAATAGGGCATGTCGACGCGCCAGACCTCTTCGCCAGTCGCCGTGTTCAGCCGCAGAAGCTGATCCTCGTCGTTGACGAGGATCAGCGACCCTCCTGCCACCACCACGGGGCCCATCGCGCCATCGCGCGCGGTCCAGACGGCCTGTCCGGTATCGGCGTTGACCGCCGCAAGGCGCCCGGCCGAGGTTCCGGCATAGACCATGCCGTCCGCGATCACGGGATCGCCCGTCAGGTCCGAGACCGAGGCATAGGCGCGGCCGCGCCGCTGACCGGCGACATAAGCGCCCCAGAGGCCGAGGCCGGTATCCTTCGCCACCGCGACCATCTGCCCCGAGGCGAAGGGGAAGATCACCTGTCGGGCGTCGACCGCGGGCGCAGACACGCCCATGACGCCCGAAGTCGAGGGCGTGCCGGGAAGGACCCATTCCACCTTCCCGTCCGAGGCGCGGACCGCCCAGGCCGAGGCGTCGCGCGCCACGACATAGACGCGGCCGTCCGAGACCGCCGGCGCACCGCCCACCGCCGCGTCGAACCGCTGGCGCCAGGCGACCGCGCCGGAGGCGGGATCGAGCGCCACAAGCTCGCCGAAGCCGGTCGTCGCGAAGACGCGGCCCTCGCCGAAGGCCAGCCCGCCGCCCGAGGCATCGCCCTCGCGGTCAGCGGACGGCGTCAGGTTCGCCTGCCAGAGCGTCGCGCCGTTGGTGCCCGTCGCCGTCACCGTCGCATTGGCGTCGAGCGTGTAGATCCGCCCCCCCGCGACCACGGGATCGGCGGTAATCCGGTTCTTGCGGCCGTCGCCCGCGCCGATCGGGGCCGCCCAGACCGGGGAAAGGGCCGCGCCCAGCGCGACATGCCCCGGACTGTGCGCGGCATTGCCGGCGCGGTGGGTCCAGTCGCCGTTCACCGTCGCGGCGCCAAGCGAGATCGGCGCCGAAATGACCGGCGCAGGCGCGAGCGAGGCGACCTCTTCGGCACCGATCACCGCGTTGCGAACGTCCTGGCGCGGGCCGTCGAGGATCAGTTCCCCTTCCCCGCAAGACGCCAACAGGGCCAGCGCGGCCAGTGTCCCAATACCGTGCGAGAATCTCACCTTGCCTGCCCCTTCGTTCCTTGCGTCCGTTCCGACGGGTCTGGCCGCTTTACGCGGCTTCCGGATCGCCACCCAGAACCACAATCAACTGTGTCACCCGGCGACGCAAGCCCGCGGTCGCGTCGGGCTCCTCAAGGATCTGCCGCGCGAGCGCCAGCGCCTCGTCGTTCTTGCCGTCCGCCATCAGCGCCAGCGCCTGCTGCTCCATCGCGAGCGCCCGGAACGGCGCGCCGGGCTGGGCGAGGTCGGCAAGGGCCGTATCGCGCGTCGCCGGCTCCATCGACGGGCCGGCGAGGATCACCGCCTTGAGCCGGGCGAGTTGCCGGTACGTGGCCGACAGGGCCGCATCTTCCGCCAGCGCCTCAAGCCGGGTCAGCGCGCCGGCCCGGTCGCCGCCGCGAAGCGCCTCGTCCGCCGCAAGAAAGCCGAGCACGGCTTTCTGCCCCGCGCTGTCGCCCGACGCATTCGATCCCACGGAGTCGAGTGCGGCAACGCGGGCGGCCGGGTCATCGCTTGCCAGGGCGGCGACCACGGCATCGCCGAAAGCCTGCGCGCCGGCCCGTGCCTGCGCCTTTTGCCATTCGTTCCAGGCCGCGCCGCCGACGATGACCAGAACGAGCGCGATGCCGATCCAGCCATATTTGCGGAAAGTCGCGAACAGCCGGTCGCGGCGCACTTCCTCGGTGACTTCATCGATGAAACTGTCGGTCTCGCTCACGCGCCTGCTCCCACCCGCCGGGGCGTTGCGGCAGCCCCGAATTCCCGCCCTGTCTACACGCAAGTCCGCCGGCTTGCCAAGACCGGGGCCGTCAGTGCGGCAGGGTGCGCCGCCAGCGGCCGTCGGCCGGCAGATCGGTGGCCTCGTCGGGCCCGTCCGACGGTATTTTCGGGCGCGGAATGCGTTCGCCGTCGTCCTCCTCCTCGGCCGACTGGCGCGCCCACATCGCGGCGTAGCGGCCGCCATGCGCCAGCAGCGCCTCGTGCCGGCCTTCCTCGACAATCACGCCCTTTTCCAGCACCACGATCCGGTCGGCATCGGCGATCGTCGACAGCCGGTGGGCGATGGTGATCACCGTCCGCCCCTCGCCCATCGCCTTCAGGCTTTCCTGGATGTCGCGCTCTGTCTGGGTGTCGAGGGCGCTTGTCGCCTCGTCCAGAAGCAGGATCGGCGGGTTCTTCAGAAGCGTCCGGGCGATACCCACGCGCTGCTTCTCGCCCCCCGACAGCTTCAGGCCGCGTTCGCCGACCTTGGTCTCGTAGCCTTCGGGCAGCGACATGATGAAATCATGGATCTTCGCCGCCTTTGCCGCCGCGATCAGCTCTTCGCGCGGGGCGTCGGGGCGGCCATAGGCGATGTTGTAAAGGATCGTGTCGTTGAAAAGGACCGTGTCCTGCGGCACGACGCCGATCTGGGCGTGAAGCGAATCCTGCGTGATGTCGCGCACATCCTGCCCGTCGATCCGAAGCGCCCCGCCGGTCACGTCGTAGAAGCGGAACATGAGGCGCCCGATGGTCGACTTGCCGGAGCCGGACGGCCCGACGATCGCCACCGTCTCGCCCGCGCCGATCTTCAGGCTGACGCCCTTCAGGATCGGCCGCGCGGCCTCGTAGCCGAAACTCACGTTGTCGAGTTCGACCTCACCGCCCGCCACTTTCAGATCGGGCGCGCCGGGCTTGTCGGTGATCTCTGCGGGCTGTTCGAGAAGGTCGAACATCTCGCCCATGTCGACGAGGGCCTGACGAATCTCGCGGTAGACCGTGCCGAGGAAGTTCAGCGGCATGGTGATCTGGATCATGTAGGCGTTGACCATGACGAAGTCGCCGACCGTCAGCGCCCCCGATTGCACCCCCATCGCCGCCATGATCATCACCACGATCAGGCCGGTGGAAATCAAGAGCGCCTGACCGAAGTTGAGCGCCGAAAGCGATTGCCCGGTGCGGATCGCCGCCGCCTCGTAGCCGCGCATTGCATCGTCGTAGCGTCCCGCCTCGCGCGCCTCGGCGCCGAAATACTTCACTGTCTCGAAGTTCAGCAGGCTGTCGACCGCCTTCTGGTTCGCGTCCGTATCCTGCGCGTTCATCTCGCGCCGGATCTTCACCCTGAGTTCCGTGACCTTGAACGTATAGGTCACGTAGAGCACGATGGTGACGACGACGGCGACCGCGTAGCGCCAGTCGAAGACCAGCGCGAAGATCACCGTGACCATGCTGAGTTCGAGGATGAGCGGACCGACCGAGAGGAGCATGAAGCGCAAGAGGAACTCGACGCCCTTCACCCCGCGCTCGATGATGCGCGAAAGGCCGCCGGTCTTGCGGGTGATGTGATAGCGCATCGACAGGCGGTGGATGTGGGTGAAGGTTTCGAGCGCGAGCTTGCGAAGCGCCCGCTGGCCGACGCGCACGAAGATCACGTCGCGCAGCTCGTTAAAGCCGATCGTGCCGATCCGCGCCATGCCGTAGGCCACCGTCAGTCCGACCGCGCCGAACGCCAGAAGCCACGCATCGCCCCGCGCCTCGTTCGACAGCGAATCGACCGCGGCCTTGTAGAAGAACGGCGTCAGGACCGAGACGACCTTGGCCAGCACGAGCGCCAGAAGCGCCAGCACGACGCGGCGCTTCACCCAGAACTCGTCCGCCGGCCAGAGATAGGGTGCAACCCGACGCAAGGTGCGCGCGCTGCGCGCCCAGCCGTCTTTCACCTGCGTGTCGCCCGCCATGGCCCGCCGATCCCCGCTTCAATCCTGCGCGCTTGATCGCAGAGACGGGCTTGGGTATCAAGAGGCATAATTCAACATTTCATGAGTAGTTGAATAATGGACAGAAGCAAGGCGCTCGCCGCTCTCTCGGCGCTGGCGAACGAAACCCGGCTGGAACTCGTGCGCGCGCTGATCGTGGGCGGCAGGGACGGTATGGCCGCGGGCGAGATCGCGCGGCATCTCGACGTGTCGGCCTCGCGGCTCTCGTTCCACCTTGCGGCGCTGGAGCAGGCCGGGCTCATCACCTCGCGCCGCGCGTCGCGGCACGTCTACTATGCCGCCGACTTCGGCGGGATCGGAGGGGTGATCTCCTATCTCCTCAACGATTGCTGCAAGGGGCATCCGGCCATTTCGGCCTGCTGCCAGCAGAAGGGCGAGGTCATTCGCTCGGAACCGTGAAGATCTGGCCGGGATAGATCAGGTCCGGGTTGCGGATCTGGTCCTTGTTGGCTTCGTAGACCTTCACGTAGAGGATGCCCTCGCCGTAATTCTCCCGCGCGATCCTCCAGAGCGAAAAGCCTGGCTGGACCGTGACGATCACCGCCTTCGTCGAGGGCGACGCCGGCGCCTCGGGAACGGCGGCGAGCGTGGAGGGCGCGGGCGCCTCTGCGGTCGCAACCTCGGTCACGGCCGCGCCGGCGGCCACCTCGGGCGCCCCGGCCTGCGGCAAGGCTGCCGGCGCCTGCGGTTCCGCCGGTGCCGCTGCCGTCGCCGCCGGTTCCGGCGCGGCGGCCGGTTCGGCGCTCGGCGCCGGCGTCGGGGCGGCCGATTGCAAAGCGGCCGTGACCGTCTCGGGCTCTTCACGCTGGAACGGAGTCTCGAAGCGGGAGGAGACCTTGCCGGCGCCGTCGATCTGATCGACGCGGAGCGTATAGATGCCCGCCGCGACCCCCGACAATGCCGCGCGCCAACTGCCCTCGGCACCGATCGGCAACGTATCGGCCTCGACATTGTCGAGGTAAAGCCGCGCGAACGCTCCGGCCCGGCCACGTCCGGCGATCTCGACCTCGCCCGAGGCGCCGTAGCCGATCGTGTCGATGACGATTTCGGCGACCGGCGCCGGATCGGTCTGCTTGCGCACGCCGCCCGCATCGACGATCAGGATCTCCGGCCCGGCGGCCGGTTCCGCCTTCGTCGCGGCAACCTCCGCCTCCGGCGCCGGCGCGGGTTCCGCCGGGGTTGCGGGCGCGGAACCGTCGCCTGGGGCGGCAGAGGCCACCGCCACCGGGGCGGCGAAGGGGGCGACGATCACGTCGGCTTCCGAGGCGATCTTGACGCCATCGGCGCCCATTGCGACGAGGGTCATCACCCGAGGCGCCTCGCTCGGCATCAGGGTGAAGAGCGCCGCGAACGCCCCGCCCGCATCAGCCACGGTCGAGGCCGCTTCGGCCCCGTCGACGAGGATCGAGATCGCCGCCCCCGTCGCGGCCCGTCCGGCCACGAGCACAGATCCGTCGGCATCGACGCGGACGGTGTCGAAACGCGGCGGGACCGGGGCCATCGCGGTTTGCGGTTCGGCCGTGTCGGCAGATTTGGGCGCAGCGGCGGGTTCGGTGGCGGCGGGCGCCGATTCGGTGGCCGCAGGCTCGGTTGTAGCGACCGGCTCGGCTTCCGGCGCCTCGGCCCGAAAGCCGAAATACCAGACGAGCACCGCGACGCCGAGCCCCGCGAGAGCACCGAATATCCAGCCCAGTCCGGCACCCGGCCCGCCACTCGGGGCTCCGTCGCCGGATGCACCCGCAACCTTCTTGTCCGTCATGAAGTCCCCCAAGGCCGCACCGCTTGCCGGGCGCGCTTGAGCGACCATAGCAACGCCGTTATCACGGGTCAAAGAAACCGTTCAGCCGCGGGGCCGCCATGACCAGATCCAAGACATCCGTGTGCGTCTATTGCGGATCGCGCGCGGGGGCCCGCCCGGCCTATGCCGAAGCCGCCCGCGCCACCGGCCGGATGCTCGCGGCAAACGGCTGGCGGCTCGTCTACGGCGCCGGCGATGTCGGGCTGATGGGCGAGGTGGCGCGCGCCGCGCAAGCCGCCGGGGCAGAGACCTTCGGCGTCATCCCGACGCACCTCCTGTCGCGCGAGGTCGGCAAGCGCGACCTGTCCACTTTCGTCGTCACCGAGACGATGCACGAGCGCAAGAAGGTGATGTTCATGAACGCCGACGCGGTCGTGGTGCTGCCGGGCGGCGGCGGTTCTCTCGACGAGTTCTTCGAGGTCCTGACCTGGCGCCAGCTCGGCCTCCATGAAAAGCCGATCGTGCTGGTGAACACCGAAGGCTACTGGGCTCCCCTGCTCGCGATGATCGACCGGATCGTCGGCGAAGGCTTCGCGGAACCGTCGCTGCGCGATTTCGTGGATGTCGCGGACACCGTGCCGTCCCTGGAAACCCTGCTGCAAAACCGCCTGCGCTAGTTTCAGCCGGCCGGGCTCCCCGACGTCGGCCATTTCCGGCGCATGCGCGCGCGTAAGGAATATCTTACTCAACTTTTGAGCGATTTTCGTGTATGATTTCGCCTCGTCCCGTAGCGAGTGGACGTGTTTTTTATATTCATTTCATATACTTGCATGGAGATTGACCATGACAGCCCCCGAAAAGGACGTGGCTCTCCGCCACGCCGCCAGGTTCCACCTGATCGCCAATCCGAACTATTTCGGCAACCTGACCGATCTCGATCTGCCCGGCCTTCCCAAGGCGGTCCTGAAAAAGGTCGGCGATACCACCTTCGAGGAACTGACCTGCCTCGGCTACAATCCCGACACGGAGATCCTGACCGCCATCGTCCGGATCAAGCAGCAGGCCGGCTATGGCGGCGACGCCTGCACCGACGGCAGCCAGGAATACGTGCGCTTCTACCTCGACTACGGCGACGGAATCTGGGTCGATCACGGCGTGTCGAGCTTCACGATCCACGACCTGCCCTTCAAGGATCCGCTCTGCTACGCGGTCTCGGTCCTGATCAGGCCGAAGCGGCGAAGCTGCTGCGACGACAAGCCGGTCCTGCCCAATGTGCGCGCGATCCTGTCGTGGAACGTGATGCCGCCGCCGAACATGCCGAACTGGCCCCCGGTCTGGGGCAACCGGCTTGAGCGCGACATCCAGATCGAGCCGCGCAACTGGTTCATCTGCAAGCTCATCGGCCATATCGGCGATATCGGCATCCAGAAGATCGACCCCGCGCTCATCGACAAGCTCGCCACGGCGGTCACCAAGCTGCCGCCCCCGAAACCGGACCCGGTGCTGGCCGAGCTGATGAAGGCCGAGAAGGGCGGCGACGAGCTGACGGTGCTTCGCCATGTCTTCCCGGCGGTGGCGAAGCTCGCCGCCGACCAGACCGATATCGCCGCCTGGCAGGCGCTTTCCCCGCTCAAGGCATTCGACATCGACATCGGCAAGTTCGCCGACTTCCTCGCGACGCCGAAATTCAACACGACCTACGAGGAGTTGCATTGCGTCGGCATCGACCGTGACGCGAAGACCCTGCACGGGGTGGTGCAGATCAAGCGCAGGTCGGGCTATTCCGGCAACCTCTGCCAGAAGGGCAGCCGCGAATACATCGCCTTCTACCTCGATTTCGGGGCGGGTTGGGAATACCAGGGCACGACCTTCGTCGAGGTCCATGACGTCGACGTGCCGCGCGGCGGGCTCTGGTATCAGGCGGCGCTGCCGGTCGATCTCGACAAGCAGCGGCAGGAATGGTGCAAGACCGGGCGCGCGCGGATCCGCGGCATTCTCTCCTGGGCGGTGCCGCCCGCGCCGAACCAGCCGAACTTCGTGCCGCACTGGGGCGACCGCGAGGATTGCTGGATCGAGATCCGGCCCTTCCCCAAAGGCGTCATCCCCGGTGTCTTCACGCCGTTCCTCGAATCGATCGGCAACATGTCGGTCGCCAAGATCAACGGCGCCGGCTACGCCAATGGCACGAGCATCGGCAGCACCTTCACCGCCGACGACGCGCCGTTCGGCGGGCGGACGCTCCTAAAGGGCGACGTCTTCAACCTGCCTCCGGGCCCGCTCGAATACCGGATCATGATCCAGGGGCCGTCCGACGTGACGCCGCGCGTCTACAACACGCCGTTCGACGTGGACGTGACGACCTTCCCCTCGGTGACGCCGGTCACGCAGACGCTGAATGCCGTGGGCGACTGGTTCCCATACCTCGCGGCGTCGCCGCTGGTCACGGTCGCCGACAAGCTTCTCGGCGCGCTGAACGGTCTCGAGAACGGATTGACGACGGTCTATCTCGAGTTCCGCCAGCCGCTCGGCCCAGTGCTTGCGACAACGGTCCCGAAGGCCTTCATGGTCGACAATACCGGCCCGCAGGCGGATGTGGAGATCACGAGCGGCGCCGGAAACTGCGGCAAGTTCGGCATCGGAGAGGTGATTTCCGGCACCTATTCGATGATCGGCGACCATTCCGGCAGCCTCCTGCTCCACGTCACCCCGCTGCCCGAAGCGGCCGGCGGCACGATGGTCATCACCTCGGCCGCGCCGGCGGCGTTCTTCACCCCGCCCTTCTCCGGCGGGAATTCCTCCGTGTCGATCAGCTACGCGGCCCTGTCGCTCAACACCAACGGCGCCTCGGGGAACTGGGAGCTTGATACGACCGGGATGGAGCCCTGCGGCTACAATGTCCGCATCTACGTCGAGGACCGGACCATCCTCAACAGCGGTCCGAACCACAGGCCGGCCTCGGATATCGAGGGCTTCTGCCTCGAACAGAGGTGACGGAACCGGGGCGTCCCTTCGGGGGCGCCCTACCCCGCCACCGGAAGCGCTCGGCGGCGACGCTCCGACCGCAAAACGGCCAGCGAATACAGGCCGAGCGCCAGCCAGATCAGCGGGAAGGCGATCATGTGCCAGCGGGTCACGGGTTCGGCGAAGACCAGAACCGCGGCGGCGAATTGCAGCGTCGGGTTGAGGTACTGAACGAGGCCCACGGTCGCCAGCCGGACCCTCTTCGTGGCATAGGAAAAAAGCATCAGCGGCCCGCCGGTGAGAACGCCGGAAAAAGCAAGCATCAGGGTGACATGCCAATTCTGCCCAAAGGCGCCGCCATCCCCGCCCCACCGGCCGGTATGAATGCTCCAGAGCGAATAAAGCGCGATCGGGGTCAGAAGCGACACCTCTCCTGCGACCGACAGAAGCGGCCCCGCCTCGATCTGCCGCTTCAGCAGCCCGTAGGTGCCGAAGGTCGTGGCCAGACAGAGCGCGATCCACGGCGCCGCGCCAAGACCCACGGTCAGAATGACAACCGCGAGCGCCGCCATAGCCACCGCCGCCCACTGCGCGCCCGCCAAATCCTCGCGGAACAGGACGCGCCCGAATATCACCGCCACGAGCGGGAAGATGAAGTAACCGAGCGACGCCTCGATCGCGTGGCCGCTCTGAATCGACCAGATGAAGACGAACCAGTTGGCCGAGACCATAGCTGCCGCGAACGCGACCATCGCCAGGGAGCGCCCGCAAAGAAGCCGCGCCAGCAGCAATAGGCGCCCCTGCACCGCGAGGACGGCAAGAAAGAAGACCAGCGACCAGAGCGTCCTGTGGGCCAGGACCTCAAGGGGGGGCACATGGGCAATGGCCTTGAAATAGATCCCCGAAAGCCCCCAAACGGTGCAGGCGACGACCATCGCCAGCACACCCTTCGCCGCCTCGGTCATGCGCCGACCTCGATCAGCGTGATCTCGGGCACGACACCGAGGCGCACCGGCAGGATCGAGCAGCCGATCCCGCCCGAGACGATGAGGTCGCGCCCGCCCTCGCGCACATGGCCATAGGCGAAGCGGTTTCCGTATTCGGAAGGAACCACCGGCGACCAGCCGAAGAGCCGCACCTGACCGCCATGGGTATGGCCCGACAGGGTCAGAGCGATCCGGTCGGGGACCTCGGGAAAGATGTCCGGCTCATGCGCCAGAAGGATCGCCGGCGCGTCGTCGGTGAGCTTGGAGAGTGTGCCCCGCAAGTCGTGAAGGCCGCGAAAGATCATCGGACCGATGCCGATCGCAAGCTGATCCTCCAGCCCCGCCAGCCAGAACGGCCCCGTGGCGGAGCCTTCGCCGAGTTTCACCGCATCGTTCTGCAGGACGGGAATTCCCGCCGCGCGCAGGATGCCGGCGATCCGGTTCGGCCCGCCGCCCCGCGCCTGTGCCGCGCGGTCGTGCCACCAGTCGTGATTGCCAAGGATGGCGTGAACACCGAGCGGCGCGGTCAGCTGCGCCAGCACGGCAGCTGTCGCCTCCATCGACACCTTCTTCGTGATGAAGCGGTGCCCCGCCTCCAGATCGCCGAGGATGACAATCAGGTCGGCGCCGAGCGCGTTGGTGCGCGCCACGACCTGCTGTAACCGCTTCAGCGTCAAGAAGGGTTCACCCATATGGACATCGGCGACGACGGCGATCCGCAGCGGCCCTGCCGTCCAATGTGCAGGTGCGATCCGCCAGCGCTTCACCCTCAGCCGCAGCGCAGGCTCGATGAAGAAGCCGTAGGCGGATGTGAAAAGGCCTGCCAGGAACAGTCCCAGCAGGCCCTTCACTATGCCGCGTCGCGAGATCACTTCAATCGCACGCTGCGCCGGTTGTCAGAGGCGCGAGGCCACGTTTTCCCAGTTCACGAGCTTGTCGAGGAAATTCGTGAGGTAGGCGGGACGCTTGTTGCGGAAGTCGATGTAGTAGGAATGTTCCCACACGTCGCAGCCCAGAAGCGCGGTCTGGCCGAAGCAGAGCGGGTTCACGCCGTTTTCGGTCTTGGTAACCTTGAGCGCGCCGTCCTTGTCCTTGACGAGCCAGGCCCAGCCCGAGCCGAACTGGCCCGCGCCGGCGGCGGCGAAATCTTCCTTGAACTTGTCGACCGATCCGAAGGAGTCGGTGATCGCCTTTTCAAGCGCCCCCGGCATCTTCTTGTTCTCGCCCGGCCCCATCATCTCCCAGAACTGGGCGTGGTTCCAATGCTGGCTGGCGTTGTTGAAGATCCCGTTCTGGGCGACCGCGCCGGCCTGGTAGGTGCCCTTGACGATGTCTTCGAGCGACTTGCCCTCCCACTCGGTGCCGGCGATCAGCTTGTTGCCATTGTCGACATAGGCCTTGTGGTGCAGGTCGTGGTGGTATTCGAGCGTTTCCTTCGACATGCCGAGCGATGCGAGCGCGTCGTGGGCATAGGGAAGGTCGGGAAGAGTGAAGGCCATGGTCGGAATCCTTTCGCGCTGAGAGAAAGCTCAACCCGTATAAGCGCGCTCGGGTTCCGAAGGTCAAGGGCGGGCCGGCCGCAGGGCGCGAAAAGGCGCTTCGACATGTCGCGGCCCGGCCGGCGCCCGGCGCGGGCAAAAGGCGTTGAGCCTGTCGCGCGAAGTGTTAAACCCGTGCCATGCTCCGCATGTTCACAAACTGGCTGATCTGTCTTTGCCTGGCCGCCCTTGTCGCGGTGCAGATCGGCGCGCCGGGCGCTGTCGCGGCCGAACCGCCCTGTCACGCCACGAAGGCGTCCGTCTGTCCGGCCGATCCGTCGGCACCCTGTCCTGCGCCCGATGCGGCCTGCCGCGAAACGCTCTGCCTTGGACATGCGGTCGCAGTGGCGATACCGACCCAGCATTTCCCGACAGCACACGACGTCGCGACCAGCGTTCAGGGTGAAGATGCGCCGCCCCTCCACCCGCGTGTGAGCGCAGGAGGCCCCTTGCGTCCTCCGAACGCGTGAAACCGCCGCACCGGCGCGGAGCCCCGCCGCCGGCGCAGCCAAGTCACGCAACATGACCGGCGCGGCGCTTCCGGCCGGTCCAGCCATACGAGGACGAAATGAACAAACCCATTCTCTATTCCATCGCGCTCGCAGCCGTTGTCGGGGCGGGTTACCTCATCCTGCCCCGCGTTCAGAACGCGCCGACAGCGCCCGCCGCCACGGCCGCCCTGCCCGCCGGGGCAATGGTTGCCGTCACTCCGGCCGCCCTTACGGGCAACGAGGTTCTGGGCGAGACCGCGTTCAATGCCAAATGCGCTGCCTGTCACGGCACCAATGCCGCGGGCACCGACGGCAAGGCGCCACCGCTCATCCACAAGTTCTACGAGCCCGGTCACCACGGCGATCAGGCCTTCCTGATGGCGGTGCAGAACGGCGTCCGGGCACATCACTGGCCGTTCGGAAACATGCCGCCGGTCGAAGGGCTGACGGTGTCGGACGTGGCCAATATCGTTGCCTATGTCCGGGCGCTGCAACGCGCCAACGGGATCGACTGACCGAACCGGCAGCGGGGGGTGTTCCGCCCCCCGCGTCCATCAAAGAGGACATCGCCCGAGTGGAAGATCAGGCCGGGAAGAGTTCCGAGCCGGCCTTTGCCGAAACCTCGAGCAGCCCCATGACATAGCCCGCGACCGAGCGGAACGAGACGAGGGTGAATTCCTCAGGCCCCGACTTCCAGAAGGCGGCGGCAACCTGGGCCGTGCGGGTGCGGCGGATCTCGCCCTCGGCGAGCGTGGCGAAATCGACCGGGGACAGCTTCATCAATGCCTCCTCGGCCTTCGCGCCCCGGATCGTGAAGACCGCGCGGGCGTCGGAGACGTCGGCGGCGAGGTGGTGTTCCCCCGCCAAAGCGTTATCAAGCGCTTCGACCGTCGCCACGGCCTCGGCATACGGCACGAGGATCAGAAGCTCGTCCGGCGACATCCAGGCCGCGGCCTTGTCGCCGTTGAGTTCGATCCGGCGCGCCGCCGGAACCGCGGTGCCCGTCGCGGCCTTCACGGCCTTCTTCATCTTGGCCGAGGCGAGATCGCCGCGCAGCGTGATCATGCCGCGCAGGCCCGCTTCCGCGACCTCGACGAAGCCCTTGTGAGAAACGCCTTCCAAGGCGCTGACTGCCTTAGACATTTTGCTTTTCTCCTTCCTTGTCATAGAAGACCGGATCGACGATCCGCGCCTTGACGACCTTGCCATTGTCGACCGGGAAGTCGAGCACCTCGCCCATCCGGTCGGGCCCGTACTTCACCAGCCCCATCGCGATTCCCTTGCCGAGCGTCGGCGAGAAATAGGTCGAGGTGACGCGCCCTTGCGTATTGCGCTGGCCGTTGGCGTTTACCCCCTCGGCCACCGCATAGGCGCCATCGGGGATCACGCCGCCGTCAAGCGTTTCGAGGCCGACGAGTTTCCAGCGATCCGGGCTCGCCATGAAGGAGCGTTCCTGGGCGCGCTTGCCAAGGTAGTCTTCCTTCTTCTTCGAGATTGCCCATTGCAGGTTCAGGTCCTGCGGGATCACCGTGCCGTCGGTCTCGTCGCCGATCATGATGAAGCCCTTCTCGGCGCGCATGATATGCATCGCCTCGGTGCCGTAGGGCATGACCCCGAATTCCTCACCGGCCGCGAGGAGCGCGTCCCAGAAGGCGCGGCCTTCCGAGGCCGGCACCGCGACCTCGTAGGACAGCTCGCCCGAGAACGAGATCCGGTAGATCCGCGCGCGGAAGCCGCCAAGCGTGCCCTCGCGCCACTCCATCGCCGGGAACGCCTCTTTCGAGACATCCATCCCTCCGAGTTTCTCCAGCAGTTTCCGGGCGTTGGGGCCTGCAACTGCCACCTGGGCGTATTCCTCGGTCACGTTCGCGGTATAGACCTTCCAGTCCCACCACTCGCATTGCAGCCAGTCTTCCATCCAGCCGTGGATGCGCTCCGCCCCGCCGGTCGTGGTGTGGCAAAGCCAGCTGTCCTCGGTCAGACGCACGACGACGCCGTCATCCGACAGGAAGCCGTTCTCGTTGCACATGAGACCGTAGCGGCATTTGCCGACTGGCAGCGTCGACATCATGTTGGTGTAGAGCATGTCGAGGAAGCGGCCGGCATCCGGGCCCTTGACGATGATCTTGCCGAGCGTCGAGGCGTCGAGCAGGCCGACCGCGTTGCGGGTGTTGCGGATCTCGCGGTTGACCGCGTCATGCACGCCCTCGCCGTGGCGAAGGAAGCAGTAGGGCCGCCGCCATTGCCCGACCGGCTCCCAATGGGCGCCGTGGGTCTCGTGCCAGCCATGCATCGGGGTCTTGCGCAAGGGCTGGAAGATCTCGCCCCGCGCCTCGCCGGCAATGGCCCCCATCGAGATCGGGGTATAGGGCGGTCGGAAGGTCGTCGTGCCGGTTTCCGGGATGCCCCGGCTCAGGGCATCGGAAAGCACGGCGAGGCCATTGATATTGCTGATCTTCCCCTGATCCGTCGCCATGCCGAGCGTGGTGTAGCGCTTGGTGTGCTCGACGCTTTCGTAGCCTTCGCGTGCGGCAAGCTGCACGTCGGAGACCTTCACGTCGTTCTGCGGGTCGAGCCACATCTTCATCCGAAGCGCGGGGCCGGCGCCCTGCGGCATGATCCAGACCGGCATCATCGGCGTTTCCTCGCCGCAGACCGCGCCCGGCGCGGCGCCCGCGCCGCCAGCGGCGGCATGCGCGTCGGCGAGAACCTCGTGGGCGTTGAGGATGCCGTTCGCGGAGCCCACGGCCGTCACCATCGCCGCGCCGTCCGCGCCGGTGGCGGGACGCTTGGCGTCGGGGCGGAACATCGCCTGCGCCTCGTCCCAGATCAGCTTGCCGCCGCAATGGGACCAGAGATGAACGACCGGCGACCAGCCGCCCGACATCGCCACGGCGTCACAGGCGATGGTCTCAAGCTCCGCGCCCTCGCCCGCCTGTACGCACAAGGAAACGCCGGTAACCCGTTTCGATCCCTTGACTTTCGCGATCCCGTGCCCCTCGATCACGCGCAGACCTCGGGCCCGCGCCTCCTCGGGCAGCGCGCCCTTCGCCTCGGGCCGCGCGTCGATGATCGCGGGCACGACGAGGCCCGAGTCGAGAAGCGCCAGCGCCGTACGGTAGGCATCGTCGTTGTTGGTCACGATCACCGTGCGGTCGCCGGGGCTGACGGCCCAGTTGACGACGTAGTCGCGCACCGCGGAGGCCAGCATCACGCCCGGAATGTCGTTGCCGGCGAAGGAGAGCGGACGCTCGATCGCGCCGGTCGCGGTGATGATGTGACCCGCGCGCATCCGCCAGAGCCTGTGGCGCGGACGGCCGTCGCCCGGCGTGTGGTCGGCGATACGCTCGTACATCAGAAGGTAGCCGTGGTCGTAAAGACCGGAGGCCATCGTCCGCGAACGCAGCGTGACATTCTCCATACCCTCAAGGGCTTCCACAGCCTCCTTCACCCAGTCCGAGGCGTCCATGCCCTCGATCTGAACGCCGTCCACGACCGCGCGGCCACCCCAATGGACGCTCTGCTCGATCAGCCAGACGCGCTTGCCCTTCTTGCCAGCGGCAAGGGCCGCGGCAAGGCCGGCGATGCCGCCACCGACGATCACCAGATCGGCGAAGGCGTAGGCATATTCGTAGCGGTCCTCGTCGCGATGCTGCGGCACCTTGCCGAGGCCGGCCGATTGGCGGATCACCGGTTCGAAGACATGCTTCCAGGCAAAGCGCGGGAACATGAAGGTCTTGTAGTAGAAGCCGCCGGGCAGGAAGCGCGCAAAGCGGTCGTTGATGGCGCCCACGTCGAATTCCAGGCTGGGCCAGTGGTTCTGGCTGGCCGTCTCTGCGCCGTCGAACAGCTCGGTCGTGGTCAGGCGCTGGTTCGGTTCGAACTTGCCGCCAGTGCCAAGACCGACGAGGCCGTTCGGCTCTTCCGCGCCGCTCGCGATCACACCGCGCGGGCGGTGATACTTGAACGAGCGGCCGACCATCATCTGGTCCTGGCCGAGAAGGGCCGAGGCGAGCGTGTCGCCGGCATAGCCCTGCATCTTCCGCCCGTTGAAGGTGAAGGAGAGCGGTTTCGTGCGGTCGATGAGGCGGCCGCCCTTCTGAAGACGCGTGCTCATTTGTAGCCCTCCCAGCCCGGGCGTTTCGCCTTGATCTTCGCCTGCAGATCGGCGGGCGGCTCCTTCGACTGCGCCGGATATGTGCCAAACACTTCCAGCGTCGCGGTGCAGCGCGCGGCAAGGAACCACTTGCCGCAGCCATAGGCATGGCGCCAGCGTTCGAAATGCACGCCCTTGGGGTTCTTGCGGCTGAACATGTAGCCGTCGAACTCCTCGTCGGTCGAGCCCGGCCCGTAGCGCTTCAGATGCGCCTCGCCACCGGCCTGGAGTTCGGTTTCCTCGGCGTTGACGCCGCAATAGGGGCATTCAAGGGTCAGCATCGTGCGGGCTCCTTGTTGAAGTTCACGACGTGCATGCCCAACTCTTTCGAATGGACACGCTGTTGAAGCTTTCGCCTCTCGCTATTCTGCTGGTCGCCGCGTTCGTCATGGTTTGGCGCGGTCTCGGAGCAAGCGCCCATGACAAGGGAAAAACCAAAGGCGGCGGTCCCGATTTCCCCGGCAAAAACTTGTTCTAGCCCCATCAGTGCGCCACCCCCGCCGCGACGCTTTCGTCGATGAACTTGCCTTCGCGGAAGCGGTACATGGAAAACTCCTCGGCGAGCGGCGAGGCCCCCCGCGCCATCAGTTCGGCCATCGCCCAGCCCGAACCCGGGATCGACTTGAAACCGCCGGTGCCCCAGCCGCAATTGACGAAGATGCCGTCGACCGGCGTCTTCGAGATCAGCGGCGAGCGGTCGCCGGTCATGTCGACGATGCCGCCCCACTGGCGCAGCATCTTCAGGCGGCTGATCATCGGGAAGGTCTCGACCAGCGCCCGCACGGTTTCCTCGATATGGTGGAAGGAGCCGCGCTGGGTGTAGTTGTTGAACCCGTCCGTGCCGCCGCCGATCACCATCTCGCCCTTGTCGGACTGCGACATGTAGCCGTGGACGGTGTTGGCCATCACGACCACGTCCATGCAGGGCTTGATCGGTTCGGAGACGAGCGCCTGAAGCGCCAGGGATTCGATCGGTAGCCGGAAGCCCGCCATCTCGGCCAGAACCGACGAATGCCCCGCCACGACCATGCCGAGCTTGTCGCAGTCGATGGCACCCTTCGAGGTGTCGATGCCGACGACCTTGCCGCCTTCGGTGCGCACGCCCGTGACCTCGCATTGCTGGATCACGTCCATGCCCATCGCCGAGCAAGCCCGCGCGTAGCCCCAGGCCACGGCGTCGTGCCGCGCGGTGCCGCCGCGCGCCTGATAAAGCGCGCCGAGGACCGGATAGCGCGGCCCGTCGATATTGATGATCGGTACCAGTTCCTTGACCTTCTGCGGCGAGATCCACTCGGTCGAGACGCCTTGAAGGTTGTTGGCATAGACGGTGCGCTTGTAGCCCCGGACCTCATGCTCGGTCTGGCCGAGCATCAGAAGGCCGCGGGGGGAGAACATGACGTTGTAGTTCAGGTCCTGGCTCATCGTCTCGTAGAGCGAGCGGGCCTTTTCGTAGATCGCGGCGGAGGGATCCTGAAGGTAGTTCGAGCGGATGATCGTGGTGTTGCGCCCGGTATTGCCACCACCGAGCCAGCCCTTCTCGATGATCGCGACATTCCTGATGCCGAAATTCTTGCCGAGGTAATAGGCGGTGGCCAGCCCGTGCCCGCCGGCGCCGACGATCACCGCATCGTATTTCCGCTTCGGCGCGGGCGAGCGCCAGGCCCGTTCCCAGCCCTGATGGTAGCTCATCGCTTCCCGCGCGATGGCGAAGACCGAATAGCGTTTCATGGCCATGACGAATCCCTTTCCGGCGCGATGCGGCACCTGTGGCGGCTTGATGGACCGTCTCGCGTTTGGCAACCGTCTGGCAAGCGTCGTATTGGGGAAAAATGCGACATTGGCGGCGTGCTGCGACAACTGGACCGCGTTCGGACCGGGGCTTTGGCCTTCCCCGGCGGGGATGGAAGGCTTAAGTGAGACGGCAGAAACGGGGATGCGATGCTGTTCTGGATCTTTTCACTGGCGCTCGCGGCGCTGATCGGGGCGGTTCTGGTGCGCGCGACGCTGAAGGGCGGCGCGGCGCGGCCCGAGGTCAATGCGGATATGCAGGTCTACCGCGACCAGCTGGCCGGGATCGACCGCGATCTCGCGCGCGGCGTGATCAGCGCGGCGGAGGCCGACCGCACGCGAATCGAGGTGTCGCGCCGACTCCTGGAGGCCGACCGCGCCGGGGTCGCGCCGGAAAAGCGCGGCTCGCCGGCCCTGCCCGTGATCGCGGTCGCGGTCGCCCTGGCCGGAAGCGTGGCGCTCTATCTCCGGACCGGCGCGCCGGGCTACCCCGACCTGCCGATTTCGGAGCGCCTGGCGCGGGCCGAAGCCTTCCGTGCGGAACGTCCGTCGCAGGCGGCGGCCGAGGCCGAAACCGTGCTGCCCGAACATCCGGCGCCCGATCCGGCCTATGCGGATCTGATGGCGCGGCTGCGCCAGGCCGTCGCGGCCAATCCCGACGATATCGCCGGCCAGCGGCTCCTGGCGCGGAACGAGACGGCGCTCGGCAATTTCGCGGCCGGGGCCGAGGCGCAGACGCGGGTCATCGCGCTTGCCGGTGACGCGGCGACGGCAACGGACTACGCGACGCTGGCGGACAGCTATGTCATGGCGGCCGGCGGCTATGTCTCCCCCGAGGCGGAGCAGGCGCTGGCCTCTGCCCTCGAGCGCGATCCGAAGAACGGCACCGCGCGGTTCTACACGGGGCTGATGTGGGCGCAGGCCGGGCGGCCAGACCTCGCCTTCCGGTTCTGGCGCGCGCTTCTGGAGGAAGGGCCGGAAGAGGCGCCGTGGATCGCACCGATCCGGTCCCAGATCGGCATGCTCGCCACGGCGGCCGGGGTCGACTACACGCCGCCCGCCGCGCCCGGGGCTCAGCCGGGGCCCGATGCGGCCGACCTGGCGGCGGCCGCGCAGATGAGCGATGAGGATCGGCAAGGCATGATCCGCTCGATGGTCGACCGGTTGTCCGACCGGCTCACGACCGAAGGCGGGCCACCGGAGGACTGGGCGCGGCTGATCTCGTCCTTGGGCGTTCTTGGCGAGGCCGAGCGCGCGGCGGAGATCTGGGCCGAGGCGCAGACGGTCTTCGCTGGTCACGAGACCGAGCTTGCGACCGTCCGGGCGGCGGCGGAGCAGGCGGGGGTCGCCAAGTGATCTTCGAGACGGTCGAGGACTTCGCTTCCGCCCTGCCCCGCGACCGGGCTTTGGCCGGGCTCGATCTTGGCACCAAGACCATCGGCGTAGCGGTTTCCGACCGCCGGCTCTCGGTTGCGACGCCGCTCGAAACCATCCGCCGCACGAAGTTCACCGCCGATGCCGAAGCCCTTCTGGCGATCTGCGCGAAGCGCGAGATCGGCGGGCTGATCCTCGGCCTGCCGTTCAACATGGACGGAACGGAGGGGCCGCGCTGCCAGTCGACCCGCGCCTTCGCGCGCAACCTGACGCGCCTCACCGATCTGCCGATCGGCTATTGGGACGAACGCCTCTCCACCGTCGCGGCGGAAAGGGCGCTTCTGGAGGCGGATACGACCCGCAAACGTCGCTCCGAGGTGATCGACCATGTTGCGGCGGGATATATTCTGCAAGGCGCGCTCGACCGGATCGGGCATCTGAGGCGGACCCAATGACCGACGACGTCTGGAAACGGCAGGAAATCGACAGCCCTTGCGTCAAGGTCTGCGTCGTCCATCCGACCGAACGGCTCTGCGTCGGCTGCCTGCGGTCCATCGACGAGATCGCGGGCTGGGGACGGATGACGCCGGAGGCGCGCCGGGCGATCATGGCGGAACTGCCCGCACGCGCGCCGCGGCTGCGCCAAAGGCGCGGCGGACGGGCGGCGCGGACGGGGCGCGAGTAAGGGCGCACATCGCCCGTAGTCCCTGCGCCGGCACTTGGTGCTGTACGGACCTTCGAACAATTCGCTCAAGGACGCACCCGACCTCGGGTCGATCCGTTTTCTTAGCCAGACCGGGGAAAGACGAAACAGCGGTCGCGGCGGATCATGAGCCACATCACCGTTCCCGGCTTCGGCAGGAACACCCCCGGCACCGTCGCCTTGAGGATCTCGCCGCCCGCATCCATGCGGAACTCGACAAGGCTTTCACGTCCCATGAACCGCGCCCGTTCCACCACCGCGCGTGCCGGTGTGCCGTCCTCGGCCGTCGGATTGGGGCCGCGCCCGGCGCGGTCGAAGTCGATCTTGAGGTGCTGCGGGCGGATGACGATCTCCACCTCTGTGCCATCGGCCACACCGGGGGCGAGGAACTCGCCGAACGGGGTCTGCGTCAGCGCGCCACGAACTTCGCCGCGCAAGATGTTGATATCGGAGAAGAACGCCGCCGCCTCCCGGTCGACGGGGGCGTTGTAGATATTGTAGGGCGCGCCATGCTGCACGACGCGGCCGGCGCGCATCAGAGCGATCTCGTCCGCCATGCGCATCGCCTCGTGCGGCTCATGCGTGACGAGAAGGACGGCCGCGCCTTCCTCTTTCAGGAGCGCCAGCGTTTCGTCGCGGATCCCGTCGCGAAGCCGTTCGTCGAGGCCGGAAAAGGGTTCGTCCATCAGAAGGATGCGGGGCCGCGGCGCCAATGCGCGGGCCAGCGCCACGCGCTGCTGCTCCCCGCCCGACAACTCGTGCGGATATTTCGGTCCGAACCCGCAGAGCGAGACCCGCTCGAGAAGCTCACCGACCCGTCGCGCCCGCTCATCGGGCCCGCGCGGCAGGCCGAAGGCGATGTTCTCCTCGACCGAGAGATGCGGAAAGAGCGCGAAATCCTGGAAGATCAGCCCGATGGAGCGCCGTTCGGGGGGAACCCGGAAGACCGTGTCGCAAACAAGCACGCCATCGACGAGGATGCGGCCGGCATCCTGCATGTCGACGCCGGCGATCATCCGGAGCGTCGTCGACTTGCCACAGCCCGAAGGACCGAGAAGGCAGGTCACCTGACCGGCCTCGATCGTGAGAGACACGTCGTCAACCACCGTCCGCCCGTCGAAATGGCGAATCAGGTTCTGTACCTCCAGGCGTGGCGGTGTGGCGGTCAAGTCCGGTCATCCCTTTCCCCGAGCGAATTCGTCGGGTTTGGACCCGGATAGCAGCCCCCGCCCCAGCCCGCAAGCGCGATGGCCCTATCCGCCCAGCGTCTCGACCGGCTGCCAGCCATGCATCACGGACATCCCCTCCAGCGCGATGGCAAAGCAATAGCCCCCGCCGGCGGGTTGATCGCGTGCCCGGTCGATGGCCCATCCGGCGAAATGGCAAAGAAGCAGTGTCCCGACCCCGCCATGACCGACGATCAACAGATCGCCGGTTGCGGTCTCCGCGAGGATCGCGCGCAGATCGGAAAGCACGCGCCTCTGTGCCGCACGCGCCGTCTCCCACCCGTCGGCGCTCTCTTCGGGACGGCCGAAGAACCGATCCGCCAGCGCCTCGTGCCGCGCATGCGGCACATAGCCGGTCGACGACCGGTCGATTTCGCCCTGCCTCGGACGGATCTCGATGGCGAGGCCCAGGGCCTCCGCCAGCGGCAGCGCGGCCTCGCGGGCTTTGCGTTCGGCCGAGGAGATCACCCTGTCCGTTCCCGCCGGCCAACCACGGGCCGCCACCGCGGCGATCCGGGCCTGCCCGCGCGGGTGCAGCCCCCATTCCGGCACCGGAACTGCGGGGGCGATAGCAACTTCCGGATGGCTCAGGTAGCGCAGGACCGGACCGGCGCCGCTCACAGCGTCGCGTTCATCGCGCCGCCGTCGAGCAAGATGTTCTGCCCGACGATGAAGCCCGCATGGGCCGAACAGAGGAACGCGCAGACGGCGCCGAACTCCGCCGCCGTGCCATAGCGACGGACGGGTATCGTCGCGGCGCGTCTCTGCCGCGCCTCCTCGATCGTGATTCCTTGCGCCTTAGCGACGCCGCCATCGAGCGAATCCGCCCGGTCGGTCGCATGGATGCCGGGCAGCAGGTTGTTGATGGTGACGCCGGCCGGGGCCACCTGCCGCGACGTTCCCGCGACGTAACCCGTCAACCCGGCGCGCGCGGCGTTCGACAGGCCCAGCTGCGCTATGGGCGCTTTTACCGATTGCGAGGTGATGTTGACGACCCGGCCCCAGCCCCGCGCCATCATCGCCGGCATCAGGGCCTTCATCAGTGCGATGGGCGTCAGCATGTTCGCGTCGAGGGCGCGGATGAAATCCTCGCGGTCCCAGTCGGACCACAGGCCCGGTGGCGGACCGCCGGCATTGGTGACGAGGATGTCGATGTTTCCCGCCGCCGCCAGAACCTCGGCACGGCCCGCCTCGGTCGTGATGTCGGCCGCGACCTCGGTCACGGCAACCCCGTGCGCGGCGCGGATCGCCGCCGCCGTCTCCGCCAGCGCCTCCGCCCCGCGCGCGTTCAGCACGAGGTCGACCCCCGCCGCCGCCAAAGCCTCCGCGCACCCGCGCCCGAGGCCTTTCGACGCGGCGCAGACCAGCGCCCTCTTGCCGCGAATTCCCAGATCCATCGTCATCTCCTGTCAGTCGCGGGCCAGAATACCCAATGACCGGCCACGCACCAGCCCGAATGGGCAGCCCCCGCCGCCTCTGCGCGTTGACGGTGAAGCCACGGCTTTGGTAATCGAGGACAGGGCGGGCCCTCACCGCCGAGGTCGAAGGTCGAAAGATGCCGGATCGAACCGAGATGCTGCCCGCCCATGCGGCGCATGCCTATCCCGCGCGCGCGCTCCGCGTCGCGAGCGGCGCCAATCTCGGCGATCCGATCGCAGACGCCGGGCTGGTGGAGCCGGGCGACGTTTACCGGCTCGACCGCGAGGCGCCGTCGCTGCGGCTGATGCTCGCCCCCGTCGCCGGCGACCGGCAGGCCCAGACGCTGGCCGAGGGATCCGAGATCGGCCAGCCCGGCGACAGGGTCGGCCTGCTCTCGCTCCTGACGCTGATGGCGCCCGACGGCGACCAGGTGGAGGTGCTGATCGTTCGACATGATGCGTCGGGCGAGAGCCTCGCCATCCCGCTTTCTCCGATTGCGCCGCGCTTCGACTACACGCTCATCGCCGCAAGCGCCGATATCGGCGATATCCGCATCGCCGATATCGTCTGCGTGTCCTTCGCCTCCGGCACGATGGTTACGCTGCCGGGCGGCGCCCAGCGTCCGATCGAGGCGCTACAGCCGGGCGACAAGATCCTGACCCGGGATCACGGTCCGCAGGAGGTCCGCTGGATCGGCAAAGCCACTCTGCGCGCCAAGGGGGCCTTCGCGCCGGTGGTGATCTCGGCCGGAACACTTGGCAACGATACCGACCTCGTCGTCAGCCCGCATCACCGGGTCTTCATCTACCAGCGCGGCAAAAAGCGGCTCGGCGGCACGGCGGAGCTTCTCGTGCAGGCGAAGCATCTCGTCGACGGCGATACCGTGACCCGGCGCGAGGGCGGTTTCGTCGACTATTACAGCCTCGTCTTCGACCGGCACGAGATCATCTATGCCGAGGGCATCCCGGCCGAAAGCCTGATGGTGAACGAGGCTACCGTGATGCTCATGCCGGCGGATCTGGCCGAGGAGGTCAAGGCGCGCTTTCCCGGCCTGAGCCAAAGCCAGCATTTCGGCACCGAGGTCGGGCGCGAGATCCTCGACGATGCCGCACGCAAGGCGCTCCTGCGCGGAAAAGCGGGGCGCTGAGGTGCCCGCTCCGTGGCGTTTTCCAATGGCGCGCGATGGGCTATTCTGCGACCGGCAATCGCAGCCCTATCGGAGAAGCTGATGACTCAGACCATTCATCCTGCCGTCGATCGCTTCCGGAGCCGGGAAGAGCTTCTGACCTCCCTGCCCCGCATCATGGCCGCGCCGAAGGATGACGGCACGGTGAGGGCGATCGTCGTCCGCCCGGAACCGGGGGCGCGGCACATGCCGGAGGTGGCGCAACTCAGCCTCGCGGGCGGGGTCGAGGGCGACCATTGGGCGAAGGGCTGCTGGCTCTCGACCGGGGACGGCAAGCCCCATCCCGACGTGCAGATCTGCATCATGAACGCGCGCTGCATCGAGGCGATCGCGGGCGCGGTCGAGAACTGGGGCGCCGCCGGCGACAACCTCTTTCTCGACATGGATACGTCGCCCGCCAACATGCAGCCCGGCACGCGGCTCGCCCTTGGTTCGGTCGAGCTTGTCATCACCGACACGCCGCATAACGGCTGCCAGTCCTTCATCGACCGCTATGGCCGCGATGCCTGCCTCTTCGTCAATACCGGAGAGGGCAAGGCGCTGCGCCTGCGGGGAATCTACGGGCGGGTGACGAAGGACGGCACCGTCCGGTGTGGCGATACGGTCCGCAAGATCGGCTGACGGTCCCTTCCCTTCACACGCGCCTGCCGCTATATGCCCGGGCCATGCTTCAGACGCCCACCAACCGCCCAGACCTTCCCGCCGAGATCGCCCGGCGGCGGACCTTTGCCATCATCTCGCACCCCGATGCGGGCAAGACCACGCTGACCGAGAAGTTCCTGCTGTTCGGCGGCGCGATCCAGATGGCCGGACAGGTCCGCGCCAAGGGCGAGGCGCGCCGCACGCGGTCGGACTTCATGAAGCTGGAACAGGACCGGGGCATCTCGGTCTCGGCGTCGGCCATGTCGTTCGATTTCGGGCGCTACCGTTTCAACCTCGTCGACACGCCCGGCCACTCGGACTTTTCCGAGGACACCTACCGGACGCTGACCGCCGTCGATGCGGCGATCATGGTGATCGACGGGGCGAAGGGCGTGGAAAGCCAGACCCGCAAGCTTTTCGAGGTCTGCCGGCTCCGCGACCTGCCGATCCTGACCTTCTGCAACAAGATGGACCGCGAGGCCCGCGACACGTTCGAGATCATCGACGAGATCCAGGAAAACCTGGCCATCGACGTGACGCCCGCGTCCTGGCCGATCGGCATGGGCCGCGACTTCCTCGGCTGCTACGACATCCTGCACGACCGGCTGGAACTGATGGACCGCGCCGACCGCAACCGGGTGGCCGAGTCGATAAAGATCGAAGGGCTCGACGATCCGAAGCTTGCCGACCACATCCCGGCCGCCCAGCTCACGAAGCTCCGCGAGGAACTGGAGATGGCGCGCGAGCTTCTGCCCGCCTTCGACCGCCAGTCCTTCCTCGAAGGGCATCTGACGCCGATCTGGTTCGGCTCCGCGATCAACTCCTTCGGCGTCAAGGAACTGATGAAGGGCATCGGGGAATACGGGCCGGAGCCGCAGGTCCAGAAGGCCGCCGAACGCGAGATCGCGCCGGAAGAGGACAAGGTCGCCGGCTTCGTCTTCAAGGTGCAGGCCAACATGGACCCCAAGCACCGCGACCGGGTGGCTTTCGTCCGCCTCGCCTCGGGCCACTTCGAGCGCGGCATGAAGCTTCTGCACGTCCGCTCGAAGAAGCAGATGGCGATCTCCAATCCGGTCCTCTTCCTCGCCGCCGACCGCGAACTTGCGGAAGAGGCCTGGGCGGGCGACATCATCGGCATTCCGAACCACGGCCAGCTCCGCATCGGCGACGCGCTGACCGAGGGCGAGGCGTTGCGCTTCACCGGCATCCCGAGCTTCGCGCCGGAACTGTTGCAGACCGTGCGCGCGGGCGATCCGATGAAGGCCAAGCACCTTGAGAAGGCGCTTACGCAGTTCGCCGAGGAAGGTGCCGCCAAGGTCTTCAAGCCCGCGATCGGTTCGGGCTTCATCGTCGGTGTCGTCGGGGCGCTCCAGTTCGACGTTCTGGCCAGCCGGATCGAGCTGGAATATTCGCTGCCGGTCCGCTTCGAGCCCACGCAGTTCACCTCCGCCCGCTGGGTGACGGGCCCGAAGGCCGATGTCGAGAAGTTCGTGAACGCCAACAAGGGCCATATCGCCCACGACCACGACGGCGACATCGTCTATCTCACCCGGCTTCAGTGGGACATCGACCGGATCGTGCGCGACCACCCGGCGCTGCAGCTTTCGGCCACGAAAGAGATGATGATCTGAGCCGCGCTCAGTCCTCGCCGGCAAACCGCATCTCGACCCGCTCCACCTCGCCCCGGCGCGTTTCGGCCGCAAGCCTGCGGCGCGCGACGTGGTCGCGGAGCCGCCGTCCAATCGTTCGCTTGCCTTCGCTCCGCGCCGGGCCGATATCCGAGCCGAACCGAGCCACATCGTGAAGGACGGGCGCGGGATTGACGAAACCGGGCCTGAGAAGATCGAAGCCCAAAGCGGCCTCGGGTCCGAAGAGGAAATGGTCGACCGGCACACCGAGTTTCGGGAAGCGGCGCAATAGCTGCCGCGCGGCATCTGCGGTGAGGACATAGCCGCAGGTGCCGAGGAACCCGCTCCGCATCCGGTAGAGCCGCATGCCCCCCGTGATCGGGCCGAGGTCTTGGCCGACCGGAAAGCGGCGGCTTTGTTGCGGGCCGGGCCAGAACTCGATCTTGAGGGCCCCCATGCCGTGGCGCCGCATGTGCCCGGCGAGATCGGCGCTCGCAAGCCGAACGAACGCGTCGGAAAGCCGCGCATCGTCCTCCAGCACGATTGCCGCCTCAGCCTCGCCCGACGCGATCTCGCGCCAAAGCGCCTGGTGGCTGAGCGAACACGCCATGTCGCCCGGCGTCGCGGGAAAGGCGCGGGACAGCTCGCCCGCGCCGAACTCCGCTGTCAGCCAGTCGTCCGACACCGCGAGACGGTCGATCGCCTCGACGCGGCGCCAGGAAAGTCCGAACCCGTCAAGCCCGGCGGCGATCGCGGCCAGCCGGTCCGGCGCCCGGTCGAGGTTGATCACGTAAATCGGCGGCATCGTCGGCCTGGTCCCTCGTCATGCGGGGACAACCCTAGTCCCGGGCGCGCGGCCCGACAATGAGACCCATTAGGATCGCATCGCGAGGGTCCAAAATGGTGGAAATTTCCCCATCCGCAAGGCGGTTTCGGGAGATTGAACAGTGGGTTCGAAGACGAATCCAATCCTGTTCGAATCATGGCAATTGTTCCCGCCCATGCCAAAAATGCCAATTTTTTCGGCACTCCTGGGCGCGCGAACAAGGCAATTTCTTGTCAACCATAGGCAGATTTCCGCCGCCATCGTTCCCCGACGCGCAATTGTGGGCTGAATGCGGCCTGTCTGTTTCTCATTTGGCAACAACTGCCCAGATTGCCTCAAAATTGTCTCATTTCACCAAAGGATTGACCTACCACCCGCAACAATACCGGAGCTGCCATGATTAATGTCTCGATCAAAGCGCTGGCTGTGGCAGCCGCGATGGTTTCGGCCGGGCCTTCCCGCGCCGCGGTCATCGACCTCGTCGCCGACAGCGGATGGAACAGATTTGCGTTCGGCGACGTTGGCACCACCGTCATGCGGAGATACAGCTTCTCCCTTGCCGCGAATGCCATCCTGACGATCGTCGATGGCTTCCTGGCCGGGGATCAGTTCGAGGTCTTCGCCAACACCCTGTCGCTCGGGACGACCTCCGCCCCGGTGACACCTTCGGCCAATACCGGAATGAACTTCGACGCAGCACTCGCCGACGGCGACCACAGCTCGGGCGCGTTCCTTCTCGGGCCGGGGGACTACCTGATCTCGATGGACGTGCTCGCACGTTCGCCGGGAGTGGTCGGCAACCATCTCGGGGCGATCCGTCTCGACATGGCGGCCGTGCCCGTGCCGGCCGGCGGGGCTCTCCTGCTGTCCGGCCTGGGACTTGCGGCGCTTCTGCGCCGCCGTCGCGGGTAGGTTCAAACAGGCATCGGGCGCTATCGGCAGTAACAAGAGTACCCACCCAAAACACACCCACCCAAATACCCAAGCCAAGGCGCCGTCCGCTTCCCCCCAAAGCGGGCGGCGCCACCCTTTCGGGGGCCACTTCCCCCGGCAGATTGACCTTGCCGCGAAAGTGCAGTACGCCACAGCACCCACATCCGGTGGGATCTTGCCGGGGCGCCCGGGCTGTAGCGTCCCTTCACCCTGCGGTCCGATACCGCATCCGATGGACGCTGATGACCAAATTTTCTGACCTGAAGCTGGACCCCAAGGTCCTGCAAGCCATTGCCGAAGCCGGCTATGAAACCCCCACCCCGATCCAGGCCGGCGCCATTCCGCCCGCGCTCGAAGGCCGTGACGTACTCGGTATCGCGCAGACCGGGACCGGGAAAACCGCCTCTTTCACGCTGCCGATGATCACGCTTCTCGGCCGCGGCCGCGCCCGCGCGCGCATGCCGCGCTCGCTGGTCCTTGCGCCCACGCGGGAACTCGCGGCACAGGTGGCCGAGAACTTCGATGTTTATTCGAAACACACCAAGCTCACGAAGGCGCTTCTGATCGGCGGCGTCTCCTTCACCGAGCAGGACAAGCTCATCGACCGCGGCGTCGACGTGCTGATCGCCACGCCGGGCCGTCTGCTCGACCATTTCGAACGCGGCAAGCTTCTGCTGACCGGCGTGCAGATCATGGTGGTGGACGAGGCCGACCGGATGCTCGACATGGGCTTCATCCCGGATATCGAGCGCATCTTCTCGCTGACGCCCTTCACCCGTCAGACGCTCTTCTACTCCGCGACGATGGCGCCGGAGATCGAGCGCATCACCAACGCGTTCCTGCACACGCCGGCCCGGATCGAGGTCGCGCGCCAGGCGACGACCTCGGAGACCATCGAACAGCGGCTGATCGAATTGACGCCGACCCGCAAGGACCAGACCGCCAAGCAGAAGCGCGAACTTCTGCGCGCGGTGATCGCGGCCGAGGGCGAAGCCTGCACCAACGCGATCCTCTTCTGCAACCGCAAGACCGAGGTCGACATCCTCGCCAAGTCGCTGAAGACGCATGGCCTCAACGCCGCCCCGATCCACGGCGACCTCGACCAGAGCCAGCGGATGAAGACCCTCGACGGATTCCGCGACGGCTCCGTGCGGTTCCTCGTCGCTTCCGACGTCGCCGCGCGCGGGCTCGACATTCCAGCCGTCAGCCATGTCTTCAACTTCGACGTGCCGAGCCATGCCGAGGATTACGTCCACCGCATTGGCCGCACCGGCCGCGCCGGGCGCAAGGGTGTCGCGGTGACCATCGCGACGCCCGCCGACCAAAAATACCTCGACGCGATCGAACATCTCGTGAAGGCGAAACTGCCGCGCGTCGACGCGCCCGAAGGGTTCACGCTCAGCGAAGCGGCGCAGCGCCCGCCGCGCAAGGACGACGACAAGGGCAAGTCGCGCGGCCGGGATCGCGGCAGCCGCGACGACCGCCGCAGCCGGCCCATCAAGCCGCATGGCGAGGAAGCCCCTTTGGAGCCGGTGAGCCCGTCTGTCACAGCCGCGACGACCGCACCGGCTGAGGAAACCCCCAGGCCGGACCGTCAGGAGCGCCGCGAAGACCGTCGGGACGACAAGAAATCCGAACGCAAGCCCGAACGCCGCCGCGACGAGGATCGCCGCGACCGGGGCGGCCGCGACGAACCCGTGGTCGGGATGGGCGATCATGTGCCCGATTTCCTGATGCGCGGGCTGAAGACCGAGAAGGTCTGAACGAGGACTGTCCCGGCGCGAACCTATCGCGCCGGCCGCCGCATCGGATAGCGGCAGGGCGACCCGTCGATCCGCACCTCTGCCAGCAGTTCGAATCCGTGGCGCTGATAGACCGTCAGGTTGCGTGCGTTGGTCGATTCCAGATAGACCGGCAAGCCGTCCCTGTCGCACGCGGCCAGCCCGTGCTCCAGAAGCCGCGCCCCGAGCCCCCGGCCCCGATGCGCCGGATCGACGGCGATCAGCGACAGATGCCAATGCGACTCGTGCAGGTGATAGGGTTCGCACGCCGCCATCAGTGCCTGAAATCCTGCGATCCGGTCAGGCGCGAAATGCGTGCGCATGTTCGCCTCCAGCGCCATCGGATCGGGCGCGATACCGGGCGGCTGCCAGATCGCCATTCCCCAGCCATCGCCGATGATGTGGCTGGCCCCTTGCGCGAACCCGGGTTCGGCGTTCAGCCGCGCATAATCGTAATTGCTCTGCGTGAAGATATGCGGATCGGGCAATATCCATCGCACGAATGGGTCGGCGGCGAAGGCCACCGTCAGCAGCGCGCCCATCCGCTCCAGATCCGCGCCTGTGGCCGCCCGGATCGCGCTTTCCATTTGCCCCTCCCCGCGCCGAATGCACGGCGCAGGATACCCCGGAACCGCAGGAAAACGAACCGGCCTGCGGCAATCACTCCGCGACGAGGCGGCTCGTCACCACCGTAACCTCGGGTTTCTTGCCCACCTCTTCCATCGACACCTGACGGACGATCCGCCTGATCGCTTCGTCCATCTTGTCGTCGTCGCGCAGAACCTTGGCGCCGGCCGTGTCGAGGAATTCGTTCAACTCACCCTCGATCCGTTTGACCAGCGAGGCAGCGGATTTCGCCGTTTCGGACAGGCCCTTGATCTCCACCCAGGCGTCGCCCAGGGGCGCCTCGTCCTCGTCGAGGATCACGGTGGCCACCACATGCCCGTTCAGCGCCATGCGGATCCGGTCGCGCACGACCCCGTCGAGCGCCCCGATCAGCACCGACCCGTCAAGATAGGTCCGCCCGGTCTCGATATATTCGACCACGTCCGGCTCGTCCCCGGTGAGGTCGACCATCGTCCCGTTCACCGCCAGTTCGGCGGCGATGCCCCTGGCGATCCCGATCCGGCAATGTTCGCGCAGGTGCCGGTGCTCGCCATGCATGGGCAGCAGGATCTTCGGCGCCAAGAGGTCGTGCACCGCCTCGAGGTCCGGCCGGTTGGCGTGACCGGAGACGTGATAGAGCCCGTTACGGTCGTCCACCACGTCGACGCCCATCTCGGAAAACGCGTTCATGACCCGGATCACGCCACGTTCGTTGCCGGGAATGGTCTTCGAGGAAAAGAGGAACGTATCCCCCTCCTTCATCTCGAGCCCGAGATACTTGCCGCGCGCGAGCTGCGCCGAAGCGGCCCGGCGTTCGCCCTGGCTGCCCGTGACGATCAGCATCAGGTTCCCGCGCGAGACCTCGACCGCCTCTTCCGGCTGGATGATGGACGGGAAATCGGTCAGGACGCCGGTCTCCACCGCTGCCGTGATCATCTTCTTCATCGCCCGGCCGAGCAGGCAGACGGAGCGACCCGCCGCCTTGCCCGCCTCGGCCAGCGTCTTCAGGCGCGCGACGTTCGAGGCGAAGGTGGTCGCGACGACCATCCCCTCCTGCGCCGCGATCAACTCGCTGAGCGGTCCGGCGAGCGATGCTTCCGACCGCCCCGGCAGGGGTGAGAAGACGTTGGTGGAATCGCAGGTCAGCACCTTCACGCCCGCCCCCTCATGGGCGATCCGGTGCCATTCCTCGGGGTCGAAGGGCTCGCCGACGATGGGCGTCCCGTCGAGCTTGAAATCGGCTGTGTGGACGATCCGCCCTGCCGGCGTGTCGATGATGAGCGCGGAGCTTTCCGGGATCGAATGGCTGACAGGGACGAACTGCACCTTGAAGGGGCCGGCCTCCACCACTTCCGGGCGCGGCTTCACGATCCGGATCACGTCGAGGGGCTGGCCCTGCTCCTCCATCTTCAGGGTCGCGATGGCGGCGGTGAAGGCGCGGGCATAGACGGGGGCCTTCAGACGCGGCCAGAGATGGCCGAGCGCGCCGACATGATCCTCGTGCGCATGGGTGATGAAGATCGCCTCGATCCGGTCGGCATTCTCCGCCGCCCAGGTGATGTCCGGCATGATCAGATCGACGCCGGGAGAGCCGTCCATGTCCGGGAAGGTCACGCCAAGATCCACGACGATCAGCCGCTCCTTGCCTTCCGGCCCGTAGCCGAAGACATAGCAGTTCATGCCGATCTCGCCGGCCCCGCCCAGCGGGAGATAGATCAGGCGGTCCTTGGTGCTCATGCGTGTTCCAGTTCCTTGTTGTAGCGGTGGATCAGCACCAGCCCGTGCATCGTCAGATCATCCTCGACGCTGTCGAAGATCTCCGTGCCCTGATCGAAGAGGGGCGCGAGCCCCCCTGTCGCGATCACCTTCATCGGCCGTTCGCGCTCGATCCGGATCTGCTTCACGATCCCCTCGACCAGGCCGACATAGCCCCAGTAGATGCCCGACTGCATGCAGGCAACCGTATTCGTGCCGATGGCGTTTTGCGGTTTCGTGATGTCGACATGCGGCAGGGCGGCGGCGGCCATGTGCAGGGCCTCGAGCGACAGGTTGACGCCCGGCGCGATCACGCCGCCGATATACGCGCCATCGGTATCGACCACATCGAAGGTCGTCGCGGTGCCGAAATCGACGATGATGAGGTCGCCGCCATGCCGGTCGAAGCCGGCCACGGTGTTCACCAGCCGGTCCGGGCCGACCGTGGTGCCCTCATCGACGCGGGGCGCCACCGGCAGCGCGCAGTCGGGCTTTCCGACGACGAACGGCCGGCAGTTGAAATAGCGGTCGCAGAGGACCCGGAGGTTGAACACCACGCGCGGCACGGTCGAGGAGATGATCACCTCGTCGATCTCGACCGGCACCTTGTGGTGCTCCATCAGGGTCGAGAACCAGACATAGTACTGGTCCGCCGTCCGCTGATGCTCTGTCGCGGTCCGCAAGGTGCAGCGGAACCGCGTCCCGTCCCAGACGGAAAAGACGGTATTGGTGTTGCCGGTATCGATGCAGAGGAGCATCGGGGCCTCCCTCAGAAATAGACGTCGGCGGCGGGAACGGAGCGGCGGCCCCGCGCCGTCGCGATGACCAGCGCGCCATCCTCGGCGATGGTTTCGAACCGGCCCTCGATCACCTCGGTTCCGGTGCGGGCGGTGATCGTCTGGCCGAGCTTCGCGGCCCGTGCGAGCCAGGCGGTGCGGATCGGTCCGAATCCGTAGGTGGCAAGCTGCGCCTCCCAAGGCGCGAAAGCCGCGGCAAGATAGTCGAGGAGCGTCTCGGGCGCGATGCGGACCCCGGTCTCGCCCATCAGCGAGACGGGTCTGAGCGCGCCCGGCTCCACCGCATCGGCGGGCGGGGCATCGACAAGGTTCACGCCGATCCCGATCGCCAGATGGCCGACCGCGCCGCCCTGGCCCGCGCTTTCCAGTAGGATGCCCGCGACCTTTCCACCGTTGAGAAGGACGTCGTTCGGCCACTTCAGTGAGATCGTCGCGCCCGGCCCCGCGATCACGTCGAGCGCGTCGGCGAGCGCCAGGGCGGCGACGAAGCTGCGCAGCGCTGCCGCGGCCGGGTCACCCGCCGGGCGCATCACCAGCGTGGCGGCGAAGTTGCCTTTGGGAAAGGCCCAGGGCCGCCCCCGGCGCCCGCGCGCGGCCGTCTGGTGGCGGGCGAAGATCCAAGTCGGCTGGCTCAGCTGCGGCGCCAGCCGCGCCGCCTCGGAATTGGTGCTGTCCACCTCGTCTAGGACGTGGCGCACCACGCCCTCGGGCCAGCCGGACAGCGCCGTCCAGTCAGCGGACAAGGGTTTCCGCCGCCAGCGCCGCCGCGCCCTCGACCCCGAAGAGGTTGACGACGCCCGCCACCATGATGATCGCCGAGGCCATCAGCAACAGCCACTGCGCCGGCACCATGCGGGTGTCGAGCGCGTCGGTCTCGGTGCCGAAATACATGTAGTAGACGATGCGGAGGTAATAGAAGGCACCGATCACCGAAGCCACAGCCCCCGCCACCGCAAGCCAGATCATCCCCGCATTCACCGCCGCGAGAAGCACGCCGTACTTCGCGAAGAAGCCGAGCATCGGCGGCACGCCGGCAAGGCTGAACATCAGCACGAGCACCGCAAGCGCCTTGACCGGCGCCGTCTTCGAATAGAGATTCAGCGCCGCGATATCGGTCACCGGGGCGCCCTCGCGCTCCATCGACAGGATGAAGGCGAAGGTGCCGACGTTCATCGCGACATAGACCGCCATGTAGATCAGCATCGCCTGCACCCCGGCCTGCGTGCCGGCGGCAAGGCCGACCAGCGCGAAGCCCATATGGGCGATCGAGGAATAGGCCATCAGTCGCTTGATGTTCGTCTGCCCGATCGCGGCGATGGCACCGAGGAACATCGACAGCACCGCGAGAAGCGCCAGAACCTGGCTCCAGTCCTGCACGGCGGCCCCGAACGCGTCATGGACGAGCCGCGCGAAGAGCGCCATCGCCGCGACCTTGGGGGCGGTCGCGAAGAAGGCCGTGACCGGCGTGGGCGAGCCTTCGTAGACGTCCGGCGTCCACATGTGGAACGGCACGGCCGAGATCTTGAAGGCCAGACCGGTGATCAGGAAGACGAGGCCGAAGAGAAGACCGACCGAAACATGCCCGCCCTGGATCGTCTCGATGATCCCGGCGAAGAGGGTCGTCCCGGTGAAGCCGTAGGTCAGCGAGGCGCCGTAGAGCAGAAGGCCCGAGGACAGGGCGCCGAGAACGAAATACTTGAGGCCCGCCTCCGTCGACCTGGCGCTGTCCCGCCGCAGCGACGCCACGACGTAGAGCGACAGCGACTGCAGCTCCAGCCCCATGTAGAGCGACATGAGATCCCCGGCCGAGACCATGACCATCATGCCGGCGACCGCGAAGGCCACGAGAAGCGGGAATTCGAACCGCGCAAGGCCGCGCCGCGCCATGTAGTCCTGGCTCATCGCCAGCACCGCGGCGGCGGCCAGAAGCACCGTCACCTTGGCGAAGCGCGAAAAGGCGTCGTCGGTGAACATGCCGCCGAAGGCCATCCGGTCGCCCGACCCCGACAGCCCGATCCAGGCCGCGATGCCGACGAACACGACGACCGTCGCCCAGGTCAGGGGGCCGGTCATCTCGTCCTTGCCGGTGTAGACCGCGCCGAGGAGCGCGGCCATCGCGTAAAGGACGAGAACCACTTCGGGCAGGATGGCGGAGAAATCAGCGGAGATCATCGCGTATCGTCCTTCAGTGGCTGGCCACCTGCATCCCCGCATCGGCGGGAATGGCGGCGTGGTATTCGGAGACAAGGGCGGAGACCGACGGCCCGATCATGTCGGTGACGAGGCTCGGGTAGATGCCAAGGAGAAGCGTCATCGCGACGAGTGGCGCGAAGATCGCCTTTTCACGGCGGGACATGTCAGTGATGGTCTTCAGGCTTTCCTTGATCAGGTCACCGAAGACCACCCTGCGGTAGAGCCAGAGCGCATATGCGGCACTCAGGATCACGCCCGAAGTGGCGACGGCGGCGACCCAGGTATTGACCTGGAAGATGCCCATCAGCGTCAGGAACTCTCCGACGAAGCCAGAGGTGCCCGGCAGGCCGACATTGGCCATGGTGAAGAACATGAAGATCAGCGCATAGGCCGGCATCCTGTTCACGAGGCCGCCATAGGCGTCGATCTCGCGCGTGTGCATCCGGTCGTAAATGACACCGACGCAGAGGAAGAGCGCGCCGGAGATGAAGCCGTGGCTCAGCATCTGGAAGATCGCGCCGTCGACGCCCTGCTGGTTCGCCGCGAAGATGCCCATCGTCACGTAACCCATATGGGCGACCGAGGAATAGGCGATCAGCTTCTTCATGTCCGACTGCGCGAGCGCCACGAGCGACGTGTAGACGATCGCGATCGCGCTCATCCAGAAGATCAGTCCGGCGAGTTCATAGGATGCGATGGGGAACATCGGCAGCGAGAAGCGCAGGAAGCCGTAGCCCCCCATCTTCAGGAGGATCGCCGCCAGCACGACCGAGCCCGCCGTCGGCGCCTGAACGTGCGCGTCCGGCAACCAGGTATGGACGGGCCACATCGGCATCTTCACCGCGAAGGAGGCGAAGAAGGCCAGCCAGAGAAGCGTCTGCATGCCGCCCACGACCCGGAAGCCGAGGACATTCAGCGTTTCGGACGAGAACTGGTGGGTCAGGAGCGTCGGGATATCGGTCGTGCCCGCATCGACATACATCGCGATCATCGCGACGAGCATCAGGACCGAGCCCAGGAACGTGTAGAGGAAGAACTTGAAGGCGGCGTAGATCCGCTCCTTCCCGCCCCAGATGCCGATGATCAGGAACATCGGAATGAGGCCGGCCTCGAAGAAGAGGTAGAAGAGGACGAGGTCGAGCGCCACGAAGACGCCGATCATCAGCCCTTCGAGGACGAGGAAGGCGACCATGTATTCCTTCACCCGCTTGTCCACCTCCCAGCATGACAGGATGGTGATCGGCATGAGGAAGGTGGTCAGGAGGACGAAGAGGACGGAGATGCCGTCGACGCCGACCTTGTAGGTCAGGCCCATGATCCAGGTCCGCTCCTCCACGAACTGGAACCCGGTATCGGCGGGCACGAAGCCCGACAGCAGGAAGAGCGAGACGAGGAAGGTCGCCGTCGTCGCGATCAGGGCCAGCCACTTCGCGTTCCTCTGCGCCGCCGGATCGTCGCCCTTCAGAAAGAGCGCGAGGATCGCCGCCGCGACGAGGGGCAGGAAGGTGATGATGGAAAGCAGGTTTTCCATTAGTGCGCGCCCCCCGAGAGCGTCATCCAGACAAGAAGCACCGCGATGCCGATGACCATCGCGAAGGCATAGGTGAAGATGTAGCCCGACTGCATCCGCGCCGCGATCCGCGTCAGCATCGGGACAAAGCCCATCGCGACCCCGTTGATCGTGCCGTCGATGACATTGCCGTCGCCGCGCTTCCACAGGAACGACCCCAGCCGTTTCGCCGGCCCGACGAAGATCGCGTCGTAGATTTCGTCGAAATACCACTTGTTGAGCAGGAACCGGTAGAGGATCGGCTGCTGTGCCGCGAGGCGTCCGGGGATCGAGGGATCCTTGATGTAGAAGACCCAGGCTGTGACGAAGCCGATCAGCATGGCGACGAAGGGCGAGACCTTGACCCAGGCCGGCGCGTGGTGCGCGTCGTCGAGAACCGTGTTCGATGCCTCGGACATGTAGATCGCCCCTTCCGGCGCGTGCCCGGCGGTGACGGCGTGATCGCCTTCGGCCGCAGAAACAGCCGCGTTCTCGCCCTCTGCCGCAGCCGCCGTGTGGTCGGTGGCAGCCTCGGTCGTCGCAGCATGGTCGCCAGTGGCTTCGGTCGTGGTGGCCGCGGCTTCGCCATGCCCCTCCGCTGCCGCCTCGGCGTGATGCGGCATCGCGAAGAAGCTCAGCATACGGTCGTGATCGCCGAAGAAGGGCTTGTACCAGAGCATGCCCGCGAAGACCGCGCCGAGGGCCAGCACGCCCAAGGGCGCGACCATCGTCATCGGGCTTTCATGGGCATGGTCGTGCGCGTGATGGTCGCCGCGCGCCTTGCCGTAGAAGGTCATGAACATCAGCCGCCAGGAATAGAAGCTGGTGAAGAGCGCGGCCACCACCAGCGCCACGAAGGCGAACATGTTGCCCGACCCGAAGGCGCTTTCGATGATCGCGTCCTTCGACAGGAAGCCGGCGAAGCCGATCGCGGTCAGCGGGATGCCGACGCCGGTGATCGCCAGCGTGCCGATCATCATCGCCCAGAACGTGTAGGGGATCTTCGCCCGCAGGCCGCCGTAGTTCCGCATGTCCTGCTCGTGGTGCATCGCGTGGATGACGGAACCCGCGCCGAGGAACAGCATCGCCTTGAAGAAGGCATGGGTGAAAAGATGGAACATCGCCGCACCGTAGACGCCCGCGCCGGCCGCCACGAACATGTAGCCGAGCTGCGAACAGGTCGAATAGGCGATGACGCGCTTGATGTCGTTCTGGACGAGGCCCACGGTCGCCGCGAAGAACGCCGTCGCAGCACCAATATACATCACGAAGCTCTTCGCCTCGGGCGCGTATTCGAACAAGGGCGACATGCGGCAGACGAGGAACACGCCCGCCGTCACCATGGTCGCGGCGTGGATGAGGGCGGAGACCGGCGTCGGGCCCTCCATCGCGTCCGGCAGCCAGGTGTGGAGGAAAAGCTGCGCCGACTTGCCCATCGCGCCGACGAAAAGGAGGAAGGCGAGAAGGTTCGCCGCGTTCCAGTCGGCCCAGAGGAAGCGCAGGTTGGTCTCGGCCAGTGTGGGGGCGGCGGCGAAGACGTCGTCCATGTTGATCGAGTCGACGAGGTAGAAGAGCCCGAAGATCCCGAGCGCGAAGCCGAAGTCGCCGATCCGGTTGACCACGAAGGCCTTGATCGCGGCGGCGTTGGCGGATGCCTTGCGGTAGTAGAAGCCGATCAGCAGGTAGGAGGCGACGCCGACGCCCTCCCATCCGAAGAACATCTGGACGAGGTTGTCGGCCGTCACCAGCGCCAGCATCGCGAAGGTGAAGAACGAGAGATAGGCGAAGAAGCGCGGCTTGTAGCTTTCGCCTTCGCGCCAGTTCTCGTCATGGGCCATGTAGCCCCAGGAATAGAGGTGGACGAGCGCCGAGACGGTCGTCACCACGATCAGCATGATCGCGGTCAGCCGGTCGAGACGGATCGACCACGACGTGTCCAGACTCCCCGAGCGGATGAAGTCGAGGACATGGATATGCTGGGTCGTGCCGTCGAAGCCGAGGAAGGTGATCCACGACAGAAGGCAGGCGAGGAACAGAAGGCCCGTCGTCACCACCAGCGCGCCGGTCTCGCCGATCACGCGCCAGCCGAAGCCGCCGATGATCGCGCCGACCAGCGGGGCAAAGAGGATGATCGTTTCCATGCTTTACCCTTTCATCACGTTGACGTCTTCGACGTCGATAGTGCCGCGGTTGCGGAAGAAGCAGACGAGGATCGCGAGGCCGATGGCCGCCTCGGCGGCCGCCACGGTCAGAACGAACATCGTGAAGACCTGACCGACGAGGTCATGGAGGAACGAGGAGAAGGCGACGAAGTTGATGTTCACCGCCAGGAGCATCAGTTCGATCGACATCAGGATGACGATGACGTTCTTCCTGTTGAGGAAGATGCCGAAGATGCCGATCACGAACAAAGCGGCGGCAACGCCAAGGTAATGTGTCAGTCCGATCATTCTCGTCCCTCCGGGCCTGGCCCGATTTGGTTCGTCACGCACGCCGCCTCAGGCGGCGCAGCCAATTCTCAAAGCCCCTGCCCCGGCTTCACGTCCTTCAGTTCCATCGCCTTGGCCGGATCGCGCCACATCTGGTGGAGCACGTTCTGGCGCTTGACGTCCTTGCGGTGGCGGAGCGTCAGGACGATCGCCCCGATCATCGCGACCAGCAGGATCAGCCCGGCAAGCTGGAACAAGAGGATGTACTTGTCGTAGATCAGCAGCCCCAGCGCGGCCGTGTTCTGCACGTCGTCCGGTGCCACTGCGCCGCGCATGGCCTCGGCCGTCTCGGCGGTCTGCCACGAGCCGAAGGCGATGCCGAGCTGCATCAGGATCACCACGCCGATCAGGAGCCCGAGCGGCATGTAGCGCGCCATCTCGCCCTTCAACTCGGCGAAATCGACGTCGAGCATCATCACCACGAAGAGGAACAGCACCGCGACCGCGCCGACATAGACGATGACCAGCAGCATCGCCACGAACTCCGCCCCCAAGAGGACGAAGAGCCCAGCCGAGGACAGGAAGGCGAGGATCAGCCACAGGACCGAATGGACCGGGTTGCGCGCCAGAACCACCATCAGCCCCGACGCGACGACCGTCACGGCGAAAAGGTAGAACGCGAACACCATGACACTCATGCGTCATCTCCCGTTTTGTCACCGGCTTCGTCGAAGACGCCCTGGGCGATCTCGAGCGCCTTGGTCATGGCGGGCACCCCGCCGAACATGCTCATCTGGTAGATCACTTCCGCGATCTCGCGCTTGGTCGCCCCGGCTTCGAGCGCATGGCGGATCGTCAGCTTCATCTGCGGCTCGGCCTGCGCGCCAAGCACGGTCAACGCGGCGACCGTGACCAGAAGCCGGGTCTTGGCGTCCAGCCCCTCGCGATTGAAGGTCTTGCCGAACCACATCTCCATCATGTCCTTGGTCATGGTGGGGACCATCTTGTCGAGGCCCGCGACCGAGAAATTCTCCAGCGCAGGGTTGAAGGTGCGGGCCATCTCCTGGCCCTGCTCCATCATCTGCGCGAAGAGTTTCTGAAAGGCGTCGGTCATCTGTAGGGCGCGTCCAGTTCGAGGTTGCGGGCGATCTCGGCCTCCCAGCGGGCGCCGTTGTCGAGAAGCTTGGCCTTGTCGTAGAACAGTTCCTCGCGCGTCTCGGTCGCGAATTCGAAGTTCGGGCCTTCCACGATGGCATCGACCGGGCAGGCCTCCTGGCAGAAGCCGCAATAGATGCACTTTGTCATGTCGATGTCGTAGCGCGTGGTGCGGCGGGAGCCGTCCTCGCGCGGTTCGGCGTCGATGGTGATCGCCTGCGCCGGGCACACGGCCTCGCAGAGCTTGCAGGCGATGCATCGTTCCTCGCCGTTCGGATATCGGCGGAGCGCATGCTCACCACGGAACCGGGGGCTGAGCGGCCCCTTTTCGTGCGGGTAGTTCAGCGTCGCCTTCGGCGCGAAGAAGTATTTGAAGCCGAGCCCGAAGCCCTTGATGAAATCGAAGAGCAGGAAGTATTTCGCGGCGCGGGTGTAGTCGGTCGTGCGTGCCGGTCCCATGATCAGCCCCCCATCGCCCAGCGCGCCCAGAAGCCGCCGAGCACTTCGAATTTCGCCAGGAACGAGACGATCACCACCCAACCGATCGACAGGGGCAGGAACACCTTCCAGCCGATCCGCATGAGCTGGTCGTAGCGATAGCGCGGGACGATCGCCTTCACCATCGCGAAGAGGAAGAAGAAGACCCACATCTTGGCAACCATCCACCACCAACCGTCGGGCAGGAACGGGATGGGCGACAGCCAGCCGCCAAAGAACAGGATCGACATCAGCGCGCACATCAGGAAGATCGCGATGTATTCGCCCGCCATGAAGAGAAGGTAGGGGGTCGAGGAATATTCGACCATGAAGCCCGCGACCAGTTCGGATTCCGCTTCCGGCAGATCGAAGGGCGGGCGGTTGGTCTCGGCCAGTGCGCTCACGAAGAACAGCACCACCATCGGCAGATGCGGCAGCCAGTACCAGTTGAAGAGGCCGTAGGAACCTTCCTGCGCCTGAACGATCGCCGAGAAGTTCATGCTTCCGGTCGAGATGATCACCCCGATGATGATCAGGCCCAGCGAGACCTCGTAGGAGATCATCTGCGCCGCCGACCGCAAGCTTCCGAGGAACGGGTATTTGGAGTTCGAGGCCCAGCCGCCCATGATCACGCCGTAGACCTCGAGCGAGGAGACCGCGAAGACGAAGAGGATCGCGACGTTGATGTCGGCCAGCACCCAGCCCGGATGGAAGGGGATCACCGCCCAGGCGAGGATCGCCAGCACGAAGGACAGCATCGGCGCGAGGAAGAAGACGAACTTGTCCGCCCCGGCCGGCACCACAATTTCCTTGACCACGTATTTCAGCGCGTCGGCCACCGATTGCAAAAGACCGAAGGCGCCGACGACGTTCGGCCCCTTGCGCATCTGCACCGCCGCCCAGATCTTCCGGTCGCCATAGACGAGGAAGAGAAGCGACAGCATCACGAAGGCGATGATGCCGAGGCCCTGCACGAGGATGAGCAGGAACGTGCCCAGTGGTGTTGCCAGAAAGTCCGCCATGTCTGTCCCTCAGCCCGTCCTTCTTAGACCGTCGGTATGCCGCGTTCGGCGCAGTCTGAAACTGTCACTTCCGCGTCGATCGTCTTCACGCCGCGTGGCAGCGTCGGCGAGATGCTGTAAACAGCATCCGCGATCCAAACGCCACCCTCTTCCTTCACATTCGTCGTGACCCGCCGGGCGAATCCGGCGTTCTTTTCCAGTGTGTAGCCAGCGACGACGCAGGTCACATAGGCTTCGATCCCGGCCTCGTCCCGCGCGCCCTTCATGGTCACGAGAAAACCGTAAAGATCGCCGCCCATGCCCACCGGATCGGCGCCGCCATAGACCGGCGCCTCGGACACACCGGCACAGGCCGTCAGCGCGGTCAGAAGACCGCCCGTCAGGACCAGCGCTGGCAGTGTCCGCACCATGATCACTCCGCCGCCATCGCTTCTTTGCCCCGCGCCTTCGCCATCGCCGAAAGCTCGGCCATGACCTGCGAGGCCCGCGCGATCGGGTTGGTCAGGTAGAAATCCGAAACCGCGCCGACGAAATCGGCCTTGGCGGGCGCCTTGACCGGCAGCGCCTGCCATTCGTTCTCCGCGACCTCGTCGATCCGGGAGAGATGCGGATGCGCCTGGACCAGCGCCTGCCGCAGAGCGGCCAGCGTGTCCCAGGGCAGCGTCGCGCCAAGCTCTGCCGAAAGCGCCCGGAGGATCGCCCAGTTCTCTTTCGCCTCGCCCGGGGCGAAACCGGCGCGCAGGGCAAGCTGCGGCCGGCCCTCGGTATTGACGAACAGGCCGTTCTCTTCGGTGTAGGCCGCCCCGGGAAGGATGACGTCGGCGCGGTGCGCCCCGCGGTCGCCGTGGCTTCCCTGGTAGATCACGAATGCGCCCGGTGCGATCTCCACCTCGTCGGCGCCGAGGTTGTAGACGACTTCCGCGCCCTCCAGCGCCGCCGGAAGACCGCCCTCGGTGACCGCGCCGACATCCATCGCGCCGACCCGCGCGGCGGCGGTGTGCAGAACCAGAAGCTTCGCCCCGGCGGCCGCCGCCGCCTTCATGACCTGGCTCAGCACCGCCTCGCCGTCCGCCTCGCGCAGCGCGCCCTGCCCGACGATGACGACGCCGGGAACGCCGGCCTTGTCGGAATGATCCATCGCGGCGAGCTTGACGAGCGCGTCGCGGCCGGTGCCGATATGGCTGTAGTCATAGGTCAGATCGACAGCCTCGCCGATCAGCGCGACCTTGGCGCCACCGGACCAGGCCTTGCGGATGCGGGCGTTCAGGACCGGCGCCTCGACGCGCGGATTGGTGCCGATCAGGAAGATCGCCTTGGCGCTGTCGATATCCTCGATCCGCGCGGTGCCGGCATAGGCCGAGCGGTTCCCGGCCGGAAGCCGCGCGCCATCGGTGCGGCACTCGACCGACCCGCCCAGCCCCTCGATCATCTGCTTGAGGCTGAAGGCGGCCTCGACCGGCGCCAGATCGCCGACGAGACCGGCGACCTTCCTGCCCTTCATCGCCTTCGCGGCAGCGGCCAGCGCCTCGCCCCACGTCGCCTTGCGGAGCTTCCCGCCCTCGCGGATATAGGGCGTGTCGAGCCGCTGACGCCGCAGCCCGTCCCAGACGAAGCGCGTCTTGTCGCTGATCCACTCCTCGTTCACGCCGTCATGGTTGCGCGGCAGGATTCGCATGACCTCGCGCCCCTTGGTGTCGACGCGGATGTTCGACCCCAAAGCATCCATCACGTCGATGGTCTCGGTCTTGGTCAGTTCCCACGGCCGCGCGGTGAAGGCGTAGGGCTTCGAGGTGAGCGCGCCGACCGGGCAGAGGTCGATGATGTTGCCCTGAAGGTTCGAATCGAGCGTGGTGTTGAGGTAGGAGGTGATCTCCGAATCCTCGCCCCGTCCCGTCTGGCCCATCTGTGTAATCCCGGCCACCTCGGTCGTGAAGCGCACGCAGCGGGTGCAGGAAATGCAGCGGGTCATCGTCGTGGCGACAAGCGGCCCGAGATCGAGATCTTCCGATGCGCGCTTCGGCTCCCGGAAACGGCTGAAGTCCACTCCGTAAGCCATTGCCTGGTCTTGCAGATCGCATTCGCCGCCCTGATCGCAGATCGGGCAGTCGAGCGGATGGTTGATCAGGAGGAACTCCATCACCCCTTCGCGGGCCTTCTTCACCATCGGCGAATTGGTCTTGATCACCGACGGCTCACCATTCGGGCCGGGCCGGAGGTCTTTCACCTGCATCGCGCAGGAGGCGGCGGGCTTCGGCGGGCCGCCCACGACCTCGACGAGGCACATGCGGCAGTTGCCGGCGATGGAGAGCCGCTCATGGTAACAGAAGCGCGGAATTTCCACCCCCGCCTGTTCGCAGGCCTGGATGAGGGTGAGGTTCGGATCGACCTCGACCTCGATACCGTCGATGATGATCGTGCGGAGGTTGGACATCAGTTATTCTCCGTGGGAACATTTAGGCCGGGCGTTTCCACCGGCGGCCAGGCCATGAAGGCCAGAACGAGAAGCGGCGCGAGCGAGAGCGCCGCCGAGATCAGGAACACCCCGGCCATCGGCCCGCCGCCCATGACGATCGAGGCGACGAGGATCCGCGTCAGGACCGCGCCGAGAACCGGCGCCGCGCAGACGAACATCACCGCCCCCCGGAACCCCGCCTTCTGGAAGACGATGACGTAGAGGATCGAGGCGATGACCGGGCCGAGGAAGGAGAGGATCGTCATGCCGCCGCCTCTTTGCCGCATCCGCGAAAACGAAACGCGCATTCCTTTTCTGTCACGCGCGCAACCTCCGTGGAGGTTATCGGGCGGTCGATGTTCAGTTCGGCGAGGTCTTGACTAGGTCTATCCATGTGCACGCTCCATGAACCCCGCCCCGAATAAAGCGAGCGAGACTACCAGCACATAGATCGCACCGAATACTTTCCACAGCACCGGCCGGGTTTTGGTACTTTGAACAACACTGCCACCCGGATTTCTCACTTCAACGTGGTCGGGCAGGTAACTCAGGATCAGACGATGCAATCCCGCGAGCATCCCGAAAAGCGCAACGCTTAGGATGAGTGGTGCCCAAGTACGCTCGCCAAGAAAGGCTTGGAGTCGATCTGCTACTGGCGTTGAAAGTGATCCGAAAACCAACCCAACGACCGTGACCCCAAGCCCGATAACAACGAACTTTGCGAAGGAAAGCTCGTCCCGACGATGGAGTGTCAGCAGCCATCGACCATCAACGAATTGGTAAGTGCGGTCGCCAGAAGCCATCGCTTACTCCGCCGCCATCGCGCCCGTGCGGCCGGTCTTCTTCGCCTTGATCCGGTCCTCGATCTCTTCGCGGTAGTGGCGGATGAGGCCCTGGATCGGCCAGGCGGCGGCGTCGCCGAGGGCGCAGATCGTGTGGCCCTCGACCTGCTTGGTCACGTCGAAGAGCATGTCGATCTCCTCGACCTCCGCGTCGCCGCGCACCAGCCTCTCCATCACCCGCATCATCCAGCCGGTGCCTTCGCGGCAGGGCGTGCACTGGCCGCAGCTTTCGTGCTTGAAGAATTTCGACAGCCGCCAGATCGCCGCGATCACGTCCGTCGACTGATCCATAACGATCATGCAGGCGGTGCCGAACGAGCTTTTCAGCTCGCGCATCCCGTCATAGTCCATGATCGCGTCTTCGCAGAGCTCGGCCGGCAGGATCGGGCAGGAGGCCCCGCCGGGGATCACCGCCTTGAGGTTCTTCCAGCCGCCGCGCACGCCGCCGCCATGCTTCTCGATCAGCTCCTTCATCGAGATCGACATCGATTCCTCGATCACGCAGGGCGTGTTCACATGGCCCGACATCGCGAAGAGCTTGACGCCGGTATTGTTGGGCCGCCCGAAGCTTGCGTACCAGTCCGCGCCACGGCGCAGGATCGCCGGGACCACGGCGATCGACTCCACGTTATTGACCGTGGTCGGGCAGCCGTAAAGCCCCGCGCCCGCCGGAAACGGCGGCTTCATGCGCGGCATGCCCTTCTTGCCCTCCAGGCTTTCCAGAAGCGCCGTCTCCTCGCCGCAGATATAGGCGCCGGCGCCGTGATGGAGGTAGAGGTCGAAATCGAAGCCCGACTTGCAGGCATTCTTGCCGATCAGACCCGCGTCATAGGCCTCGTCGATCGCCGCCTGAAGCGCCTCGCGCTCGCGGATATATTCGCCGCGGATGTAGATGTAGCAGGCATTCGCGCCCATCGCGAAGGACGCGATCAGGCAGCCCTCGATCAGCGTGTGCGGATCGTGGCGCATGATCTCGCGGTCCTTGCAGGTCGCGGGTTCGGATTCGTCGGCATTGACGACGAGATAGGCGGGCCGCCCGTCCGACTGCTTCGGCATGAACGACCATTTGAGCCCGGTCGGGAAGCCCGCGCCCCCGCGTCCGCGCAGGCCGGAGGCTTTCACCTGGTCGATGATCCAGTCGCGCCCGTTCGCCAGGATACCCGCCGTCCCGTCCCACTGCCCGCGCTTCTTCGCGCCGGCGAGCGAACGGTCGTGCATCCCGTAGAGGTTGGTAAAGATCCGGTCCTGATCTTTCAGCATTCCTTGGTCCTCATTTCCCCTGGCGCTGCCCTCGCCGCCAGATCCGCCAGGTTACGACCAGCGCCCAGAAGAACGCGGCCAGTGCGGCAAGGTCGAAGAGGAAGACATACCGGGGATCCCAGCCTTCCTTCCCACCCAGCCATTGCGCCCCGAGCCACAGGAGCATCGTCGCGGCGATCACCACCGCCACCATCCGCGCCTCGCGCGCGAGGCTTCTGTCTTCCGGCCCGGGCCTTGTCATTCACGCCTCAGTACACGTCCCCTTTGGCGACGCGCGCCGAGAACTCCGTCTTTTCGCCCTTGGCGAGCACCTTGGCCTGCTTCACCCATTCGTCGCGGGTGATGCGGCCGTGGAACCCGACCATCTTCTCGTCGACGAAGGCGATGTCCTTCGCCTTCCACGAGGCGATCTGGTCGAAATGCCAGACGCCGACCTCGTTCAGAAGCGCCTCCAGCTTCGGACCGACGCCCTTGATCATCTTCAGATCGTCGGCCTTTCCGCCGCGCGGGGCCGAGAGCATCTCGGGCTCGCCCGGCTTCGGATCGTCCTTCGATTTCGCCAGCGCCGCGTCGAGGCCCATTGCGGTGGCGGCTTTCTCGGCGGCAGGTGCCTTCGCGGCGGCTTTCCTGGCCGCCGGTTTCGCGGGCTTTGCCGCCGCCTTCGCCGCGCGCGGCTTGGCCGCGGCCTCCACGACGGCGGAGGTGGCCTTTGCGGGTTCCGGGGCCGGTTCGGCAACCGGTTCGGGCGCGCGCGCAACGGCGACCGGGGCCGCGCTCGCCGCCGGGGCCGCGGGACGCGGCGCGGGTTCGGCGGGCTGCGGCGCGGGCACCGCCTGATGTGCCGCCACGTCGCTCCGCGAACAGAACGCCCAGACGAGGAAAGCGCCGAGCGCCACGAAAAAGATCAGCCCGATGACCAGCGCCTTCAGAAATCCGTAGTGCGCGACGAACAGGAGCATCAGGGCGACAAGCGCCCCGCCCGCCAGCGCGACCAGCCAGGAATTTCGACGGCAATCCGCCTGTGACGTCTCGGACATTCCTCTTACTCCCCGTTACCCGTTCTCAGTACACGTCGCCTTTCTTCACACGATTGGAAAATTCCGTCTCACCGCCGCCGGCGAGGAGCTTGGCCTGTTCGATCCAGCCGTCGCGGCTCGCGCGGCCCTTGAACCCTTCGATATTGTCATCGACCCAAGCCAGTTCGGCCGGAGTCCAGCCGGCGACCTGATCGAAATGGTAAAAGCCGAGGCTGTGAAGGAGCGCTTCGAGCTTCGGCCCGACCCCTTTGATCATCTTCAGATCGTCCGCCCCAGCCTTCCGAGGCGCCTTCAGCGCGCGCGGCTTCTTCGGCTTCGCGGGGGCGGCCGGCGCGGGCTCCGCCGCCGCTGGCTTCGCCTTCGAGACGGCCCGCGCCTCCTGCACCGTCACGCCCGTCGCGTCGGCGGCCTTGCCCTTGGCGGGTTTCGGTTCGGTTGCCCGGCCCTTCGCCGGCGTCGCCGGGGCGGCCTTGCCCAGCCACGGGGTCAGAAGCGGCACTTCGGTGCCGTCGATCCGCTTGACCGTGTCGCCGATATCCACCGCGCGCTGGACCGAGGCGTTGTACTTCGTCCGGCCGCTCTCGAACTCCTTGAGGCTGGTGAGACCCTTCGCGGGCTCCGACGAATAGCGCCCGTTCTGCGGCCCCGGCACCGGAACCTTGCCGGCGGCGAGATCGTCGAGAAGCCGCGCGAGGCTCTCCGCCGTCAGATCCTCATAGTAATCCTTGCCGATCTGCGCCATCGGCGCGTTCGCGCAGGAGCCGAGGCATTCGACCTCTTCCCACGAGAACTTGCCATCGGCCGAGAGCGTGTGCGGCTGGGCGGCGATCTTTTCCTTGCAGACCGCGATCAGCTCTCCCGAGCCGCAGATCATGCAGGACGTGGTGCCGCAGATCTGGATATGGGCAAGGGAACCAACGGGTTGCAACTGGAACATGAAGTAGAAGGTCGCAACCTCCAGCGCCCTTATATGCGCCATGCCGAGCATGTCGGCGATATGTTCGATCGCCGGGCGGGAAAGCCAGCCCTCCTGCTCCTGCGCGCGCCAGAGAAGCGGGATCACGGCGCTGGCCTGACGGCCCTCGGGGTATTTCGAGATCTGCCCCTGCGCCCAGGCGAGGTTCGCGGGCGTGAATTCGAAGGCGGCGGGTTGTTCGGGATGAAGGCGGCGGAGCATTACTTGCAAGATCCCCAATTGACGAGTTTCAGACGCCCGCCGGGCGTCGCCACGAGATAGCCGTCATTGCCGAGCGCCACGGCCTGTACCTGAAAGTCGCTTGCGAACCAGCCATCGGCGACCAAGGCATCGGCGGCGGCCTGTTCGGCCATCTCGCACCCGTTTGCGATGAATATCTGGGCCAGCGGTTCGGCCAGGTGGTTCTTCGGCTGTGCCAGCGCGGCGACGGGAACGAGGACCAAAAGGCTGGCCGGCACGGAGCGAAGCGGGATCACCGGTCCACCTCCCCGAACACGATATCCATCGTGCCGATGATCGCGGCGACGTCGGCGAGAAGATGGCCCTTTGCCATCCAGTCGATGCTCTGCAGATGCAGGTAGCCCGGCGCACGGAGCTTCGCGCGGTAGGGTTTGTTGGTGCCGTCGGCGACGAGATAGACGCCGAACTCGCCCTTTGGCGCCTCGACGGCGGCATAGACCTCGCCCGCGGGCACGCGGAAGCCCTCGGTATAGAGCTTGAAGTGATGGATCAGCGCTTCCATCGAGGTCTTCATGTCGCGCCGCGACGGCGGCGTGATCTTGCCGCGCGCCAGGATGTCGCCCTTGCCGTCAGGCGCACGCAGCTTGGCGATGGCCTGATGGATGATCGAGGTCGATTGCCGCATCTCTTCCATGCGGCAGAGATAGCGGTCGTAGCAGTCGCCGTTCTTGCCGACCGGGACCTTGAAGTCGAACTCGTCGTAGCATTCGTAGGGCTGCGCGCGGCGCAGATCCCAAGCCATGCCGGAGCCGCGCACCATGACGCCGGAATAGCCCCAGCGCAGCGCGTCCTCCTCGGTCACGACGCCGATATCGGCGTTGCGCTGCTTGAAGATGCGGTTTTCGGTCAGGAGTCCGTCAAGGTCGTCGATGACCTTCGGGAATTCATGCGCCCATTCCTCGATGTCGTTCAGAAGGTCGTCGGGCAGATCCTGGTGCACGCCGCCGGGGCGGAAATAGGCGGCGTGGAGCCGCGCGCCGCAGGCCCTCTCATAGAAGACCATGAGCTTTTCACGCTCCTCGAACCCCCAGAGCGGCGGGGTCAGCGCGCCGACGTCCATCGCCTGCGTGGTGACGTTGAGAAGGTGGTTCAGGATGCGGCCGATCTCGGAATAAAGCACCCGGATCAGCGAGGCGCGGCGCGGCACGACGGTTCCGGTCAGCTTCTCGATGGCGAGGCACCAGGCATGCTCCTGGTTCATCGGCGCCACGTAGTCGAGCCGGTCGAAATACGGCAGGTTCTGCAGATAGGTGCGGCTTTCCATCAGCTTCTCGGTGCCGCGATGCAGAAGCCCGATATGCGGGTCGCACCGTTCCACCACCTCGCCGTCAAGCTCAAGCACGAGGCGAAGAACGCCATGTGCCGCAGGATGTTGCGGGCCGAAGTTGATGTTGAAGTTGCGGATGCTCTGTTCGCCGGTCAGCGCGTCCTCGAAGCCCTTGGACCCGTCCATCACTTCGCCTCCTGCTTTTCATCGCCGGGCAGGATGTACTGCGCCCCTTCCCAGGGCGACATGAAATCGAACTGCCGGTAGTCCTGGACGAGCTTCACCGGCTCGTAGACGACGCGCTTCAGCGCCTCGTCGAAGCGCACTTCGGTGTAGCCGGTGGTCGGGAAGTCCTTGCGCAGCGGATGCCCGCGGAACCCGTAATCGGTGAGGATCCGGCGCAGGTCCGGATGGCCGGAAAAGAGAATGCCGAACATGTCGAAGACCTCCCGCTCGAACCAGTTGGCCGAGGGGTGGATATCCACGATCGAGGGCACCATCTCCTCTTCGCGCACCGCGACCTTCACCCGGATGCGGACGTTCTGGTACATCGACAGGAAGTGGTAGACGACGTCGAAGCGGGCCGGACGCTCCGGATAATCGACTGCGGTGATGTCGACGAGGGTCGAGAACCGGCAGGTGCGGTCGACGCGCAGGAATTCGACGAAGTCCGGCAGACCGCCGGAGGTGACGGTGACGTTCAACTCGCCACAGGCGATTTCGGTCGCCAGAACCTCGGCGGGCCGCTTCAGTTCGATATGGGCGGCCAGTTCCTCTAGGGCTTCGGACATGTCTTTCTCCTCAGCGGACGAGCGTGCCGGTGCGGCGGATCTTCCGCTGCAGCTGCAGGATGCCGTAAAGCAGCGCCTCGGCGGTCGGCGGGCAGCCCGGGACGTAGATGTCGACCGGCACGATCCGGTCGCAGCCGCGCACGACGGAATAGCTGTAGTGATAGTAGCCGCCGCCATTCGCGCAGGACCCCATCGAGATCACGTAGCGCGGCTCGGGCATCTGGTCGTAGACCTTGCGGAGCGCCGGCGCCATCTTGTTGGTCAGCGTACCCGCGACGATCATCAGGTCGGACTGGCGCGGAGAGGCGCGGGGGGCCGTCCCGAAACGTTCGAGATCATAACGCGGCATCGAGGAATGCATCATCTCGACCGCGCAGCAGGCAAGACCGAAGGTCATCCAGTGCAAGGAGCCGTTGCGCGCCCAGTTGATGATGTCCTCGGTCGTGGTCAGCAGGAAGCCCTTGTCCTGCAATTCCCGGTTCAGCGCCTGGGTCGCGACCTCGCGGTCCGCGCCGGCGGTGTTGGCACCCGTCATCACGCCCATTCCATCGCCCCCTTCTTCCACTCATACGCGAAACCTGCCGTCAGCACCCCGAGGAACACCATCATCGACCAGAACCCGACGGTGGAGATATCCTTGAAGGCCACCGCCCAGGGGAAGAGGAAGGCCACTTCCAGGTCGAAGATGATGAAGAGGATCGAGACGAGGTAGAAGCGCACGTCGAACTTCATCCGCGCGTCGTCGAAGGCGTTGAAGCCGCATTCGTAGGCCGAGACCTTCTCGGGATCGGGGTTGCGCACCGCGATGATCGCCGCGGCGAGGATCAGCACGAGGCCGAGGGCCACCGCCATTCCGAGGAAGATCAGGATGGGGAGATATTCGCGCAAGAGAATGTCCAAGGGCTGGCTCCTACGTCTGGCGCCCCGGTCGGGCCGCACGTGATTGGCTCTCGCCCGTTTACTCCCCCACCCTGACGGGGTCAACTCAAGGCGGCGCGGAAAGACGCCCGAAAAACCGGCGGAATCGCGAATTTGCGGACGGTTAGCGGCAACGGGTGCGCGGGCATCGCCGCGCTGCGGCGACTCGGGTCTCAGCCTTTCCAGGCGGGCGCGCGTTTTTCGAAGAAAGCGGCGATGCCCTCGCCCGCCTCCGGTCCTTCCCAGCAGCGCACCAGCGCCTGGATCGTCTCGGCGATGACCGCCTCGTCGATGGGCGGGCCGAGGCGGCGGGCGAGCGCCTTGGCGGCGGCGACCGCACCCGGCGCGCAGGAAAGATAGGGTGCGACCTCGGCCTCGACGGCCGCGTCAAGGTCGTCCGGTGAGACGGCGCGCGCCAGAAGACCGAGCGTCACCGCCTCCTCCGCGCCAAAGATCCGCGCCGACATGAAGACCCGCCGCGCCATCGCCTCGCCCATGCGGGCAAGGACGTAGGGTCCGATCGTCGCGGGGATGAGGCCCAGTTTCGTTTCGGTCAGGCCGAATTTGGCGGTCGCGGCACCAATGGCCACGTCGCAGACCGAGGCCATGCCGACGCCGCCGCCAAAGGCGTTGCCCTGAACGCGCCCGATCACCGGCTTCGGGCAGGTGTTGAGCGCATTCAGCATCATGGCGAGCTTCGTCGCCTCCCCTGCCCTCGTCGCCCCGTCGGCCGCCATCTGCTCCTTCATCCAGCCGAGATCGCCGCCGGCGCAGAAGCTCGCCCCCTCCCCAGTCAGCACGATCACCCGCACCGCCGGGTCGCGGCCAAGCCGGGTGGCGGCCGAGGTCAGTTCCGCGATCATCGCCGAGGAGAGCGCGTTGTGCTTTTCCGGCCGGTTGAGCACCAGCTGCGCCACCCCCCGTTCGTCCGCCGTGACAGAAATCGTCTCGTACATGCTTTCTCCCTTTCAGGCTGCGCCCGCGCGCATTGCCCGCGCCAGCGCCGCCGCTTCGTCCAGAACCGCTCTGTCCAGTCCGGTCGCGAACCCGCGCGCCGCAAGATGCGCCGCGACCGCCTCGGTCGCGACGTTCCCCGCCGCCCCCGGCGCATAGGGGCAGCCGCCGAGCCCCCCGACCGCGGCGTCGAAGACGCGCAGCCCCCGCGCGAGCGAGGCGTCGATATTCACCAGCGCCCGCGCCGCCGTATCGTGGAAATGCCCGGCGAGCCGGTCTGCGGGCAGTTCGTCCAGCACGGCCGCCAGCATCGCGTCCACCGTCTCGGGCCGGCCCTGCCCGATCGTGTCGCCCAGGCTCACTTCATAGCAGCCCATGTCGCGCAACGCGGCCGCAACCCGCGCCACCGCCGCCGGGGCGATGCGTCCGTCATAGGGGCAGTCGGTCACGACCGAGACATAACCCCGGAGCGGGAGGCCATCGGCCATCGCGGCCTCCGCCACCGGGCGGAAGCGCTCCAGGCTCTCGGCGATAGTGCAGTTGAGATTGGCCTTGGAGAACCCCTCCGAGGCCGAGGCGAAGATCGCGACCTCGTCGGCCCTTGCGGCCTTCGCCCCCTCGTAGCCCTTCATGTTCGGCGTCAGCGCCGCATAGCGGACGCCCGGCGCGCGGACGATGCCGGCCAGCACTTCGGCGCTGTCGGCCATTTGCGGCACCCATTTCGGGCTCACGAAACTCGCCACCTCGATGCGGCGAAACCCGGCGCGGGACAGAAGATCGACCAGCGCGATCTTCTCCGACGTCGGAATGACGCGCTTTTCGTTCTGCAACCCGTCGCGCGGGCCCATCTCGACGATCTCGACAAACTCAACCATCCCAGGCCTCGTAGAAGTCCCGCTTGTATAGAAGGTCGGCGCCTTTTGGCGGCAGCGACTTGCGGAAGGCGGGGCGGTCGGTCACCCGGTCGTACCACCGGCCGAGGGCCGCGAAAGGCGCCACCTTCGCGAAGCGCCGCGCCATGTAAAGCGCCTGCGCCACGCCGATATCGGCAGCCGAAAAGCCGGTGTCGAGAAGGTGCTCCCGCCCCGTCAGACGCTGTTCGAGGGCACCGTAGCATTTCTCCAGCCGCTTCGCCTCGATCCGCATCACCGTCGGGCTGCGCATCGCGTCGTCGTAAAGCGCGATATGCTGCTGGGTCAGCGCGGCCGTATGCTGGCTGATCGTCTCGGCGAAATGCACCCAGATGAGCCAGTCGGCGCGCTCGGGATCGCCGGGCATGCGGCCCATGCCCTTCTCGGGGAAGCGTTCGCAGAGATATTCCGTGATCGCCCCGCTTTCCCATATCACCCGGTCGTCGATCTCCAGCGCCGGCACCCGTCCTGCCGGATTCACGGCGAGATAGTCGAGCGAGCGGAGGGACTTGTCGAAGGGATGCACGACGGTGTCGAATTTCACCCCAAGCTCATGCAAGAGCCAGAGCGACCGCATGGACCGGGTCTGGTGGCAGTGATGCAGGCGGATCATTCGTCCTCCTCAAGCCGCACCAGCGCCGCGCCCGCCTCGACCTGGGACCCGGCCGAAACCAGCACCTCGGCGACGGTGCCATCCCGCGCGGCGGTCAGCGTATGTTCCATCTTCATCGCCTCGAGGATGGCAAGCCGGTCGCCCGCCGCCACCGCCTGCCCTGCCGTGACGAAGACCGCCTTCACCAGACCGGGCATCGGCGACAGCGTGAGCCCGCCGCCGGCGGCATCGCTCTGCCGGTCGAGCGGATCGACAAGGTCGAAGTGATAGGCGCCCGGCCCGAAGATGCTGACCCTGCCCGGCGTGAGGACGATCCGCGCGCCCGCGGGCCGGCCGTTCACCCACCACATGTCGCCGCGCAGGCGGCACTCGGCGACCTCGTCGCCGATCGTCACCCGTGCATGTCCGGCGCCGAGCATTTCGAGAAACGCCTCGACACCCTCCAGCGTCACCGTCCGTTTCAGCGGTGCCCAGATCGCGAAGCCCGAAAGCGCCTCTCCGCCACCGGCGAGCCCTGCAGCGCCCAGCGCGGCGAGCGCCCGGACCGCGAGATCGGGCGCGGCGGCCGCCGTCAGCGCGTCGAGGTCACGGGCGATGAGGCCGGTGTCGACATCGCCCGCCGCGAAGCCCGCATGGCGGGCGAGCGCGCCGAGGAACGAAAGGTTGGTGACCGAACCCGCGACCTCGGTATCCTCAAGCGCCGCGCGCAGTTTCGACAACGCGATGGCGCGGGTCGCCCCGTGAACGATGATCTTGGCGATCATCGGGTCGTACCAGGGGCTGATCGTGTCGCCGGGGCGCACCCCGGTATCGGCGCGCGCGCCTTCGGGGAAATGCAGATGTGTCAGTGTGCCGGTGGCCGGCAGGAAGCCCGCCGGCACGTCCTCGGCATATAGCCGCGCCTCGAAGGCGTGGCCCGTCAGGCGCAGATCCTCCTGCCGCGAGGTGAGCGGTTCGCCGGAGGCCACGCGCAACTGCCATTCGACGAGGTCGATCCCCGTCACCGCCTCGGTCACCGGATGTTCGACCTGAAGCCGGGTGTTCATCTCCATGAACCAGAAGCGGTCGGCGCGGAGACCGTCGGAGGCGTCGACGATGAATTCGACCGTGCCCGCACCGCTATAGCCGATCGCCTCGGCCGCGCGCACCGCCGCCTGCCCCATCGCGGCCCGCATCTCTTCTGTCATGCCGGGCGCGGGCGCCTCCTCGATCACCTTCTGGTGGCGGCGCTGGAGCGAGCAGTCGCGTTCATAAAGGTGGACCGCACGCTTGCCGTCGCCGAAGACCTGCACCTCGATATGACGGGGTTTCTCGACGAACTTCTCGATGAGGACGGCGGGATTGCCGAAGGCGGTCCGCGCCTCGCCCTGCGCGCTCTCCAGCTTCTCGGCGAAGTCGCCCGGCCGTTCAACCAGACGCATCCCCTTGCCGCCGCCGCCCGCCACCGCCTTGATCAGGACCGGGTAGCCGATCGCCTCGGCCGCGCCGGCGAGGTGCTCGGGGTCCTGGTTCTCGCCGTGATAGCCCGGCACGACCGGCACGCCCGCCTCCTCCATCAGCGCCTTCGCGGCGTCCTTCAGGCCCATCGCGCGGATCGCCTTCGCGGACGGCCCTATGAAGACGAGGCCCGCCGCCGCGACCGCGTCGACGAAATCGGGGTTCTCGGAAAGGAATCCGTAGCCGGGATGGATTGCCTCGGCGCCAGTCGCCCGTGCGGCGGCGATGATCGCGTCGCCGCGCAGGTAGCTCTCCTTCGGGGCCGGCCCGCCGATATGCACGGCCTCATCCGCCATCGCCACGTGGCGGGCGGTGGCGTCCGCATCGGAATAGACGGCCACCGTACCGACGCCGAGCCTGCGGCAGGTGTCGATGACCCGGCAGGCGATCTCGCCCCGGTTGGCGATCAGGATTTTAGAGAACATTCGACCTCTCTCCTCATGGACATGGTCAAGAGACCCAATTGCCTATCCCAGCGCATCTACATGTTCCTTAATGGTCAACCGCTCTTCGGGCAGGACATCCCATCCTTCCGATGCGGCTGCGAACTGCGCGACGAAGTCCTCCGGCGCGGAGATATCGAGCTCGGCGAGTTGCCAGGCCGGGTAGCGCCACCACGCAAGACCCAGAAGTGCGCGCGCGAGGTCCGGCGAAAATCGCGGCCGGATGACGCGGGCCGGAACGCCGCCGACAATCGTATAGGGCGGCACGTCCCGGGTCACGACCGACCGTGCCGCGATGATCGCGCCGTCCGCGACCGTGATCCCGCCCTTCAGCAGCACATCGTCGCCGATCCAGACGTCGTTGCCGATCGCCACCGGCTCGGGTGCCGACCGGTAGTCCGGAAGGTCCGGCCGGCTGGCCGTCCCCGACCACCGGCGCATGCGGCGCAGCCGGTAGAAGACCGGGCTGCTCGACACCCAGTTCGTCGGATGCCCGTCCCCCATCACACGGAGCCCCGTGCCGATGGAGCAGTAGCGCCCGACCCGCTCGATCAGCGGATCGTAGCTCTGCGCGTAGCTGAACGCGCCGAGCGGCATGAGCCCGGCGGGATGGTGCTGGCTGCGCGCCTCAAAGCCCGTATCGTCGGACACCCGCAGATCGACGTTTCCCGGCTTGGGAAAGAAGATGATGCCGCGGCCTTCCTCCAGCCTGGCCAGACTGTCACGCGTCAGCTTCATGCCCGCTCCAGCTGCACGATCAGCACCACCCCGTCCGCTCGCCACCCGCATAGGGGCGCGCATGGCCGGCGGCGATCATTCGCCGCGCCAACGGCTCGCCGTCGACGAAGGCCGCGAGTTCCGACGGGCACGCCGGCGAGAATAGCTCCGGCGTATCGAAACCGGTGAGACGGGCGGCCGTTTCGCCGCGCCCCGGGCACCACATCCGCACCGTATCGCCGTCCACGACCCGATAGATGCGGCATCCCCCGTCCACCCCGGCGCCCGGCCGCGCGACGGCAAGAAAGGCATCTGCCACCGTCGGCAGGACGATGAGCCCTGCAGCCGCCACGACGATGACGGCGCCGAGATAGGTTCCGGGATCGGCAAGCCGCAGCCGCCGCTTCGGCCGGCGCGGAGACAGACCCATGCTCCATCGCTGTGGCCGCCGGTAGTCGCGGCTCATCGGGATCACATTGTTTTTCCGCCGCGCCATCGCCTCACATCCGGAAGACGCCGAAGCGCGTGGGTTCGATGGGGGCATTGAGCGCCGCCGAGAGGCTGAGCGCCAGAACCTGCCGCGTCTTCCGGGGGTCGATGATCCCGTCGTCCCAAAGCCGCGCGGAGGCATAAAGGGGGTGCGACTGCTCCTCGAACATCTCGATCGTGGGGCGCTTGAACTCCGCCTCCTCCTCGGGGCTCCATGTGCCCCCTGCCCGCTCGATGCCATCGCGCTTGACGGTGGCGAGGACGCCGGCCGCCTGTTCGCCGCCCATCACCGAGATGCGGCTGTTGGGCCAGGTCCAGAGAAAGCGGGGGGAATAGGCGCGGCCCGCCATACCGTAATTCCCGGCGCCAAAGCTCCCGCCGACCAGCATGGTGATCTTCGGCACATTGGTCGAGGCGACGGCCGTCACCATCTTGGCGCCGTGGCGCGCGATACCCTCGTTCTCGTATTTCCGGCCGACCATGAAGCCGGTGATGTTCTGAAGGAAGACCAGCGGGATGTTGCGCTGGCTGCACAGCTCGACGAAATGCGCGCCCTTCACGGCGCTTTCCGAGAAAAGGACCCCGTTGTTGGCGACGATCCCGACCGGGCAGCCCGCGACATGGGCGAAGCCCGTCACCAGCGTCTCGCCGAAGCGCGGCTTGAACTCGTCGAAGCGGGAGCCGTCGACGATCCGCGCGATGACCTCGCGGATGTCGTAGGGCGTACGGAGGTCGGCGGGAACGACGCCGAGGATCTCCTCGGGGTCGTAGGCGGGATCCTCGGGGCTTTGCCATTGCACGGTCGCGGGCTTCGCCCGGTTCAGATGCGACACCGCGCGGCGGGCCAGCGCCAGGGCGTGGCCGTCATCCTCGGCGAGGTAGTCGGCGACGCCCGAAAGCCGCGTATGCACGTCGCCGCCGCCGAGATCCTCGGCGCTGACGACCTCCCCGGTCGCCGCCTTCACCAGGGGCGGGCCGGCGAGGAAGATCGTCCCCTGTTCCTTCACGATGATCGAGACGTCCGACATCGCGGGCACATAGGCACCACCCGCCGTGCACGATCCCATGACCACGGCGATCTGGGGGATGCCCTTCGCGCTCATCCGCGCCTGGTTGTAGAAGATGCGGCCGAAATGATCGCGGTCGGGGAAGACCTCGTCCTGGTTGGGCAGGTTCGCGCCACCGGAATCGACGAGGTAGACGCAGGGCAAATGGTTCTCTTCGGCGATCTCCTGCGCGCGGAGATGCTTCTTCACCGTCATCGGATAATAGGTGCCGCCCTTCACGGTGGCGTCATTGGCGACGACCATCACCTCCTGCCCGTGGACCCGGCCGATCCCCGCGATGACGCCGGCGGCGGGGGCATCGCCGCCATACATGCCATGCGCCGCTGTCGCCCCGATTTCGAGGAAAGGGGAGCCGGCGTCGAGGAGGTTCGCCACCCGCTCGCGTGGGGGCATCTTGCCGCGCGCGACGTGGCGGGCGAGGGATTTCTCGCCGCCCCCGGCGGCGGCAGCACGGGCGGCCCCGGCGATGGTGGCAAGCATCGCCTCATGCCCCGCGCGGTTGGCGCGGAAGGTCTCGGAGGTGGGGAGGACGGTTGAGGTCAGGCGCATGGTTAGCTCCCGAAACAGGGTTGCATTGCGCGGAGGGCGGCGCCCGGCCCGCGGGGTGGGCGAGAAGCGCCCGCTCCGGAGGGCGGGTCGGGCGCTGCCCGGCGGTACCGCCATATCTGAAAACCGCGTCCAGTCGCGGTAGGTGAGCAGGGTTTCGGCACTATTCACACCCGAACTGACTTGGAAAGCTGCGTATTTGGAGGCCGGGCGGTCCTTTCATGTCTTCAGTTCCGCCAAACTGCCACGTCGCATCAAGAAACTCGAAAACATGCGCGGCGTTCATCTGCAAAAGGCACTCTGCCTTCGCGATACTCTTCACCGAACCGCCCTGATTGACGACATAGATTAGATTGCAACGCGCATCCCGATAGGCTTTCCACGCGTCTTGCTCCGCGACGATGGCATTCCTTGTCGGAAGCCATCCGGGCAAAGTAGCTGCACTGTCGCTCACATCATACTCACGCATCTTCTGTTCCACGATGATGTTAAGCAGGCTTTCCCAAATCTCTGCTTCCGCCGTTCGACATTGCGCAATGTCCAGAGTTGAAGCACTGTGTGGCGGCGTAACCTCGCAAGCCTCCGCAGCGTCTCCGACACAAGAACCGTTGTCCTGACCGGCAAGAACATGCTCGTAACAACTCTGAACAATTGAGCGATCAACCGGTGCCTGCGTTTCAGCCGCCGCTCCGAAAGTCGTACCCAATCCAGCGCAAAGAGCCGAACCGAGGCACGCGAACGGTGCAGGCCCGGCAACGTTTCCGGTCTTTTGCTCTCCGCCCGGTTCTTGGGACCACTTCACCCCATCGCCCCCATCAGTTCCCGCCCGATCAGCATGCGGCGGATCTCGCTCGTGCCCGCGCCGATCTCCATCAGCTTGGCGTCGCGGAAGATGCGCGAAACCGGGGTTTCGTTCATGAAACCCATCCCGCCCATCGCCTGCACCGCCTGATGCGCGACCGCCATCGCCTCTTCGGAGGCATAAAGCACGCAGGCCGCCGCGTCCTGGCGGGTGACTTCACCCCGGTCGCAGGACCGCGCGACCTCATAGACATAGGCGCGGGCGGAGTTCATCTTGGTATACATATCCGCGATCTTGCCCTGCATGAGCTGGAAATTCCCGATCGGCTGGCCGAACTGCTTTCGCTGCGCGAGATAGGGCATCACCTCATCCATGCAGGCGGCCATGATGCCGGTGCCGATGCCGGACAGCACGACCCGTTCGTAATCGAGCCCGGACATCAGGACGCGGACGCCCTTCCCCTCCTGTCCCAGCACGTTTTCGAACGGCACCTCGACATCCTCGAAGATCAGCTCGGCCGTGTTTGACCCGCGCATGCCAAGCTTGTCGAAATGCTTGGAGGTGGAGAAACCCTTGAAGGTCTTCTCGACGATGAAGGCGGTGATGCCCTTCGATCCGGCCTCGGGGTCGGTCTTGGCATAGACCACCAGCGTATCGGCGTCCGGCCCGTTGGTGATCCAGAACTTGGTGCCGTTCAGGACGTAATAGCCGTTCCGCTTCTCCGCCTTCAGCTTCATCGAGACGACGTCCGACCCCGCCCCGGCCTCGGACATGGCGAGCGCGCCGACATTCGCGCCGGAGATCAGGCCGGGCAGGTATTTCCGCTTCTGCTCGTCCGTGCCGTTGAGCTTGATCTGGTTGACGCAGAGGTTCGAATGCGCGCCGTAGGAGAGGCTGACGGAGGCGGAGGCGCGGGCGATCTCCTCGATCGCGATGACATGAGCGAGATAGCTCATCCCGGCCCCGCCATATTCTTCCGGCACGGTGATGCCGAGAAGGCCGAGATCGCCCATCTCTTTCCAGAGTTCGGCGGGGAAGGTGTTGCTGCGGTCGACCTCCGCCGCCATCGGCTTCACCCGGTCCTGCGCCCAGCGATGGACCATGTCGCGCAGGGCGTCGATCTCGTCGCCGAGATGGAACTTCATGGACGCGGTGAACATCGGCTTCCCCTCCCAGGAAATGAACGCATGTTCAATTCATAGATCGAAGCGTGAGTCGGGTCAAGATGTGACCGGCACGGCAACCTTGGAGCGGCCGGGGCGTTGTGTCATCGTCCACCTTGCCCCGATACAGGAGAATTCGATGCGCGCCCGCCTCTCCCTCGCCGCCCTCGCGACCGTCACGGCCCTTCCTGCCCTCGCCGAGGTCGTCGGCAAGGTCGGCGTCGACTGGGTCGGCAACGACATCTATGTCGAGGCGATCCCGGACCCGAAGGTGGACGGCGTGACCTGCCACATCGCCTATTTCGACCGCTCGGTGATCGACCGCCTCAGCCAGGGCAACTGGTTCGAGGATCCGTCCTATTCCGCGCTCGACTGCCGCCAGACCGGACCGATCACGATCGGGGCCATCGACCGGGGCAAGGATGGCGAGACGATCTTTTCCGAAGGCACCTCGCTCGTCTTCAAGTCGCTTCGGGTGACGCGGATCTTCGATGCGAAGAACAACACGCTGATCTACCTCGCCCATGCGTCGGAACTGACGCAGGGATCGGGGAAGATGTCGCTCTCGACCGTGCCGCTTTACGACGCCGCGAAGTAAGGGGGCGCTGCCCCCTCCCCCGGACTACATCCGGGGTTCACCCCGGAGTATTTTCGAACAGAAGAAGGGGTCAGTCCGCCGCCGGGATGTCGGCGGCTTCGGCATCGCTCTGGAACACGGCTGAGACCTCCTCGCGCAGGATGCGCGCGATAAGCGCTATATCCGCTTCGCTGAAGGTCAGCGGCAGGCGCATGTCGATCAGTCCGGCAAGAACGCGGTCGGTCTGCGGCAGGTTCTGGGACGGCGCGTAGCGCCAGGAATCGTGGCGCGAGGTGAAACCCGTGGGCTCGTCGGCGCCGAACCATTTGAGTTCCACGCCGCGGGCCGCGGCGCGCGACAGGAGCGCGCGGACCTTTCCGGCGGGCCAGTCCGGCAGCAGGAACTGGAACGAGGAGGCGACATACGCCTCCGCCACCGGCCGCGCGATGAGCCGCAGGCCGGGCGTGCCGGCGAGGCCCGCCTCCAGCACGCGGTAGAGCGCGTTCCAGCGCGCGCATTGCCGTGGCAGGTCGGCGAGTTGCGGGCGCAGGATCGCGGCGCGGAGGTTGTCCATCCGTCCGGAGACGTTGGGGGTGACGTATTTCACCCGCTCGAACGCCTCGGCCGGGGGCGCCGCGCGGTGGCGGTCGTAAAGCATGTAGCTGCCCGAGAGGATCGTCGCCCGCGCCATCAGGTCGGCGTCGTCCGACACGATCAGCCCGCCCTCGCCGGAATTCATGTGCTTGTAGGTCTGCGTCGAGTAGCATCCCGCGATGCCGTGCCGCCCCGAGGGCACGCCATTCCACGCCGCCCCCATCGTATGGGCGCAGTCCTCGACCACCTTCAGACCGGCCGCGTCGCAGACCGCCATGAGCCGGTCCATGTCGCAGATATGCCCGCGCATGTGGCTGAGGAGGAGCGCCTTCGCCCCCGCCGCCTTCCCGGCGAGGTCGTCGATGTCGATGGTCAGCCCCTCCGTCGTCTCGACGAAGACCGGCACCGCTCCGACGGCGGCGATGGCGCCCGGCACCGGCGCCAGGGTGAAGGCATTGGTCAGGACGCGGTCGCCGGGCCCGATGCAGAGCGCCCTGAGCACGCAGCCGAGCGCATAGCCGCCCGAGGCGACGGCAAGGCAGTATTTCGCCCCGGTGAACTCCGCGAATTCCTCTTCGAAGAGCGCCGCCTCGGCCGCCTCTCCGGGCGTTGTGTTGTAGCGATGCAGCCGGCCGTGGCGCAGCACCCGCAACGCGGCCTCGATCCCGGCCTCGGGGATGGGTTCCTGCTGGGTGAAACTGCCGGTGAACCGCTCGCTCATGCCGAGGTGTCCAGCAACTCCGCCGCGAGCGCCGGCAAGGCGTCGAAACGGTCGAGGAGCGCCTCCGGCGAGAGCCGCGCGACACCCTGCCCTTCGGGGCCAAAGGTGACCAGCGCGACCGGAACCCCGGCAGCGGCTGCCGTCTTGCGGTCGGTCTCGGTATCGCCGATGAGCATGGAGCGCGCCACCGACCCGCCAGCGCGTTCCACCGACAGGCGATAGGGCGCGGGATCGGGCTTTCGGACCGGCAGCGTGTCGGCGCCGACGAGCGATCCGAAAAGGTCGCGCACCCCGAGCCGGGTCATCAGGATCTCGGCCAGCCGCTCGGGTTTGTTGGTGCAGATGCCGGTGGCGAAACCCGCCCCACGCAAGGCGCGCACCGCGTCGACGGCACCGGGATAAAGCCGCGTCTCACGGTCGATGCCGGTCTCGTAGATCGCGAGGAACTTCGGATACTCCCGGTCAACATCGTCCTCGGAACCGCCGCCAAGCCGCGAAAGACCGAGCCGAAGCATCGCCCGACCGCCATGAAACGCCGTCAGCGCGTCACCAACCGGATCGAGAAGGTCGCCGGTGCCGAGCCCCCGGAAACAGGCATTCGCGGCGGCGATCAGGTCGGCCGAGGTGTCGGCCAGCGTTCCGTCGAGATCGAAGATTACCGTGCGCATGCGGCCGAGCCCCTGTAACCTGCCGAAAGGAACTTTGATCCCCGCCCCCTTGCGGCGTCCGGGGCCTTGGTTAAAACGGGCCGGACCCGAAGGAAAGCACATTCATGGCCACAGCGCTCATCATTCTCGCCGCCGGACAGGGGACGCGGATGAATTCCGACCTCCCCAAGGTCCTGCACCCGCTTGGAGCGGCGCCGCTTCTGCACCACGCCATGCGCGCGGGCGCGGCCCTGGAGCCGGAGCGGACGATCGTCGTCGTCGGTCACGGCGGCGACCGGGTGCGCAAGGCCGCGCTCGCCTATGACGAGACCGCCGAGATCGTCGTGCAGGACGAACAGCTTGGCACCGGCCACGCCGTGGCACAGGCGCTGCCGCTGCTCGCGGGCTTTGACGGCCGGGTCGTCGTGCTGTTCGGCGACACGCCCTTCATCCGGGCCGAGACGCTGGAGAAACTCGCGGCATCGACCGCCGATGTCACGGTGCTCGGCTTTCATAATCACGACCGGCCGCAGCGCTACGGCAGGCTTGTCGTCGAAAACGGCGAACTGACGCGCATCGTCGAGTTCAAGGACGCGACGCCGGCCGAACGCGAGATCACGCTGATCAACAGCGGCGTCGTTGCCTGCGACGCCGGTATCCTCTCCGACCTCGTCGCGGGGCTGACGAACGACAACGCCGCGGGCGAATACTACCTTACCGGCATCGTCGCCATTGCCCGTGCACGCGGGCTGTCCACCGCCGCCGAGACCTGCCCGGAGGAAGAGACGCTCGGCATCGACACCCGCGCCAGCCTTGCCGCCGCCGAGGTGATCTTCCAAACCCGTGCCCGCGCCGAGGCGCAGGAGAACGGCGTCACCCTCACCGCGCCCGAGACGGTGTTCTTCGCCCTCGACACCGTGATCGGCCGCGATACCGTGATCGCGCCGAACGTCGTCTTCGGCCCCGGCGTCACCGTCGAATCCGAAGCCGAGATCCTCGCCTTCTGCCATCTCGAAGGCTGCCACATCTCGCGCGGCGCCCGCGTCGGCCCCTTCGCCCGGCTCCGCCCCGGCGCCGAACTGGCCGAAGACGTCCATGTCGGCAATTTCGTCGAGATCAAGAACGCCATTCTCGACGAGGGCGTGAAGGTCGGCCACCTCACCTATCTCGGCGACGCCCATGTCGGCGAGCACACCAATATCGGCGCCGGCACCGTGACCTGCAACTACGACGGCGTGATGAAGCACCGCACCGAGATCGGCGCGCGGGCCTTCATCGGTTCCGACACGATGCTGGTGGCCCCGGTCAAGATCGGCGCCGGCGCCCTCACCGGATCGGGCTCGGTGATCACCGAGGACGTGCCCGACGACGCCGTGGCGCTCGGCCGTGCGCAGCAGGTCGTGAAGCCGGGGCTCGCGAAGAAATTGTTCGAAAAGTTAAATTCTTCGAAGGCAAAACGGCAGAAAGAGGCAGAATAATGTGCGGTATTGTCGGGGTGCTCGGGCACCATGAAGTGGCCCCCATCCTCGTGGAAGCCCTGAAGCGGCTGGAATATCGCGGCTACGATTCCGCCGGGATCGCGACCGTGAACAACGGCCGGCTCGACCGCCGCAGGGCAGTCGGCAAGCTCGTCAACCTCTCCGACCTTCTTGTGCACGATCCCCTGCCCGGCAAGGTCGGGATCGGCCATACCCGCTGGGCCACACACGGCGCCGCCACGGTGGTGAACGCCCATCCCCACCGCTCCGGTCCGGTCGCGGTCGTCCATAACGGCATCATCGAGAACTTCCGCGACCTCCGCGCCGAGATGACCGCCGCAGGCATGTCCTGCGAGACCGAGACCGACACCGAAACCGTCGTGATGCTGACCCGCCACTTCATGGACCGGGGCATGGCGCCGCGCGAGGCGGCCGTGGCCACGCTCCGCCGCCTCGAAGGCGCCTTCGCGCTCCTCTTCCTCTTCGACGGCGAGGAGGACCTGATGATCGCCGCCCGCAAGGGCTCGCCCCTCGCCATCGGTCATGGTGACGGCGAGATGTTCGTGGGCTCCGACGCCATTGCCCTCGCCCCGATGACCGACCGGATCACCTATCTCGAAGAGGGCGACTATGCCTTCGTCACCCGCGAGGGCGCGGAGATCCACGATCTTGAAGGCCGCCGTGCCAACCGGGAGGTCGCGCGCATCCAGCTTGACCAGACCCGGATCGAGAAGGCCGGCTACAAGCATTTCATGGCCAAGGAGATCGCCGAACAGCCGGTCGTCCTTGCGGACGCAATCAAGCATTACACAACCGGCGGTACGATCAACCTTCCCGAAGGCCTGGACTTCTCGCTCCTCGACCGGGTGACGATCGTGGCCTGTGGCACCGCTTACTACGCCGGCCTGACCGCGAAATACTGGTTCGAAAGCCTCGCCGGCCTGCCCTGCGAGGTCGATATCGCCAGCGAGTTCCGCTACCGCGAACCGCCGATGCCGGCGAAGTCCTATGCGATCTTCGTCAGCCAGTCCGGCGAGACGGCCGATACGCTCGCCGCCCTGCGCTATGCCGCCGACAAGGTGGAAAAGGTCGTCTCGGTGGTGAACGTGCCCACCTCGTCCATCGCGCGCGAAAGCGACGTGTCGCTGCCGATCCTCGCCGGGGTCGAGGTCGGGGTCGCCTCAACCAAGGCCTTCACCTGCCAGCTCGCCGTCCTCCTCCTCCTCGCGCTGAAGGCCGGCCGTGACCGCGGCCGGATCGACGACGCGGCCCTCGCCGGGCATCTCGCCGCTTTCGCGACCCTGCCGGGCCTGATGAACCAGACCCTCTCGCGGGAACCGGGCATTGCCAGGATGGCCGCGTCCCTGGCCGAGGCGCAGGACGTGCTCTTCCTCGGTCGCGGCGCTATGTTCCCTCTCGCCCTTGAAGGCGCTCTTAAACTCAAGGAAATCAGCTATATACACGCCGAAGGTTATGCGTCCGGAGAACTGAAGCACGGCCCCATCGCGCTGATCGACAAGACCGTCCCGGTCGTCGTCTTCGCCCCCCGCGACGGGCTGTTCGACAAGACCGTCTCGAACATGCAGGAGGTGATGGCGCGGCATGGCAAGGTCCTGCTCGTCACCGACGGACAGGGCGCGAAGGAGGCCGGCGAAGGCACCTGGTCGGTGCTGACGATGCCCGACATCCCGGTCCTCCTCGCACCGATCCTCTACGCGCTGCCGGCGCAACTTCTCGCCTATCACGCGGCCGTGGCGAAGGGGACGGATGTCGACCAGCCGCGCAACCTCGCCAAGTCCGTGACGGTCGAATGACGCCGGAGGCGGCCCTCGACGAGATCCGCGCCAAGGCCGATCCGGAACGGGCGGCGGGTGCTGTCGCCTATCACAAGGCGCCCCGCGTCTATCTAGGCGTGTCGGTCCCCGAGATCACCGACCTCGCGAAGACATGGCGCGCGGGGCTCGACGTGCCGGGCCGCGTCGCCCTCGCCGATACGCTCTGGCAGACCGACATTCACGAGGCCCGCATCGCCGCCGCCAAGCTCCTGACCCAGGCGCGGATCCGCGACGATGAAGGGGTCTGGGCGCTCATCGCCTCCTGGGTGCCGGATTTCGACGGCTGGGCGATTGCCGACCATGCCTGCGACGCGGGCGGACGCCGTCTTGTCGCCGATCCGTCGCGCCTCGACGAGGTCGAGGGCTGGACCACCTCGCCCGACATGTGGGTCCGCCGCGCCGCGCTCGTCATCACGCTGCCTTGGACCAAGCAGAACCACCCGACGCCCCAGGACCTCGCCATTCGCGACCGGGTGCTCGGCTGGGCCGCCGGCTACGCGGACGATCGAAACTGGTTCATCCAGAAGGCCATCGCCTGGTGGCTGCGCGACCTTTCGAAACACGACCCCGAGCGGACCCGCGCCTTCCTCGAAACCCACGGCGCGCGCCTCAAACCCTTCGCACGCAAGGAAGCCGGCAAATACCTCTGACCTTCTTCTGTTCCGAAATACTCCGGGGTCCGGGGCAGCGCCCCGGGGCTCACCGCCAGCGCAATTCCCGCCGCAGGATCTTGCCGGTCGCCGTCATCGGCAGGCTCTCGCGCCGCTCCACCCAACGCGGCGCGACGTGGGGGCTGACCCGCGCCTTCACCCGCTCGATCAGCGCCGCCTCCAGCCCATCCCACACGGCCCCCTCGCGCAAGGTCACGAAGGCCTTCACGACCTCGCCCCGGACCGGGTCGGGTACGCCCACGCAGGCCGCCATGACCACGTCCGGGTGCCCGGTCAGGCAGTTCTCGATCTCCGACGGGCCGATCCGGTAGCCGGCGGAGGAGATGATGTCATCGTCCCGCGCGACATAGGTCAGATAGCCCCCACCATCCATCGTGCCGAGATCGCCGGTCTTCATCCAGTCGCCCACGAACTTCGCGGCGGTCGCCTCCGGTTTCCCCAGGTATTCCAGGAACATGACCGGATGCCCGCGCTTCACCGCGATCTCGCCGATCTCTCCGGCAGCCACGGGCATTCCGGCCGCGTCGATCACCGCAACCTCCGCTCCCGGCACGGCCCGTCCCATCGTGCCGGGCCGCGTCGGGAAGAGGCCTTCGGCCGAACAGACGACGAGGTTGCATTCGGTCTGGCCATAGATCTCGTTGATCGGCGCGCCGAGCGCGCTTCGCCCCCAGTCCAGCATCTCGGCCCCGAGGCTTTCGCCACCCGACGACACCGCGCGGAGCACGAGCCCCTCGGGCACCGCCGCGCCGCGCATGAGCTTCAGCGCGGTGGGCGGCAGGAAGAGGTTCGTCGCGCGGGTGTCGCGGATCAGCCGGAACGCCTCGTCGGGATCGAATTTCCGCATCCGGCGCGACACGAGCGGCACGCCGTAATAGAGACACGGCATCGCCATATCCATGAGCCCGCCGATCCAGGCCCAGTCCGCCGGAGTCCAGCCGACGGCGCCGGGCTTCGGGAAGAAGCCTTGGCTCAGTTCCACGTTCGGCAGATGCCCGAGAAGGAAGCGGTGCGCATGAAGGACGCCCTTTGGCGCCCCGGTCGTGCCGGAGGTGTAGATCAGCACCGCCGGATCGTCGGCCGCCGTCACGGCCGGTTCCAGCCCCTCCGACGCGGCCGCGATGTCCTCCCACAGATCGCGGACCGGCGCGGCGGCCGGGTCGATGCAATAGACCTCGGCGAGGTCGGGCAGATCGCCGCGGATCGCGTCGAGCTTTTCGAGGCTTTCCCCGTCCGTCACGACGATCCGCGCCTTTGCGTCGGAAAGCCGGTACGCCAGCGCATCGGGACCGAAGAGCGTGAAGAGTGGCAGCACCACCGCGCCGAGTTTCATCGCCGCGAAATGCGCGATGAGAACCGCCGGCCCCTGCGGCAGAAGGACCGCGACCGTCTCCCCCGGCCGCAGACCCCGCGCGCGGAACGCATTGGCCAGACGGTCGGAGGCCGATTTCAGCTCGCCATAGGTCCAGCGCCGGACCTCGCCCGAACCGGACATGTCGATAAGCGCGAGCCGCCCGGGTTCCGCCCGGGCATGAGACTCGCAGCAGGCCTCGGCCACGTTGAACCGCGCCGGGATGCGCCAGCGGAACCCCGCGCGCAGCGCCTCCCAGGACCGCCCCTCGGTCAAGAGCGCACGCGTCATGCTCCGGCCCTTTCGGGGCGCGCGACGACGATCATCAGCGGAAAGAGAGCCTGCATGGCCGGGACGATAATCCGCCCCGCCCGTCCGGGCAACGCCCAGCTTTCCCCTTGCCGTGGTCGGGTCGTGGGCCTACCTTTGGCGCATGACTCCGCTGATCGACCCCTTTGCCCGTCCGATTTCCTACCTGCGCGTCTCGGTGACGGATCGCTGCGACTTCCGCTGCACCTATTGCATGGCCGAACACATGCAGTTCCTGCCGAAGAAGGACCTTCTGACGCTGGAGGAACTTGACCGGCTCTGCTCGACCTTCATCCGTCTCGGCGTCGAGAAACTCAGGATCACCGGAGGCGAACCCCTCGTCCGGCGCGACATCATGACCTTCTTCAAGGCGATGTCGCGGCATCTGGACACCGGGGCGCTGAAGGAACTGACGCTGACCACCAACGGCTCGCAGCTCGCCCGCTTCGCCGCCGATCTCGCGGCCTGCGGGGTGCGGCGCGTCAACGTCTCGCTCGACACGCTTGACGCCGCGAAGTTCCAGGCGATCACCCGCTGGGGACGGCTCAACCAGGTGATGGACGGGATTGCGGCGGCGAAGGCGGCGGGGCTTCGGGTGAAGATCAACACGGTGGCCCTGAAAGGCTTCAACGAGGATGAGCTTTTTCCGCTTCTCGACTGGTGCGCGGGCGAGGGCCACGACCTCACCTTCATCGAGGTGATGCCGATGGGCGAGATGGGCGAGGAGATGCGGCTTGACCAGTACTGGCCGCTGAAGGATCTGCGCGCGCGCCTGGCGGAGCGCTTCACCCTCACCGATCTCGCCGAACGCACCGGCGGCCCCGCCCGCTACGTGCGGATCGAGGAGACGGGCCAGAAGGTCGGCTTCATCACGCCCCTCACCCATAATTTCTGCGAAAGCTGCAACCGGGTGCGGGTGACCTGCACGGGCGAGCTGTTCATGTGCCTCGGACAGGAGGACAATGCCGACCTGCGCGCGCCCCTGCGGGCGTCGAGCGAGGACACGGCTCTGGAAACCGCGATCCGGTCAGCGATTGCCCGCAAGCCGAAGGGTCACGACTTCGACTATTCCCGCCAGAAGGTCGCCGGCCAGATGACCCGGCACATGAGCCATACGGGCGGCTGACGCGAAGCGTTTCCACGAACGCCGGACGCGCGGAACGGCGATCACCCCGACCGCAGCCGCGCCCATTCGCCCGGCGTCACCCCCTCGACCTCCCGAAAGACCCGGATCAGGTGCGAGACGTCGCAAAAGCCGGTCTCTGCCGCGATCTCGGTAATCGAATGCTCGCCCCGCTCCAGAAGCGCGCGCGCCTGTTCCAGCCGCACGCGCCGCCCGGCTTCCGCCGGCGTGATGCCGAGCGCATCGGCGAAATGACGTTCTAACTTTCTCCGTCCGACGCCAAGCTGCGCCGCGAGCCGGGCGATGGACAGCGGCGTTTCGGGATATTGCTGCATGATCAGCAAGGCGCGCTTGACGAGGGGGTCGCGCGCCGTCAGCCCGATCGGCAGGCCCGGCTGCGGTCGTTCGGCGGCCTGCGCTTCGTCCACGATCATGATCGACAGGCTTTTCCGGGCCGCCGCCCGGCCCAGATGTCGGTCGACGAGATAGGCCGCGAGATGCGCGGTCGAGGCGCCGCCGGACGAGGTCAGCCGGTCGCGGTCGACGACGAAGATCTGGTCGGTGACGGGGATCAGATCCTCGAATTCCTGAAGGAAATCCTCGCGGTGAAACCAGCTGACGCAGCAACGGTAGCCTTGCATCAGCCCGGCGCGGTGAAGGATGAAGGCCCCGGTGCAGAGCCCGACCAGCGGGATCTTCATTGCCGCCGCCCGGCGCAGGAACCCGATGGCTTCGGGGCCTAGTTGTTGGGTCCCGCTGATCAGCCCGCCAACGACGGCGATATAGTCGAAGCGCTGCGGGTCGCCGAGTTTTTCATCGGGCGTCACGCTCAGCCCGCAACTGCTTTCCACCGGGTCGAGCGTCGGGGCGATGACCTTCCACGAACAGAGAATCGGACGCGACCGGTCGCCCTCATCCGCGGCCAGCCGCAGCACATCGACGAAATTCGCCAGCGCCGCGAGCGTGAAACGGCGGGCGGGGACGATACCGATGCGAAGGCGCGGCGCGGCGGTCATGGCAACCTGGCTGGGGCGTGACGCGAATGTAACGCCAATATGACGCAACGATACAACGGCCGGGCAATGAAATCGACAAGAATTGGGTCAGTTTGCGACAAGCGCCCTCTCCCGGGCGGGTCAACAAAACGAGGTTTTGCTGCCATGTCCCATCAAAGCCCCATCCGCGCCATGCTCAAGGTGGCCCGTCCCGCCTCGCAGCCTGCCGGCGACACCCAGCGCTTCACCTTCCTCCTGCTCGACGGCTTCACGCACCTCGCGCTCGCCGCCGCGCTTGAGCCGATGCGCGTCGCCAATGCCGCGCTCGGCCGACCGGCCTATGCCTGGCGCATCGTCTCGATGTCCGGCGCGCCGGTCAGTTGTTCGCACGGTCTGACCGTACTCGTCGACGATGGCTTCGCCCCCCTCGCGCGGGGCGAGACGCTGATCGTCGTCGGCGGCCCGGCGACCGCCCGGCGTGACGAACCGGGGCTGAGCGCCGCCCTCCGCCGCGAGGCGGCGCACGGCGTGCGGCTCGGCGCGCTTTGCCTCGGCGTCTACGCGCTGGCCCGGGCGGGATTGCTCGACGGCGAGGAATGCGCCGTGCACTGGGACCTCGTCGAGGGTTTCGCCGAGGCCTTTCCGGAGGTCGAAATCAGCCGTGGCGCCTTCGCGCTCGGGCGCCGGCTGACGGCGGCCGGGGGCGCGGTCGCGTCCGATCTGATGTTGCATCTCATCGCCGAGGCGCATGGGGCGGATCTGGCCGCGCGGGTGGCCGATCTGCTCGTCTGCAACGGCGTCCGTAGCCCCAGATCCCAGCAGAAGGTCTCGGTCCAGTCGCGTTACGGAATGCGCAATCCGCGCCTCGTGAAGGTGCTGACCTGCATGGAGGCAAACCTCGAAACACCCCTCACGGCGCAAGAGATCGCCGACATCGCCGCGATGTCGGTGCGCCAGACGGAACGCCTCTTCGCGCGCTATCTCAAGACCACGCCGATGAACTTCTACATGAAGATGCGGCTTGAGAAGGCGCACCGCCTGCTGTCGCAGACCGAGCTTTCGGTCACCGAGGTCGCGCTTGCCTGCGGTTACAAGTCGAGCTCGCACTTCACCAAGAGCTTCCGCGCAGCCTATGCGGTCTCACCCCGCGCGATGCGCGTGGTCGCCGCCTGACGCACAGGGTTGGCAAACCGGCCCCAGCCAGCGCATCATGATCCCTGGGGGGGACTGTGCGATGGACGATCTGGCCCGGTTTCGCGCCGCGCAGGAGGGAGTATACGAAACCGCGCTCCGCGAGTTGCAGGCGGGACGCAAGACAAGCCACTGGATGTGGTTCATCTTCCCCCAGCTTCGCGGCCTTGGCCGGTCGGCCACGGCGGTCCGTTACGGAATTGCCGATCTCGACGAGGCGCGCGCCTATCTCGCCGACCCGGTGCTCGGCCCGCGCCTCATCACTTGTGCCGGGGCGCTTCTTGGACAGGAGAACGCATCGGCCGAGACAATTCTCGGACCGGTGGATGCATTGAAACTGCGCTCATCCGCCACGCTCTTCCGCGCGGCGGGGGATCAGCGGACATCCAGGCTTATGCAGGCCGTGCTTGACCGTTTCCATGACGGGCGCCCCTGCCCGCTGACACTCACACTCCTGCGGGACGATGCCCCGGGAACAACCCATTAGTGCACCACTCCGATCCGGGCCGGACTCAGCGGGCGAACCGCTCCACGAACCGCGCGAGGATGCGCTCTGGTTCCGTGACATCCGCCGCGCGGCAGAGCGCGATGAGGTCATCTGCCGCTTCGGGTCGGAAATAGCCCCTGTTGCGATAGATGCGAATGCGCGTCTCGAACCCGGCCGCATCGGCCTCGGGATGGAACTGGGTGGCATAGACGTTCCGACCTAAGCGGATCATCTGGTAGGGACACGCGCGGGACGACAGAAGATGCACGGCCCCATCCGGCAGAGCCTGCACCGCCTCCTTGTGGCCGACGAAGGCGTCGAAGGCTTCGGAAAGCCCTGCCAGCAGCGGATCGTCCCGCCCCGCCTCGGTCACCTCGCAGCGCGTCGTGCCGACTGGCTCGCCCCAGCGCGCCTTGGAGACCGGCGCGCCGAGGTAATGGGCGAGAACTCCGATCCCGTAGCAGCAGCCGAGGAACGGCACGTCGCGCGCGACGATCTCCGGCATCAGGCCGAGGATCGCCTCCTCGATCCGCGCCTCGGCCGGATCCTTCGTCTCCGGCGGGTCCGAGACGCAGCCGGGGCCGCCGCCGACGATGACGCCGGAATGGTCCGCAAGGGCGAGACCCTCGGGCAGATCCTCGCAATCGAGCCGGATGCGGGTTGTGTCGCTCTCGGCCAGACCGCCCTTGGCGAGGAAGGCCGCGAATTCGTCGTCCGCCGCCTCGGTCTCGGGGCGGAGCTGGAGGATGAGGAACGGCTTCACCCGCGCCTCACCCCGCGATGGTGCGGGCGCGGGCCACCGAGGCGTCGAGCGCGCGGGCAAGGTCGTCCTTCATCCCCGACGCACGCATCACCTCAAGCCCGGCAGCGGTCGTACCGGCATAATCGATCATCGCCCGAACCTGCTGCGCCGCCGTCGGTGCGGCCTGGGCCAGCAGGGTTCCGCTGGAAAGAAAGAGCTGCCGGACCGCGCGGTCGGCCACGTTCGGGGCGACACCCCGCGCGACGGCATAATCGGCTATCATTTCCGCGAAGGCCGCGACGAAGCCGGGGACCGGCCCCGTGATCGCGGTGAAGACGTCGATCTGATCCTCCGTCCGCACTTCGTCGCAAAGACCGCAGGCGGACAGCAGCGCACGGGACAGAGCCCGGTCATCGCACGTCGCACCGGGGCCCGCGACGAAGGGCGAATAGGCAAGCCCCATGGCAGCAGCCGGGCTCGACATCGCGCGGATGACCCGGTCGTGGCCCGCGATCCGCGTCAGCCGCTCCAGCGTCACCCCGGCCATGACGGAGATGACCGGGCCGCGCGGAGAATTCAGCGACAGCGCCCCGGCCATCGCCGGCGGAACGGCGAGAAGCGTGATGTCCGCGGCACCTGCGGCGGCGGCCGGATCGGTGGTGACCTTGATCCCCTTCCAGCCGGCAAGGCGCGGGGCCTTGCCGCTGGTCGTCGCCACGCGCAACCGAACCGGCATCAGCCCGCCACGCTCGATCATCGCGCGCGCCATCGCGGCGCCGAGGTCGCCGGCACCGATCAGGGCGACGTTGAATGTGGACAGGTCTCCGCCAGGCATCAGGCCGCCGGCATCCGCGTCTCGACCATGCCGGCATACCAGCTCGACCCGAAGGGGATCGCGTTGTCGTCGAAATTGTAGGCCGGATGGTGGACCATCGCAGTGTCGCCATTGCCAAGGAAGATATAGGCGCCGGGGCGTTCGTTCAGCATGAAACTGAAGTCCTCGGCCCCCATCAGGGGGGCGGTATCGGTATCGACCTTGCCCGAGACCGCCTCAGCCACCTCGGCGGCGTAATGGGTGTTCTCCTCGGCATTCATCGTGACCGGATAGCCGCGCATGTAGTTGACCTCGGCGGTGGCCCCGTGGGCGAGCGCGGTGCCCTCGACGATGGCCTTGATCCGCGCCTCGACAAGATCCTGCACCTTGGGATCCATCGTCCGCACGGTGCCCCGCATCAGCACGGTCTGCGAGATGACATTGTGCGCCTCGCTCTCGGTCTTGACCGTGCAGACCGAGACGACGACCTGTTTCAAGGGGTCGACGACCCGGCTCGCGATGGTCTGGAGCGCGAGGATGATATGGGCCGACACGACGGTCGTATCGATGCAGTCATGCGGCTTGGCCGCATGGCCGCCCTTGCCGGTGACGAGGATGTCGAACTGGTCTGCCGCCGCCATCATCGCGCCCGGGCGGATCGCGAACTGGCCGACCGGGATGCCGGGCATGTTGTGCATGCCGTAGACTTCCTGAACGCCGAAGCGCTCCATCATGCCGTCGGCCACCATCTCGCGGCCGCCGCCGCCGCCCTCCTCGGCGGGCTGGAAGATCACCACGGCGCGGCCGTCGAAATTGCGGGTCTCGGCGAGGTATTTCGCGGCACCGAGCAGCATCGCGGTATGGCCGTCATGGCCGCAGGCATGCATCTTGCCGGGGGTCTTCGAGGCGTAGGGCAGCCCCGTCGCCTCCTTGATCGGCAGCGCGTCCATGTCGGCGCGCAGGCCGATGACGCGGCCCTTGCCGTCGGTCTTGCCGTTGATTACGCCGACGACCCCGGTCTTGCCGATGCCTTCGACGACCTCGTCGCAGCCGAACTCGCGCAAGAGATCGGCGACGCGCCCGGCGGTCCGGTGCACGTCGAACTGCAATTCGGGATGCTCATGGAAATCACGGCGCCAGGCGGTGATTTCCGGCAAAAGCTCGGCGAAACGGTTCTTGACGGGCATGTCGGGTTTCCTTCCATCATTCGGCGCACCGGAGTCCGGCGTGCATCGGGCAAGATCGTCGGCCAATTCGGCCGTCCCTGCAAGGGCGGATCAGGTCAAAAATGCCGCCGCGATCAGGTCGGGCAGGACCTCGGGATTGGCCTCGCGGGCGAGGTTGCGCAATCCCTCCTCGGCCACCTCGTCCGAGATCGTCTTGCCGCGCCTGTACTCGATCAGGGCGCGGACATAGTCGGCGGGGAATTCCGGATGGCCCTGGAAGGTCAGCGCGAAACCGGGATACCAGAGCGCGGCATTCTCGCAGAACTCCGACGTGGCGATGCGCCAGGCCTCGACCGGCAGATCCTCGACCTGATCCTGATGCCAGGACTGGAGGGCAATCCGCTCCGGCGCGCGGCCGAGCGCGGCGGGCCAGTTCACCGGCGTGTAGTCGTGGACGCCGAGGCCCCAGCCCTTCACCGATTTCCTGACCACGCCGCCGAGGGCTTGGGCGATGATCTGGTGGCCGAAGCAGATACCGACCATCGGCCGCTTGCTGTCATGGCAGATCTGGATGAACTCCTCCAACGGCGCGATCCAGTCATGCCCCTCGTAGACGCCGAAGCGGGAGCCGGTGATCACCCAGAGGTCGCATTCCGCCGGGCTGTCCGGAAACTCGCCGTCGAGCACCGCATAGGGCCGGACCTGCGCCCCGAGGGGGGCGAGCCATTCGCCGACCATGCCGGGATAGTCGCCAAAGGAGGGCGCGAGGTCTTCCGGAGGACGCCCCGTCTCCAGGACACCCACAACCCCGAAACCGCCATCCTGCATCGTCAACTCCTGTCCTTGATTCCGTACCAGGCATAGGCCGCCGGCAGCACCAGCCGCCGCAGCCCGCCGAACGGGAACCGCTTCGGCTCCGCCGCCATCAGCGCGGGCACCCTGCCCTTTCCCGCCGCCAGTTCGGCCAGCATCCGCCCCGACCATGTGCCAAGCGCCACGCCGTTGCCGTGCCAGGCGAAGCCCGCCCAGGCATCCTGCCAGTCGCCGATCGGCCCGATATAGGGCGTGAGGGCGCGCGTGAGGCAAACGAAGCCCGACCAGTAATGCGGCGTCTCGACATGTTTCCACGCCGGGAACATCGCTTCGAAATCCGACCGCGCGCGGGCCTTCATGCCCGCCTGCGCCGCCGACCCGGCGCTGGTGCCGCCACGCACACCGAACAGCATCCGGTTGTTCGGCATCAGGCGGAAGTAGTGCAAGAGGTTCCGGGTGTCGTAGGCCATCCCGTGCGAGGACCAGCCCTGTGCGGCGATCTCCGCATCGGTCAGCTCCCGCGTCACCAGGATCGCCGACTGCGCCGGCAGATAACGGGCGCGCATCCAGTCCGGGACGTCGTCGCTCGAATAGCCGTTCGTCGCCACGATCAGCTTCTTCGCCCGAAGCCGCCCGGCGGGCGCATGCAGAACATACTCCCCGTCCTCGCGCGTGATCGCACTGACGGGCGAGCCCTCGTAGATCCGCGCCCCTTCCGCCTTCGCCGCCGCCGCGAGTCCGAGGACATATTTCAAGGGGTTGAGCGCGAAGCCGAGCGCCATGCGCAATCCACCGTGGAAGTTCGGCCCGGCCATTCCTTCCGCGACAAGGTCCGAAGGGCCGAGCACCTCGACCTTCACGCCGTAGTCGCGTTCAAGCTGCGGCGCCTCTTCGCGCAAGGCCGCGAAATCGCGCGGACGATGGGCAAGGACGGTTTCGCCCTCGTGCGAATGGGTGTCGGCTTCGATCCCGTAGCGTTCGATGATCGCGGCCACGAGGGGCGAGGTCGCCTTTTGCGTCCGGTGCCATTCGGCCATCGCCTCATGCCCGAAGCGGCGCAGAAGTGCGGCGTCAGTGGCCTTGGTACCGCCGATCGTCGCGAAGCCGCCATTGCGCCCCGAGGCCCCCCAGCCGATGCCGTTGGCCTCGACCACGGCGACGTCGGCGCCGGCGTCGCGCGCGAGGTGCAGTGCCGCCGAAAGCCCGGTATAGCCCGCGCCGAGCACCGCCACCTCGGCCCGAACCTCGCCGGCAATCGCCGGACCGCGCGCGGGGCGCGTGACCGTGGTGTCCCAATAGCACCCGGCCACCGGCCCGTCGCCGTAGGCGTGATCTTCATATATGCGCTTCATCGGTGCGTCCGGGCGCGCGCGGAGGTCAGGTCCGCGCCGCTGCCTGCTCCTCCGCCCGTTGCCGCGCGATCGACTGTTTGGAGATCAGCGAGGCGGTAATCACACCGACCGTCACGATCCCGATCATGAGCGTGGACAGCGCGTTGATCTCGGGGCTGACGCCCAGCCGCACCGACGAGAAGATCTTCATCGGCAGCGTCGTCGAGGACGGACCGGCCGCGAAGGAGGCGATCACCAGGTCGTCGAGCGACAGGGTGAAGGCCAGAAGCCAGCCCGAGATCACCGCCGGCGCGATGATCGGCAGCGTAACCGAGCGGAAGGCGTCGAACGGCGTGCAGCCAAGATCCAGCGCCGCCTCCTCCAGCGACTTGTCGAAGGTGACGAGGCGGGACGAGACGACGACCGAGACATAGCACATCGTGAAGGTCGTATGCGCCAGAACGATGGTTCCCACGCCCCGGTCCATGCCGATGGAGATGAAGAGAAGCAGCATCGCGAGGCCGGTAATCACCTCGGGCATGACGAGGGGCGCGTAGATCATGCCGGAGAAAAGCGTGCGCCCCATGAAGCGCCCCGCCCTGACCAGAACATAGGCCGCCATCGTCCCGAGGACGGTGGCGAGCGTCGAGGACAGCACCGCCACCTTCAGCGTCACCCAGGCGGCATCGAGGAACGCCTGGTTGCCCAGAAGCTCGCCATACCACTTCGTCGAGAACCCGGCCCAGACCGTCACCAGCTTCGAGGCGTTGAACGAGAAGATGATCAGGATGACCATCGGCAGGTAGAGGAACGCGAAGCCGAGCGTCAGCGAGGTCGCGTTGAACCAGGAAAACCGGCGGTTCATCAGTTCGCCTCCCTCTGCTTCTGTTCGTTCCGCTGGAAGAGGATGATCGGGACGATCAGGATCAGGAGCAGAACGACCGCCACCGCCGAGGCCACCGGCCAGTCCCGGTTGGCGAAGAACTCGTCGTAAAGCGTCTTGCCGATCATCAGCGTCTCGTTCCCGCCGAGGATCGACGGAATGACGAATTCGCCGAGCGCGGGGATGAAGACGAGGAAGCAGCCCGCGATCACGCCGGGCCGTGACAGGGGGAAGGTGACGAGCCAGAAGGCCGAGGCCTTGGAGCAGCCAAGATCTTCCGCCGCCTCGATCAGCGATCCGTCGAGCTTTTCGAGCGACGCGTAGATCGGCAGGATCATGAACGGGAGATAGGCGTAGACGATGCCGATATAGACCGCGACGTTGGTGTTGAGGATCGTCAGCGGCGCGTCGATGATCCCGGTCCACATGAGGACCTGGTTGAGGAACCCCTCGCCCGACAGGATTCCGATCCAGGAATAGATGCGGATCAGGAACGAGGTCCAGAACGGCAGGATGACGAGCATCATCAGCGTCGGCCGCCACTCGTCCGAGGCCTGCGCCATGCCGTAGGCGATGGGATAGCCCACGAGAAGCGTGATGAAGGTCGAGATCGCGGCGATCTTCAGGCTCGACAGGTAGGCCTTCCAGTAAAGGGCATCGGAGGCGAGGAAGGTGAAGTTCTCGAAATCGAGTTCGCTGAAGAAACGCGTGATGCCCTCCCAGCCCGCCGACAGGTCGAGCGTCGGCGTATAGGGCGGGATCGAGATCGCGTAGTCCGACAGCGCGATCTTCAGGACGATGACGAAGGGGATGAGGAAGAAGACCAGCAGCCACAGATACGGCGTGGCGATCAGGAAGAAGCGCCGCAGGTTCATCGCGCGCCCCCTATGTCCGGAGAACGACGCCCGCCGTGTCCGTGAAGGACAGGAAGACATTGTCGTCCCAGGTGATGTCGCGGCGCGCCAGCCGGCGCTCGTTGGCGACCTGCGCCTTGATCATCCGGCCGCCGGCCACCTCGACCTTGTAGGTGGAGATGTTGCCGAGATAGGCGATGTCGCTGACCTTGCCCTCGATCACATTGGCGCGGCCTTCGGGGCGCTCGGTGGCGATGGCGACCTTCTCGGGCCGGATCGCGAAATGGACGGTTGTTCCCGGGGCGATCGCCTCGGCCGAGGTCGCGGCGATCTCGGGCTGGCCCTCGGCCCAGGCGATGGAATACTTGTCGCCGTTCGGCCGCGCCGTGCCCTCGACGATGTTCACGTCGCCGATGAAGTCCGCCACGTAAACCGAGTTCGGCGTTTCATAAATCCGGTCCGGCGTGTCGACCTGGATCATGCGCCCGTGATCCATCACCGCGACGCGGCTCGCGACCGTCATCGCCTCCTCCTGGTCGTGGGTCACGATCACGAAGGTGGTGCCGGTCTTCTCCTGGATGTCCATCAGTTCGAACTGGGTGTCCTGCCTCAGCTTCTTGTCGAGCGCGCCCAGGGGCTCGTCCAGCAAGAGCAGTTTCGGCGCCTTGGCGAGCGAACGGGCAAGCGCCACGCGCTGGCGCTGGCCGCCGGAAATCTGGTGCGGCTTGCGCTTGGCGAACTTCTCAAGCCGCGTCAGCCGCAGCATCTCCTCGACCCGCGCCGGGATCTTGTCCTTCGGCATGTCGGACCGCTTCAGCCCGAAGGCGATGTTGTCCCAGACGGTCAGGTGCGGAAAAAGCGCGTAGGACTGGAACATCATGTTCGTCGCCCGCTTGTTCGGCGGGATCGGAGCGATATCGACCCCGTCGAGCAGGATCGTCCCGGAGGTCGGCGTCTCGAACCCCGCGAGCATCCGCATCAGCGTGGTCTTGCCGCAGCCCGAAGGCCCGAGCAGCGCGAAGAACTCGCGACGGAAGATGTCGAGCGTCAGGTCGTCGATCGCGACGAACTCGCCGAATTTCTTCGTCACGTTCTGGAACCGGATCAGCGGTTTTTCGGCCGGATCGTTCCAAGGCTCGAAAACCGGGCGGTTGGCGGGCTGGGCCATGCTATCCCTCACAGTTGAAACGCCCCGCGCCGGTGGGGCGCGGGGCGGGTATCGGCCTGTCGGATTAGGTGCCCGACTTGACCTTGGTCCACATCCGCGTCACCTGACGGTTGACCTGCGGATCCCAGGGCGAGTTCGTGTAGAGGTTCGCCGTCGTTTCCGCGTCCGGATAGATCGCGGTATCACCGATCACGTCCTCGTTCAGGAATTCCTGCGACGCCTTGTTGCCATTGGCATAGTAGACGTAGTTCGACGCCGCGGCCGCGTTGTGCGCATCCAGGATGAAATTGATGAACTTGTGCGCCGCGTCCGCATTCGGCGCATCGACGGGGACCGCCAGCTGGTCAAACCACATCAGCGCGCCTTCCTTCGGGATGTGGTACTCGATCTCCACCCCGTTGTCGGCTTCGGCAGCACGGTCGCGCGCCTGCAGGACGTCCCCCGACCAGCCGAAGGCGACGCAGATGTCGCCGTTGGCGAGCGCGTTGATGTATTCGGACGAATGGAACTTCTGCACATAGGGCGCCACCGCGGTCAGGAGCGGTTCGGTCTTCGAGATCGTCTCGAAGTCCTGCGCATCCGGATCCTCGCCAAGATAGCGCAGCGCGGCGGCGACGACTTCATCCGGCGCGTCGAGCATGTGCACGCCACAGGCGCTGAGCTTTTCCATGTTCGCCGGATCGAAGATCAGCGCAAGCGAGGTGACGGGCGCGTCCTCGCCAAGCACTTCCTTGACCTTGTTGATGTTCACGCCGATCCCGGTCGTTCCCCACATGTAGTTGACCGAGTATTCGTTGCCCGGGTCGAACCGCGAGGTCCGCTCCGCGATCACATCCCACACGTTGACCAGGTTCGGCAGCTTCGACTTGTCGAGCTTCTGGAACGCACCGGCCTGAATCTGCCGTTGCAGGAAGCGGCCGGTCGGAACCACCACGTCATAGCCCGACGACCCGGCCAGGAGCTTGGTCTCGAGAATCTCGTTCGAATCGAAGACGTCGTAGATCAGCTTGATGCCGGTCTCGGACTCGAACTTGGTGAGCAGTTCCTCGTCGATATAGTCCGACCAGTTGTAGACATGGACCTCTTCGGCCCCCGCGATGCCAGCGGCCAGAACGGCCGCCGCAATCGTCATCCCCGTAACCTTCATGGTACCTCCTCAGGTCTGCTGGAGTGGTCAGACAGGCCAGCCTGCCCGCCTGATGGCTTGTTGCGCTTCTTGTTTTGCCATTTTGATCAAATTTTGCGACTCAAATCAACATGGCTTTTCCGTGAAGCGCAATCTATTATGAAGGATACGGATTTTCGTGCGGCCCCTGTCAAGGAACGGGAATGAAAAACCTACGTGAAGCGGACGAATCGCCCAGAAAAGTGCCATCGCACGAAATTACCTACTGCCGGCTGCGCGACATGATTCTCTTCGGCCAGCTGACACCCGGCCAACCGGTGACAATTCAGGGGCTGACCGCAACGCTCGATGCGGGCATGACCCCGGTGCGCGAGGCGATCCGGAAGCTGACGGCGGAGGGCGCGCTGGTGCTTCAGGGCAACCGCCGCGTCTCGGTGCCGCAACTCATGGGATCGCAGATCGACGAACTTGCCTTCGCCCGGCTGACGATCGAGCCGAAACTGGCGCATATGGCCGCAAAAAGGCTGCAACAGAAGGATATTTCCGAACTGGCGCGGATCGACGCGGATATCGACCAGGCCATCGGCGCCGGCGATGTGCAGCGCTATCTCGCGAACAATTACCGCTTCCATTTCACCCTCTACGACCGCGCCGATGCGCCGATCCTGCTCTCCATCGCGCATTCGCTGTGGCTCAGATTCGGTCCGTCGTTGCGGGTCGTCTGCGGCCGCTACGGCACGTCGAACCTGCCGGACCGGCACGGCGAGGCGCTGGCCGCGATGCGGGGCGGCGATGCCGAGGGACTGGCGCGGGCGCTCGAAAACGACATCGCGCAGGGAATCGATCAGGTCAGGCTGTCGCTCGGCGGCGCCGAAATTTGATCAAATTCGGTTGACAGCGCCGATTTTGATCATATCCTGATCGCCGACCCCGCCGCGCGAAGGGTATCCGGCCGACCGTCTCCTCCAGCGGGGCGAGCCGCCGGATTTACCGCCTCGCCCGGCAAAGGATCACGTTCCGCCACACGCCCACCGGCCCATCAGATGACAGGTTCCGCGATGACCCAGATCACCAATCACATGCCCACCAGGGAACTCCAGGCGCTGGATGCCGCGCATCACATGCACCCCTTCACCGCCGATGCCGAGCTTGCCCGGAAGGGCGCGCGGATCATCACCCGTGGCAAGGGTGTCTATCTCACCGATAGCGAAGGCCAGCAGATCCTCGACGGCATGGCCGGGCTCTGGTGCGTGAACGTCGGCTATGGCCGCAAGGACATCGCGGAGGTCGCCGCGCGGCAGATGGAGGAGCTGTGCTATTACAACACCTTCTTCCAGACCTCGCATGTGCCGGCCATCGCGCTGGCCGCCGAGATCGCGAAGCTCGCCCCCGGCGACCTCAACCACGTCTTCTATGCAGGATCGGGGTCGGAGGCGAACGACACCAATATCCGCCTTGTCCGCCGCTACTGGGAGGTGAAGGGCAAGCCCGGGAAGAACATCATCATCAGCCGCACGAACGCCTATCACGGCTCCACTATGGGCGGCGGCTCGCTCGGCGGCATGGCCGGCATTCATGCCCAGGGCGGGCTGCCGATCCCGAACATCGTCCATATCGGCCAGCCCTACTGGTACGGCGAAGGCAAGGACATGAGCGCCGAGGAATTCGGCCTGCTGCGCGCCCGCGAGCTTGAGGCGAAGATCGAAGAACTGGGCGTCGACCGCGTCGCCGCCTTCATCGGCGAACCGATCCAGGGCGCCGGCGGCGTCATCGTCCCGCCCGCGACCTACTGGCCCGAAATCCAGCGCATCTGCGACAAGTACGGCATCCTCCTGATCGCCGACGAGGTCATCACCGGCTTCGGCCGCACCGGCAACTGGTTTGGCAGCCAGACCCTCGGCATCAAGCCGCATATCATGACCATCGCCAAGGGTCTGTCGTCGGGCTACGCGCCGATCGGCGGTTCCATCGTCTGCGACGACATCGCCGCGACCGTCGGCGGCGCGGGCGATTTCAACCACGGCTACACCTATTGCGGCCACCCGGTCGCCGCCGCCGTGGCGCTGAAGAACCTCCAGATCCTGCAGGAGGAGAAGATCGTCGACCACGTCAGGAACGTGGCCCATCCCTACCTGATGGAACGCTGGAAGGCGCTCGAGGATCATCCGCTGGTGGGCGAGGCGTCGCTGGTCGGGCTCATGGGCTCCATCGCGCTCACGCCGAACAAGGAAACCCGCGCCGCATTCGCGTCGGAGGCCGGCACCGTCGGCTATCGCTGCCGCGAGCGCTGCTTTGCCAACAACCTCGTCATGCGCCATGTCGGCGACCGCATGATCATCTCGCCGCCCCTCGTGATCACCCCGTCCGAGATCGACGTTCTCATCGAGCGCGCGACGAAGTCGCTCGACGAATGCTATGCGGGCCTGAAGTCCGACGGGCTTCTGAAAGCGGCCTGAGCGGGGCCGCATGGACATCCTGACCGCCAATGACAGGTCCGGGGAATATCCCCGGTCCTGGTATGCCGACACCGCCGAAGCGCCCGGCCCCTTCCCCGCGGCCGAGGGCGCGCTATCCTGCGACGTCTGCATCGTCGGCGCCGGTTTCACCGGGCTGTCGGCGGCGCTGCATCTGGCCGCACGCGGCTATGACGTCGTGCTCCTCGACGCCCACCGCGTCGGCTGGGGGGCGTCGGGGCGGAACGGCGGGCAGGTCGGGACCGGCCAGCGGCTCGATCAGGAAGAGCTTGAGAGGATCGTCGGGCAGACCCGCGCCCGCGCGCTCTGGGTTCTCGCGCAGGAGGCGGTGGCGCTGACAAAGGCGCTCGCGGCCGAACACGCGCCCGAGGCGGGTTTCGCCGACGGCATCATCCATGCCTGCCACCGGGAACGCCTCGTGCCCCATTCGCGCACCTATGCCGAGAAGATGGCGCGCGACTACGGCTACGAGCAGATCCGCCCGCTCGACCGGGAAGAGATGCGCCACCTCGTCGGCTCGCCGGCCTATCACGGCGGCGATATCGACATGGGCGGCGGGCATCTGCACCCTTTGCGCTACGCCTTCGGCCTTGCCCGCGCCGGGGCGGCGAAGGGGGTTCGCATCCACGAACATTCGACGGTTCGAAAGATCACCGAGGGCACGCCAGCGGTGGTCGAAACCGACCGCGCGACGATCACCGCGCGGGATCTCGTCCTTGCCTGCAACGGCTATCTCGGCCACCTGAACGGCCGGACGGCGGCCCGCGTGATGCCGATCAACAACTTCATCGTCGCCACCGAACCGATGCGCCCGGAGGCGCGCGACGCGCTCATTCGCGGCAATCACGCGGTGGCGGATTCGAAGTTCGTCATCAACTATTTCCGGTTTTCCGAAGACAACCGCCTCCTCTTCGGCGGCGCCGAAAGCTACGGCTACCGCTTCCCGTCGGACATCGCCGCGCTGGTCCGAAAGCCGATGCTGGAAATCTATCCCCAGCTTGCCGGGACCAGGATCACCCATGCCTGGGGCGGCACGCTCGGCATCACCCTGAACCGGATGCCGCATTTCGAGCGGCTCGCCGGCAACATCCTGACCGCGTCGGGCTATTCCGGCCACGGCGTGGCGCTCGCCACGCTCGGCGGCAAACTCGCGGCCGAGGCCATCGCCGGTCAGGCGGAACGCTTCGACCTCATGGCCGGGGTGCCGACACGCCCCTTCCCCGGCGGTGTCGCCCTGCGCTGGCCGCTCCTGGTTCTGGCGATGGTCTGGTTTTCCCTCCGCGACCGGTTGTGAGGCCGAGAGGCGCGCGTCTCGACGAGACCGGGGAACCGCAACAGTGCCATCCGGACATCCCATCCGATACTTCGGGCCACCGGAGTCGCCCGTGGCGCGATGAACGCTGACCTGGCGGCGAAAAACTCAGGAAATAATCAGCCATTCCTCAAGACGGGAGGACATTCGCGGCGTAGTCTGACCGGGAATTCGTTCCAGTGGCCACGGAACCCTTGTTCCATTTCATCAAACCATCTGACCCTGAGGTACGCCCATGACCGACAAACGCTCCATCCGCACAACCGATGGCCGCAAACGCCAGTATGACAGTGTCCTTGACACCATCGGCGATACGCCGGTGATCCGGGTCAACAACCTCGCCCCCGATGGCGTGCGCATGTACGTCAAGGCGGAGTTCTTCAATCCCGGCGGCTCGGTCAAGGACCGGCTTGCCATCAACATCATCGAGGCGGCGGAGCGGGAAGGCAAGCTGAAGCCCGGACAGACGGTCGTGGAGGCCACCAGCGGCAATACCGGCATCGGCCTCGCCGTGGTCTGCGCGCAAAAGGGCTATCCGCTGGTCGTGACGATGGCCGACAGCTTCTCGATCGAGCGCCGGCGCCTGATGCGGATGCTTGGCGCCAAGGTGGTGCTGACGCCGCGGGCCGAAAAGGGCATCGGCATGTACAAGAAGGCCGTCGAACTCGCCGAGGCCAACGGCTGGTTCCTTGCCCGCCAGTTCGAGACCGACGCCAATGCCGACATCCACGAAACCACCACGGGCCGCGAGATCGTGGCCGATTTCGCGGGCGACCGGCTCGACTATTTCGTCACCGGCTACGGCACCGGCGGCACCCTGACCGGCGTCGCCCGCGTCCTGCGCAAGGAGCGGCCGGAAACCAAGATCGTGGTCACGGAACCCGCGAACGCGGCGCTTCTGAGCAGTGGCGAAAAGCAGGCACGCGATGCCAATGGTGCGCCGGCCGCAAGCCACAAGGCGTGGGAACCGCATCCAATCCAGGGCTGGACGCCCGATTTCATCCCGCTGGTTCTGCAGGACGGTGTCGACCACAACGGCTATGACGAGCTGATCCCGGTCCCCGGCCCGGAGGGCATCGCGTGGGCCCAGAAGCTGGCGAAGAAGGAAGGCATCCTGACCGGCATTTCCGGCGGCTCGACCTTTGCCGTGGCGATGCGGGTGGCCGAGAAGGCGGAACCCGGCACGGTGATCCTCTGCATGTTGCCCGATACCGGGGAGCGCTACATGACCACGCCGCTTTTCGAGGCGATCGAACCGGAGATGGATGCCGAGGAGATCGCTATCTCGCGGTCCACGCCAGGTTACCAGATGCCGGCCTGAGCCGGTTGGGCGGTCGCGCGTCGGCGCGCCCGCCCCGACTACCGCACAGATACGGAGACCGGCGTCATGTCAGTGGAAGCGAAGACCCTCGACCCGGACGATTGGGAAGACATGCGCCGGCTTGCCCACCGGATCGTCGATGACGCCATCGACTATACCCGCGACGTGCGCGACCGGCCGGTCTGGCAGGAAATGCCGGACGACGTGCGCCGGGCCTTCGCCGCCCCCCTGCCACGGCGGGGCCGCGCGCCATCCGAGGTCTACGAGACCTTGAAGACCGGCATGATGCCCTATCCCCTCGGCAACATCCATCCGCGCTTCTGGATGTGGTATATGGGGGCGAGCAACTTCACCGGCGCCCTCGGCGATTTCCTCGCGGCGATCCTCGGGTCGAACCTCGGCGGCGGAAACCACTCGGCCGCGTTGATCGACCGCCAGGTTGTCGATTGGATGAAAGAGATCGTGGGCTATCCCGCCGGGGCCAGCGGCACCCTGGTCAGCGGCGGGTCCGTGGCGAACCTGATCGGGCTGACGGTCGCCCGGAACGTGAAGTCACCCGGCGATGCGCGCGCCGACGGGATATGCGGCGATGGCGGGCGGCTGCGGTTCTACGGTTCCGACCAGTTGCATTCCTGTCACCAGATCGCGCTTGAAAGCCTCGGTCTCGGCCGCGCGGGGTTGCGGAAACTTCCGGCCCGCGACGACGGCACGCTCGACCCCGGCCTTCTGGCCGAAGCGGTTTCGCACGACCGATCCCACGGTCTGCGTCCCGCCTGCGTGATCGCCACCGCCGGCACGGTCAATGCCGGCGCGATTGACGATCTTCGGGCGATCGGGGCGTTTTGTCGGGACGAGGGCCTCTGGTTCCACGTCGACGGCTGCATCGGCGGGCTTCTGGCGCTGTCTCCCCGCCACCGCAGTCTGGTCGACGGGATGTCTGAGGCCGACAGCATCGCGATCGACCCGCACAAATGGTTGCATGCGCCGTTCGAGGTCGGCTGCGCGCTTGTCCGGGACCGCGCGGCGCATCGCGCGACCTTCGAGAAGACGCCGGAATATCTGCAACAGAAGGACCGTGGGATCGCGGCGAGCGAATGGCTCCACGACTACGGCGTTCAGACCTCTCGCGGGTTTCGCGCGCTGAAGGTCTGGATGGCGTTGCAGGAGCATGGCGCCGACACGTTCGGCGCGCTGATCGATCAAGATATCACGCACGCCACTTATCTGGCGGACAGGGTGGAGGCCGTGTCCGATCTGGAGCTGGTCGCCAAGCGGGTAATCAGCATTGTCTGTTTCCGCTTCAATCCCGGCGACCTTGGCGAAGATGCGCTGCGCACCCTCAACACCGAGATCCTGCTCCGCATGCAGGAGGACGGCGTTGCGGCCGTGTCCGATACGGTGATCAACGGGCGCTTCTGCCTGCGCGCCGCGATCAACAACCACCGGACCCGGAAATTGGATATCGACATCCTCGTCGACGCCGTTCTGACCCATGGCCGCGCGCTCGTCGATGAGCTTTCAAACGGTCAGGAGGTTTCGGGAAGCCCGAGCGACGCAAGTGCTTCGTGAAGCGCCTTTCGCACCCCCGCGTCGCGAAGCGGAAAGGCGTCGAAGAACTGGGCGATCGACGCGTCCGGCCGGCGTCCGAAATCGAACGCCCGTCCCAGAGCCGTTCCAGAAGCTCGTCCTTGGTGACGAGCCGGTCCCGGTTTTCGACCGGGTAGCAAAAAAGCGCGACGGTGCGCGGCTCGACGGACACGTCCTCGCCCAAGCGCAGAAGCTGTCCGAACGACTGATCCGGAGTGACGTCGCCGAAACGGAATTTCATCGGGAGAGTTTATGAAACTCGTCCGAAATCACCAATATATTCTCCTTGCAACGTCAGGCTGCACGCAGCCGGACGTCAGTTCGACCACACATATTCCCCCGCTTGGACAAGGGCCCGGGCCTTCCCGGCACAGCTAGAGCGCCGGTCCCGGCGCAACCGCCGACCCGTCCCCGAACCGCGACAAACGAAAGCGCGTGAGGTCGTGGCCGGGCGCGCGCCCCTCGACCAGATCGGCGACGACGCGGCCGATGCCGGGGCCGATGCCGAAGCCGTGGCCCGACATGCCGGTCGCGATGGTCAGGCCGGGAAGTGCGGCCGCATGGTCGATCACCGGGACGATATCGGGCATCGTGTCGATCATCCCGGCCCAGGCCGTCGCGATCTTCGGCCGGCCGAGCGCCGGGAAGGCGGCGGCGAAGCGGTCACGCAGACGTTCGATCATCGCCCGGTTTGGATCGGGGTTCAGGATGCGCAAGCGTTCGAACGGGCTTTCGGCGTCGGCCGCCCAGCGCCGGGGCGTGCCCCAGGCGTCGGGATAGTGCCGTGGCGCGGCCGGAAGGAAGCGGGTGCCCGAGATGTCCTTGCGGATCTGCGGCAGGAAGGCGCGAAGGTGCCGGAACGCGTCCGGGCCGATGAAGAATTCGTGGAAATGGCCGGGGGTGAGCGTGTAACCGCCATCGAACCGGCGCCGGATCGCGAAATGGTTGTCGGCGGCGGCGCCGGAAAAGACCTCGGCCATCGGCACCGTCGCCGTGACGGTCGCCCGCACCGAAAGCTGCGGCATGTCGACCCCATGCGCCCGCGCGAGGAGCGCGGACCACGCGCCCCCGGCCAACACGACCCGGTCGGCCGAGATGCGGCCCAGTTCCGTCACCACCCCGGCGACGCGCCCTGCGGCCATGTCGAGGGCGCGCACCGCGCAGTTCTCGACGATCGTCACCCCTGTCCTCGCCGCCGCCTCGGCAAGACGCGGCACCGCGACCCAGGGCTCCGCCCGCGCGTCCGAGGCGGTCCAGATCCCGCCGACCCAGCCCGCCGCATTGGGCAGGAGGTCCGCGATTTCCACCCGGCCGAGAAGCCGCGTGTCGAGACCATGCGCGCGGGCATGGGCCATCCAGGCCTCGAACTCCGCCATGTCCTTCCGCCCGTTGGCGGCATAGAGGACCCCGGTCTGCCGGAAGCCGAGATCGGCATTCGCCTCGGCTTCCAGCCCTTTCCAGATCGAAAGCGACTCGATCATGATCGGCAGTTCCGCCGGGTCGCGGCCCTGCTGGCGCACCCAGCCCCAGTTGCGGCTCGACTGTTCGCCGGCGATCCGGCCTTTCTCGCAAAGCACGACCCGCACGCCGCGCTTGGCAAGAAACCATGCCGTCATCACGCCGACAACACCGCCGCCGATCACGACCACATCGGCCGCAGCCGGCAACGGACCGGAAAAACGGACCGGGCTCGCTTCAGATATCGGAAATGTCACCGCGCGAGCTCCGCCACCAGTCCTTGCATGAACCGCCATCCCGCCTCGAACTCCGATACCTCGATGAACTCGTCCGCCTGATGCGCCTGGGCGATGTCACCCGGCCCGCAGACCACGGCGGAATAGCCCGCCTTCTGGAAATGTCCGGCCTCGGTGCCGTAACTGACGACATGCGTACCGTTGTCGCCGGTCAGCGCCCGGGCCAGTCGCTCTGCGTTACCATCCGCCTCCGGCACCAGCGGCGGCACGTCGAACTGCCGGATGAGTTCGATCCCGGCCTCCGGCCGGACCGCCTTCATTCCGGCCGCCACCTCGGCAACCATTGCTTCGTAAGCCGTCGCCCAGTCTTCGCCCTCCTCGCCCGGCACGACGCGGAAATCGAGGCCCATGCGGCAGTGCTCGGCCGTGATGTTATGGGCCGTCCCGCCCTCGATCTGGCCGACATGGACGGTCGTCCAGGGCGGGTCGAACATGGTCGCGAGCGGCCCCGGCGGCCTTGCCCGGTTCTCGGCGTTGCGGGCATTCGCCCATCCGATCAGCTTCGCCGCCTCCATGATCGCGTTGACGCCTTCGTGCATCATCGAGGAATGAACGGGGAAGCCCTTCAGCCGCGTGCCGAAGCCGATCCCGCCCTTGTGGCCGGTGACGACCCGCATCCGCGACGGCTCGCCCACGATCACCGCCGCCGCCTTCGGCGCCGTCGCGGCCATTTCCCCGACCATCGGGATGCAGCCGGCGCAGCCGATCTCCTCGTCGATGGAGAGCGCGATCTGCAAGGGCCGCTTCACCCCCGCCGCGAGTGCGAGCGGCACCGCGGCGAGCGCCAGCGCGTCGAACCCCTTCATGTCGCAGGTGCCCCGCCCGTAGAGCCGGCCGTTGCGCTCCGTCACCGTCCAGGGATCGCTCGACCAGTCCTGCCCGTCGACCGGCACCACGTCGGTATGGCCCGATAGGATCACGCCCCCCGCCACGTCCGGCCCGACGGAGGCCCAGAGATTCGCTTTCGTCCGATCGGCGTTGTAGACCCGGTGCGCGGCGACGCCATGACCGGCAAGGTAATCCTCCACCCAGTCGACAAGCGCCAGGTTGCTGTCCCGGCTCACCGTCGGAAAGGCGACGAGCCGATCCAGAATCCGCCTTGCCTCAGAAATCGTGCCCATGCCCATCCTCATTGCAGCGCTTCGCGACCCTGACCGCGCGGCCCAGCCGGGTCAAGAGGCGGCGATATGCCGGATCCTGTCGGCGATCTGCCGGAAATAACCTGCCGGAACGCGGCAGAATTCGGTGTTGCCGGATGCCTGAAAATGGCTAACACTCGGGCACGGACAACCGGCACAAGACCGGCAAAACAAAACGATAATAATCCGACTGGGAGCGATCTATGCCCGATGGGGCCATGCCCGTCCTTGACGTCAAGGGCCTGAAGACGGTTTTCAGGACTCGCGGCGGCGAGGTTCACGCCGTCAATTCCGTCAGCTTCGACCTGAAACCCGGTGAGCTTCTCGGCGTTGTCGGCGAAAGCGGCTCGGGCAAGTCGGTGACGATGATGTCGCTGATCGGCCTTCTGCCCTCGCCCCCGGCGGATGTGCGCGAAGGCCAGGTGCTCTTCGGCGGCGAGGACCTCCTGAAATGTTCGCAGGAACATCTGCGCGAGGTGCGCGGCGCCGATATCGGGTTCATCTTCCAGGATCCGATGACCTCGCTCAATCCGGTCTTCACGGTCGGCTACCAGATCATGGAGCCGCTGCGCAAACACATGGGGCTCGACAAGGCGGCAGCGCGCAACCGCGCGAAGGAGCTTCTGGAACTCGTGGGAATCCCCGATGCCGGACGCCGGCTTGGCGACTACCCGCACCAGTTTTCGGGGGGCATGCGCCAGCGGGTGATGATCGCCATCGCGCTCGCCTGCGATCCCAAGGTGCTGATCGCGGACGAACCGACGACGGCGCTCGACGTGACCATCCAGGCGCAGATCCTCGAACTGGTGCGCGACCTTCGGCACAAGCTCGGCATGGCGATCGTCTGGATTACCCATGACCTCGGCGTCATCGCCGGGATCGCCGACCGGGTGATCGTGATGTATGGCGGCCAGATCGTCGAACAGGCCCCGTCGAAAGAACTCTTCCACAATCCGCGCCACCCCTATACCCGCGCCCTTCTCAAGACGATCCCGTCGGTGCGCGGCGCGCGCGCCGAGAAGTTGAACGTCATCGAGGGCCAGCCGCCGATCCTGACGGCGGCGCCGACGGCTTGCGCCTTCCGACGGCGCTGCCCGCACGCCTTTGACCGGTGCGAGCGTGAAAACCCGCTCCGTCGCCCGGTCGGGCCCGGCCATGACGCGGCCTGCTTCTGGGATCCCGCGACCGGAGGCGCCGATGCTTGACAGCCCCCCGAAGACCGGCCGCAAGAAGCTCGTCGAAATCGCGGGCCTCAAGATGTATTTCCCGATCACGGCCGGGATCTTCCGAACCAGGGTCGGCGACGTGAAGGCGGTCGATAACGTCTCGTTCGACATCTACGAGGGCGAAACGCTTGGCCTTGTCGGCGAATCCGGCTGCGGCAAGTCGACCTGTGGCCGGGTGATCCTCAGGCTCTACGATCCGACCGCCGGCTCGATCCGCATCGACGGGCGCGAGATCGGCGCCTCGCCGCAGTCCGAACTGCGCACCCTGCGCCCGACCATGCAGATGGTCTTTCAGGACCCGCAGGCGAGCCTCAATCCCCGCATGACCGTCGCCGCGATCATCGGCGAGCCGCTCGAAGAGCACACGAAGATGTCGAAGCGCGAAAAGCTCGACCGGATCTACGAGCTGATGGACCAGGTCGGGCTCAACCGCAATTTCGCCAACCGCTACCCGCACGAATTCTCGGGCGGCCAGCGCCAGCGGATCGGCATCGCCCGGGCGCTCGCGCTCAATCCGAAATTCATCGTCTGCGACGAGCCGATCGCGGCCCTCGACGTGTCCATTCAGGCGCAGGTCGTGAACCTTCTCGAAGAGTTGCAGGACCGGCTCGGCCTCACCTATCTCTTCATCAGCCACGACCTTTCGATGGTGCGTCACATCGCCGACCGGGTCGCGGTCATGTATCTTGGGCAGATCGCGGAACTCGCGCCCCGCGACGAGCTTTATTCAAACCCGCTTCACCCCTACACGCAGGCGCTTCTCTCCGCCGTGCCGGAACCCGATCCGGACGTGGAGACGGAGCGCCGCCGGATCATCCTGACGGGCGACGTGCCCTCGCCCGCGAACCCGCCGGCGGGCTGCAATTTCTGCACGCGCTGCCCCAGGGTCATGGAGATCTGCAAGACCGTGGAACCCGCCTTCCGCGAAGTGGAGCCGGGCCGTTACACGGCCTGTCACCTCTACGCCGACACCAAGACGACCGCCGGAACAACGGCGGCATCCGAGGCATCACCGAGCACCCAACAAGGAGTCTAAAATGAAGATGAGAACAGCCCTATTGGGCGCTGCCGCGTCGTTCGCGCTGGCCCCAGCGGCCTTCGCCGAACGCGGCGCGGACGGCCACGTCAACATCATCTACTGGCAGGCGCCCTCGATCCTGAACCCGTATCTGTCGTCGGGCACCAAGGACATCGAGAGCTCCAGCCTCGTGATCGAACCGCTCGCGCGCTTCGACCAGGACGGCAACATGGTGCCCTGGCTGGTCGAGGAGATCCCGACCGTCGAAAACGGCGGCGTTTCGGAAGACCTCAAGACGATCACCTGGAAGATCAAGCCGGGCCTCATCTGGTCCGACGGCTCGCCCCTGACCTCGGCCGACGTGGTCTTCACCGGCGAATACTGCATGCATCCCGAAGGCGGCTGCGCGCAGCTGGCGAAGTTCGAGGGCGTCGACAAGATCGAGGCACTGGACGACCTGACGGTGAAGATCACCTTCAAGGATACCAAGCCCTACCCCTACCTGCCCTTCGTGACGGCGGAATCGCCGGTCCTGCAGAAGGCGCAGTTCGCCGACTGCCTCGGCGCCAAGGCGCCCGAATGCACCAGCGCCAACTTCATGCCGATCGGCACCGGCGCGTTCAAGGTGGACGAGTTCAAGCCGAACGACGTGATCACGCTCTCGGCCAACCCGAACTACCGCGATCCGGCGAAGCCGGCCTTCGCGACCGTCACCTTCAAGGGCGGCGGCGATGCGGCGGCGGCGGGCCGCGCTGTGCTTGAGACCGGCGAATTCGATTACGCCTGGAACCTTCAGCTGGCGCCGGACGTGTTGGCCGGCATGGCGGCCGCCGGCAAGGGCGAGGCGATGTCGGCCTTCGGCACGCTCGTCGAGCGGATCGAGATGAACTGGACCGACCCTTCGCCCGATCTGCCGGAAGGCGAACGTGCGACCGCGGCGCATCCGCATCCGTTCCTCAGCGATGTGCGCGTCCGCAAGGCGCTCAGCATGGCCATCGACCGCGACCTCCTGGTCGAGGTCGGCTATGGCCAGGCCGGCCGTCCGACCTGCAACCTCGTCCCGGCGCCGGCGCTCTACGCCTCCGACAACACCGACTGCCTCAAGCAGGACATCGAGGGCGCGAAGGCGCTTCTGGAAGAGGCCGGCTACACGCCCGGCCCGGACGGTGTGCGCGTCAACGCCGACGGCGTGCGCCTGAAGGTGCTCTACCAGACCTCAACCAACGCCGTGCGTCAGGACTTCCAGGCGCTCATCAAGCAGTGGTGGTCGGAAATCGGCGTCGAGACCGAGCTGAAGAACATCGACGGTTCGGTCTATTTCGGTGGCGATCCCGGCTCGCCGGACACGTTCCAGAAGTTCTACGCGGATGTCGAGATGTACGCGAACAACTTCTCGGGCGCGGACCCGGAAAGCTATCTGGCCGAGCATACCTGCGACAAGGCGCCGACGCCCGACAAGCAGTGGCAGGGCGAGAACATCAACCGCTACTGCGATCCGGAATACGATGCGCTGGTGGCGGAACTCGGCAAGACCGGCGACCTCGAAAAGCGCGGCGAGATCGCCAAGAGGCTGAACGACATGCTGACCAAGGACAGCTACACGATCGTGGCGCTTGTCGATCGCGGCCGGGTTTCGGCGCGCTCGAACACGCTCGGCGGTGTGCAGTTGAACACCTGGGACAGCGAACTGTGGAACGCGGCCGACTGGTACCGCATGAAGTGATCCGTCTCTGACGGATAGCCCCGCCGCCCCGGCCTTGCGCCGGGGCGGCGATTTCCAGAAAGACCGATGAACCGAGGCGCCGATGCTCACCTATACCCTCAGACGGCTGCTGATCGCGATCCCGACGCTTCTGTTCATCAGTCTCGTCATCTTCATGCTTCTCGAACTCGCCCCCGGCGATCCGCTTTCGGATCAACCGCTGACCATTCCTCCGGAAGTCCGCGAGAAGATGCGGATCGCTCTCGGGCTGGATCAGCCGGGATGGGTCCGATACCTGCTTTGGCTCAAGCAGTTCTTCTGGACCGAGCCGCTCTACATGCTCGACAGCTGGTTCGGCACCTCGATGAGCGAGGGGGCCAGCAGGATTACCTCGTGGCAATTCCGCTCACCGGCCATGGATGTGATCTGGCAACGGATGCCGCAGACCCTGTGGGTCGTCGGCCTCGCCTATCTCGTCGGGGTGATCATCGCGATCCCGATCGGCATCATCTCGGCTTACCGGCAATATTCCTGGTTCGATCAGATCGGCACGTTCGTCTCGATGATCGGCTTCTCGGTGCCCACGTTCTTCACCGGCGTCGTGCTGATCATCGTCTTCGCGGTGAAGCTCCAGTGGTTCCCGTCGATCTACGACACCACGCTGAAGGTCACCGATGCCGCGAGCTTCTGGAAGCAGGTCAAGCAGATGATCATGCCGGTGACCGTGCTCGCGCTTTTCAACGCGAGCCAGATCAGCCGCTTCATGCGCGCCTCGATGCTCGACAATCTCGGGCAGGACTATGTCCGGACCGCGCGCGCCAAGGGGATGAGCGAGAAGGTCGTGGTGCTGAAGCACGTCCTGCGCAATTCGCTGATCCCGGTCATCACCGTCATCGCCCTCGGCATCCCGACAATCTTCGGTGGCGCGATCATCACCGAGCAGGTCTTCAAGGTGAACGGGCTCGGTCAACTGCTGATCACCGCGATCTATGCCAACGACCTGCCGATGGTTCAGACGCTCACCTTCATCTTCGCCGCGCTGACAGTGCTGTTCAACCTGATCGCCGATATCCTTTACGGCGTTCTCGACCCGAGGATCCGCTATGACTGATCTTTCCGCGCAAAAGGTCGATCAGGCGCTGAAGCCGCCCCGCAGCCAGTGGTGGGACGTCTGGGACCAGTTCAAGACCCACAAGGGCGCCCTGTTCGGACTGATCATCTTCGCGGCGATCCTCCTGGCTGTCACGATCGGCCCGTGGATCTGGTCGATCGACCCGACCTTTGTCGACATCCGCGCCCGCAACCAGGGGCCGAGCGGCGCCCATCCCTTCGGCACAGACCAGTTGGGCCGCGATCTTCTCGCGCGGCTGATGGCGGGCGGCAAGGTCTCCATCGCGGTCGGCATGACGGCGATGCTGCTGTCGCTCTTCCTCGGCACGCTGATCGGCGTCGTCGCGGGCTTCTTCAAGCGGGCCGAGGGGCTGTTGATGGGGTTGACCGACCTTTTTCTGTCGCTGCCGCTCCTGCCGCTTCTCCTCTTGATGGTGACGCTCTTCCGCGAGCCCCTGTCGCAGCGTTTCGGACCCGAGACCGGGATCTTCTTCCTGATCGTCTTCGCCATCGGCGTGACGAGCTGGATGCAGGCGGCGCGGATCGTGCGCGGCGAGGTGCTGGCGCTGAAGGAGCGCGAATACGTGCTCGCCGCCCGCTCGATCGGCACGCCGTCGCGGCGGATGGTGCTGCGCCACATCCTGCCCAACGTGATGAGCCCGATCATGGTCTCGGCCACGCTCGGCATCGCCAATGCGATCATCACGGAATCGGCGCTGTCGTTCCTCGGCCTCGGCTTTCCGCCCGACTTCCCGACCTGGGGGCGGATCCTCTTCGACGCCGTGGACCAGATGCAGCTCTACCCGATCCGGGTAATCCTACCGGGGGTGGCGATCTCGCTCACCGTCCTGTCGGTCAACTATATCGGCGACGGGCTTCGCGACGCGCTCGATCCGCGGATTCGCGGGCGCTGAGGAGTTCGGGTTTCGGCCGCTGCGCGGCCGACCCGCCGGGGGCGCTGCCCCCGGACCCCCGGTGTATTTCCGAACAGAAGAAATAAGGACGCTGTCTTTCGCTTTGGGGCGCGGCGAGGCCGACGGACCGGTGCGGTGCGCCGCTGCCGGCGGGACGTTCCGGCGCGGGCCTTTGAACGGAACATGGTTCTCCCCTTGTCGCTGCATCAGGTATCGTGGTCCATTTCGCGTGACGCAAAGCGGCGCTATCTGGAAACAAATTCCGATATGCGGAGATGTCCAGATGTTCGAGAGCTTCGGTTTCGAAACCCTCACCCCCGCCGTCGCGTCGGTGATCTTCGGCCTCCTCCTCGGCAGCGCTTTCGGCGCGCTGGCGGAGGTCACGCGGTTCTGCCTGCGGCGCGGACTGGTTGGCGATCCGCGCGAGCGGCGGTCGGCGCTTGGCGTCTGGCTCATGGCGCTCGCCGTCGCGGTCCTCGGCACCCAAGCCGCTGTCGCGGCGGGCTGGATCGGATTTGACGGGCACCGGTTCATGGAAGCCGATCTGCCGGTGCTGGCGATCCTGATCGGCGGTCTCCTGTTCGGCGCCGGCATGGTGCTGACGCGCGGCTGCGCCTCGCGGCTGACGGTGCTGGCGGCCTCGGGCAACCTCCGCGCCGCGACGGTCCTCGTCGTCTTCGCCATTGCCGCCCATGCGACGCTGAAGGGCATTCTGGCGCCTGTCCGGACCGCGCTCGGCGGCTACACGCTTCCGGTGGGCGATGCGATCTCGCTGGCCGCCCTGCCCGGCGGCGCGCTCCTCTGGTCGCTGGTGATCGCGGGGCTGGCAGCCGCCTATGCCCTGCGGTCCGGTACCCGGCCTGCGCTTCTGGCCGGGGCCATTCTCATCGGTACGCTGGTCCCGCTTGGCTGGGTCGGCACCGGCTTCGTCCTTTATGACGAGTTCGACCCGATCGCTTTCGAAAGCCTCTCTTTCACCTCGCCCGCCGCCGAAACCCTGTTCTGGACCGTCGCGTCGAGCGCGATCCCGGCAGGGTTCGGCACCGGCCTGATCGGCGGGGTGCTGGCAGGGGCCGCCGCGCTTTCGCTCCTGTCTGGCCGCTTCCGCTGGCAAAGCTTCGTTAGCCCGCGCGAGACGTTGCGCTACATGGCCGGGGGCGCGTTGATGGGTATCGGTGGCGTGCTGGCCGGCGGCTGCACGGTCGGGGTTGGCCTCGCCGGTGTGCCGACGCTGTCGCTGGCCGCGATCCTCGGGCTTCTGGCCATCGTCGCCGGCGCCCGGGCCGCCGACCGCCTGGTCAGTGCATCGCCTTCCGGATCCGTCGCACCATCAGCCACACACCCAGCATGACGACAGGCACCAGCACGGCCGTCAGCGCGCTTTTCGGCCAGTGCGACGCCTCGGCGAGGGGCAGGAGGAGATAGGTGGCGAGGCTCACGGCGTAGTAGCTGATCGCCACCACCGACAGCCCCTCGACCGTGTGCTGAAGACGCAGCGCCAGATCGGCACGCCGGTCCATGCTTTCGAGAAGCTTCTGGTTCTGGGCTGAACGTTCGACATCGACGCGGGTGCGCAGGAGTTCCCCCGCCCGCTCGGCCCTGCCGGCCATCTGTTCGAGACGGCGTTCCGCCGATTTCACCGTTCGCATCGCCGGATCGTAGCGCCGCATCATGAACTCGCCGAAAGTCTGGCGACCGTTGAAGCGCGTCTCGCGCAGGACCTCGACGCGCTGGTTGACGATGGCCTCGTAGGCCCCCGTCGCGCCGAACCGGAACGTGTGACGGACCGACAGCGCCTCAAGCTCGGCCGCGATTTCCAGAAGCTCGTGCAGCGTTCCTTCCGCGCGCCGCCCCTTGTCGGACATCGCCGCGACCAGTGCCGAGAGCGCGGGGTCGAACGCATTGAGACGTGCGTTCAGTTCCCGCGCGCGGCCAAGGCCCAGCATCGACATCGCCCGGTAGGTCTCGATCTCGCAGAGGCGCTGGACGATGCGGCCGACGCGGCGCGCGCCGGTGCCGGGACGGACGAAGATCGCGAAGCGCATCTGGCCGGCCGGGTCGATCTTGAAATCGCCCGCGATGATCGCCGCCTCGTCGATGACCCAGGAGGTGGCAAGGCTTTCGGCGACGAACCAGTCCTCGATCTTGGCGGTGACCTCCGAGAGGTCCTCGGGCATCGTCTCGACCCGGACGAGGCAACCGGCGATGCGCTTGCCGGGCGCCTGGGCCGTCCAGTCGGCGGGAAAGATATCGGCCTCGGCGGGGTTGAAGGCGCGTTCGCCGACGCCCTTGCAGAAGGCCGAATAGGTCACGAATTCGGTATGGCTTTCCCACTTCAGGTCGCAGCGTCCGATCCGGGCGCCGTGATGGGTCGCATCCTCGGGCGGATGGGCGGCGCCGTGGCGGTCGAGAAGCGCCAAAAGATGCGCCCGGTCGGCATCGCGGTCGCGGTTATGCGCGTCCAACGGCTGCTTGACCGCGAAATAGACGGCGTGGCACGGCACGTCGAGCGACGGGAATGGCCGCGCGTGCAGTTCGTTGACAAGCGGATAGCGCAGCGGATGGTCTTCGATGGGAGTCATGTGCGGGATGGTTCCGGGTCGCGGTCGTGGCGAACCGTAGCCGAGCATCGGTCGAAAATAAACAGCTATTCTAACTGCTTAGTTGCATGCGAGTGTATGCCATCGGGCTTTCCCACCCCCCGCCGCAGGACCAGGAGCAGGGCGAGGAGCGCGGCCGCGGCCCCGAAGCCGAACGTGGCCGGAGCCCCGGCAAGGGCCCAGAGCGCGCCCGCAACCGTATTGGCCAGAAGCAGCGCGAGCCCGCCGACGAGGTTGAAGACGCCGAAGCCGGTTCCACGGAAGGCCGCCGGCGTCGCATCTGCCACGGCCGCAGAGAGCAATCCCTGGCTCAGCCCCATGTGAAGCCCCCAGAGCGCCACCCCCGCCAGAGCCGGCCCCACCCCGGTGGAGAGTGCCAGGACGCCATGCGACAGCGCCAGAACCACGAGAGACAGGAGCAGGAGGCTGCGCCGCCCGTTCCGGTCCGACAGGATGCCCACCGGCCAGGCGGTCGCCGCGTAGACGACGTTCATCACCACCAGGACGACAGGCGCGAAGGCGACGGCAAGACCCACCGCGTTAACCTGAAGGATCAGGAACGCCTCGGAGATGCGGGCAAAGCTCATGATCGCGCCGAGCGCCGTGACCGTCCAGAAAGCCGGACCCAGCGCCGCGAGGCTCGCCCGATCGAAGCGCGGGCGGGCGTTCGGTTTCTCGCGGGGCAACGGCTCCTTGACGGCCTTGGCGAGGATCAGGACGGAGATGGCGGCGGGAAGGATCGCCACGGCGAAAACCAGCCGGAAGTCGCCCCCGGAAGCGGCCATCAGCGCGATGGCGATCAGCGGCCCCGCAAAGGCGCCGACCGTATCGAGGGTCTGGCGCAGCCCGTAGGCCGCGCCGCGCCGTTCGGGCGGCACCAGATCGGCCACCAGCGCATCGCGCGGTGCGCCCCGGATCCCCTTGCCCAGCCGGTCCACCGCCCGCGCGGCGAGGACGACGCCCGCGCTTCCCGCCAGCGCGAAGAACGGTTTGGTCAGGGCCGCCAGCCCGTAGCCCAAAAGCGCCAGCGGTTTCCGCCGCCCGATCCGGTCCGACAGCGCCCCGGAAAAGACCTTGGTGACCTGCGCCACCGCCTCCGACACGCCCTCGATCATGCCGAGCACCAGCGCCGAGGCGCCGAGCGTGCCGGTCAGGAAAAGCGGCAGCAGCCCGTGGATCATCTCTGACGAGACGTCCATGAAGAGGCTGACAAAGCCCAGCGCCAAGACGCTTTTCGGCAATCTGCCCGCCATGTTCCCCGCCTCGTTTCTGATCGACCGTGCCCGCCCGGCCACGGGTGCCACCCCTGCAAAGCACAATTCCGCAAGGGCGTCGAGGGCGCTGGGCCCGACCGGGCGGCTGCGATCAGGTCAGATGCGCCGCGAAGGCCTCGATCGTCCGGGACCAGGCCAGCTCTGCAGCCGCCGCGTCGTAGCGCGGCGTCGTGTCGTTGTGAAAACCGTGGTTCACACCGTCATAGATATGGGCCGTGTAAGTCTTGCCATTGGCCTGCAACGCCGCCTCATAGTCCGGCCAGCCGGCATTGACGCGCTCGTCCAGCCCCGCATAGTGGAGGAGAAGCGGCGCCTCGATCTTCGCAACATCCCCGGCCGCTGGCTGGCGGCCGTAAAAGGGGACGGAGACGGCGAGATCAGGATAGGCCACGGCCAGCGCGTTGCAGACCCCGCCGCCATAGCAAAAGCCCACGGCGCCGACCTTGCCCGTCGATCCCTCGTGATCGCGCAGGTATTCGAAGGCCGCGAAGAAATCCGCCATCAGCTTCGCCGGGTCGAGTTGTGACTGCATCTCGCGGCCCTGTTCGTCATTGCCGGGATAGCCGCCGAGCGGGGTCAGCCCGTCCGGGCCGAAAGCGAGGTAGCCGGCCTTGGCCGCGCGCCGCACGACATCCTCGATATAGGGGTTGAGCCCGCGATTTTCGTGGACCACGAGCACGGCGGGAAGCTTGCCGGTGGCACCGGCGGGCTTGGCCATCAGCCCCCTGATGCGGCCATTGCCCTCGGGGCTGTCATACTCAGCCACCATCGTCTCGATCGCCGGATCGTCGGGCGCCACCTGCTGGGCCAGCACATAGTCCGGTTGCAGTTGCGAAAGGATCGCGGCCCCGGTCACACCGGCCGCGGCGAACTTGCCGGCGCGCTCGATGAAGTCCCGCTTCGACATCTTGCCATGCACGTAGCCGTCGAAAATCTCGAGGATGCGTGGGTCGAAGTCCCTGGCGCTCTTGCGTTGCGTCGGTTTGTCCGGGGCGTTCATCTGGATCTCCCTATGATTGTAAAGGCAAGGATAGCCCGGCCGAGAGAGATCGGAACACAAAAGAAAGTGACCCCGCCCAATGGGCGGGGTCACGCTTGATCCGCATCGGCGCGGGGTCAGTCGATCATCGGCAGGAGGCTGTCCACCGACTTCTTGGCGTCGCCGTAGAACATCCGCGTGTTGTCCTTGTAGAAGAGCGGGTTCTCGATGCCGGAATAGCCCGTGCCCTGCCCGCGCTTCGACACGAAGACCTGCTTCGCCTTCCAGACCTCCAGCACCGGCATCCCGGCGATGGGGCTGTTGGGGTCTTCCTGCGCCGCCGGGTTCACGATGTCGTTGGAGCCGATCACGATGGCGACGTCGGTCGAGGGGAAGTCCTCGTTGATCTCGTCCATCTCCAGCACGATGTCATAGGGCACCTTGGCCTCGGCCAGAAGCACGTTCATGTGGCCGGGAAGGCGGCCGGCGACCGGGTGGATCGCAAAGCGCACCTCCTTGCCCTTCGCGCGCAGCTTGCGGGTCAGTTCCGCGACCGATTGCTGCGCCTGCGCCACCGCCATGCCGTAGCCCGGCACGATGATCACGCTGTCCGCATCGTTCAGCGCCGCCGCGACGCCGTCGCTGTCGATGGCGATCTGCTCGCCCGCGATCTCCATCGCCGGACCGGTCGCGCCGCCAAAGCCGCCGAGGATCACGCTGATGAAGCTGCGGTTCATCGCCTTGCACATGATGTACGAAAGGATCGCACCCGAAGAGCCGACAAGCGCGCCGACCACGATCAGAAGATCGTTCGAGAGCGAGAAGCCGATCGCCGCCGCGGCCCAGCCCGAGTAGGAGTTGAGCATCGACACGACCACCGGCATGTCCGCGCCGCCGATCCCCATGATCAGGTGATAGCCGATGAACAAGGCGGCGAGCGTCATCAGGAAGAGCGGCAGAAAGCCCCCGGTGCCGAAATACCAGACAAGGCACAAAGCCGAGATCGCCGCCGCGCCGGCGTTCAGGACATGCCCGCCCGGCAGCTTCTTCGCGGCGGAGTTCACCTTTCCCGCCAGCTTGCCATAGGCGATGACCGAGCCGGTGAAGGTGACCGCCCCGATGAAGATGCCGAGGAAAAGCTCAACGCGCAGGATCGACTGCTCGACGCCGGTCTTGTGGGCGAGGACGGCGGCGAAGCCTTCCAGCCCGTGGCGCGTGGCCTCGTCCATCGCGAGAACGCGGCCAAGCTCGAAATGGGCGTTGTAGCCGACGAAGACGGCGGCAAGACCGACCAGCGAATGCATCGCGGCGACAAGCTGCGGCATCTCCGTCATCTGCACGCGGGTGGCGACATACCAGCCGATGATCCCGCCGCCCGCGATCAGAAGGACCGACAGGAGCCAGAGGCCGGAGCCCGGCCCGATCAGCGTCGCGAAAACCGCAAGCGCCATGCCGACGATCCCGTACCAGACCGCGCGCTTGGCGCTTTCCTGCCCCGAAAGCCCGCCGAGGGAGAGGATGAAGAGCACAGCCGCGACCACATAGGCCGCCGTGGTGAATCCGAATTCCATGATCTCTGCCCTTCCTTACGACTTCTGGAACATGGCCAGCATGCGCCGCGTGACCATGAACCCGCCGAAAATGTTGATCCCGGCCATGAAGACCGACAGCGCGGCCAGGATGATCACCAGCACACTGCCCGACCCGATCTGCATGAGCGCGCCGAGGATGATGATCGACGAGATCGCGTTCGTGACCGCCATGAGCGGCGTATGCAGCGAATGCGCGACGTTCCAGATCACCTGGAAGCCCACGAAGACGGCGAGGACGAAGACGATGAAATGCTGCATGAAGCTCGCCGGCGCGACGAGGCCGACGCCCAGAAGTAGCACCGCGCCGACCGTCAGAAGCGTGACCTGGCTGCGGGTCTGCGCCTTGAACGCGGCCACTTCCTGCGCGCGCTTCTCCTCGACGGTGAGCTCCCTCGCCTTTTCCTTCGGCTTCTGCGCCGCGATGGCCGCGATCTTCGGCGGCGGAGGCGGGAAGGTGATCGCGCCCTCGTGGGCGACGGTCGCGCCCCGGATCACGTCGTCTTCCATGTTATGGTTGACCACGCCGTCCTTGGCCGGCGTAAGATCGGCCATCATGTGACGGATATTGTTGGAATAAAGCGTCGAGGACTGGGCCGCCATCCGGCTCGGGAAGTCGGTGTAGCCGACGATCGTCACGCCGTTCGGCGTCACGATCTTTTCGTCCGCCTTGGTCAGTTCGCAGTTGCCGCCGCGCTCGGCCGCAAGGTCGACGATGACCGATCCCGGCTTCATCGCCTCGACCATGTCCTTGGTCCAGAGGACCGGGGCGTCACGGCCGGGGATCAGCGCAGTCGTGATGACGATGTCCATCTCGGGCGCAAGTTCACGGAACTTCTTCAACTGCGCCTCGCGGAACTCCGGCGAGGAAGGGGCCGCGTAGCCGCCAGTCGCGGCGCCATCGGTCTGCTGCTCGGTGAAATCGAGATAGACGAACTCCGCGCCCATCGATTCGATCTGCTCGGCCACTTCGGGCCGCACGTCGAACGCGTAAGTGATCGCGCCGAGGCTCGTGGATGTGCCGATCGCGGCAAGACCCGCGACGCCGGCGCCGACGATCAGCACCTTCGCCGGGGGCACCTTGCCCGCCGCAGTGACCTGGCCCGTGAAGAAGCGGCCGAAATTGTTGCCGGCCTCGATCACCGCCCGGTAGCCCGCGATATTGGCCATCGAGGACAGCGCGTCCATCTTCTGCGCGCGGGAGATGCGCGGCACCATGTCCATCGCGATGACATTCGCGCCGTGCTTCTGGGCCAGTTCAAGAAGCTCTTTGTTCTGAGCGGGATAGAAGAAGGAGATGAGAGTCTGACCCGTGCCGAGACGCTTCAGTTCGGTGTCGCTCGGCGGCCGCACCTTGGCGACGATGTCGACGTCCTTGAACAGGCCCGCGGCAGTTTTCACCACGGTCACGCCAGCCGCCTCATAGGCCGCGTCGGAAAAGCCCGCCGCCTTGCCCGCGCCCGCCTCGATAAAGCAGTCGTGGCCCAGCTTCTTCAGCTGAACGGCACTGTCGGGTGTCATCGCGACCCGCGCTTCGCCCTCAAATATCTCTTTCGGTGCCCCGATCTTCACTGTTTCTCCCTTTCCGGCATTTGAAGCGGCAATGCTCGACCACGACCGCCACGTCCATCAGACGCGCAAGATTATTACTCTGCAATGCGGCATCGCCGCAATAGATACTCGCCCCCCGTATAGGCTTGCCCTCGGCCTGCTCTAGAGCCAGCGGCGCACGCGCGCGGTGTAGTCCAGATATTCCTCGCCGAACCGCTGGCCCAGCCGCACCTCTTCGTCATGGATGAAGCGCCGCTGGATCACGATCACGAAGACGGCGACCAGCGGCAGGGCGATGATCGCGTCCCAGGCGAAATAAAGGCCGGCCAGAATGATCGCATCGGCGAGGTAGATGGGATTGCGGCTGAAGCGGAAGACGCCGCCGTGGACAAGGGCATCGGGATCGCGGCGCGGGATCAGCGTGGTCCGCGCGACGATCATCTGCCCGGCCGCGACCACCATCAGCAGGAGCCCGACCACGACCAGCAACGCGCCAAGCGGATCGTTGACCGGCGTCGCCACCGGCACGATGCGCCCGATCAGCCCGCCCGCCACGGCGAACCCGGCCAGCCAGACCGGCGGAAAATCGATCTCTTTCGCCACCATCGGCGTCCTCATCCCGAATTTGGCCGAACCTATGACCCCTGCGACGGTGAATTCAAGCCCGCATCCTCCCCGGCCGCGCGAAATCCTCGCATTGTGGTGGCCCGGCAAGGAACCGTGCGCCCGCCCGATGACTCGCCGGCGCGCCCAGTTTTCTCTGGCCGGGAGGGCGGAGATTTCCTAACCATGATCCACCTGCCACCAGCCGTATTGCCGCCCCCGGAGAAGAGATGCCGATGACCACCGATTTCACCGCCACCCGCGCGCGCTTTCACTTGCCCGAGGGCGTGATCTATCTCGACGGCAACTCGCTCGGCCCCCTGCCCCGTGCCGCGGCCGCCCGCGTGGCGGATTGCGTGACGCAGGAATGGGGCGAGATGCTGATCACCGCCTGGAACCGCGCCGGCTGGATGGATCTGCCACGGCGCCTCGGCGACCGGATCGGCCGGCTGATCGGGGCGGAGCCGGGCACCGTCGTTCTCGGTGATACGCTCTCGATCAAGGTCTACCAGGCGCTCGCCTCGGCGGCCGAACTAAGACCGGGCCGCAAGGTGATCCTTTCCGATACCGGCAACTTTCCCTCCGACCTCTACATGGCCGACGGTCTGGTGCGGACGCTGGGCGACGGGCACGAATTGCGCACCGTGGCGCCCGAGGCGGTGGAGGACGCGATCACCCCGGACGTGGCCGTCCTGATGCTGACCGAGGTCGATTACCGCACCGGGCGCAAGCACGACATGGCGCGGCTGATCGCCAGGGCCCATGAGGCCGGGGCGCTCGTGGTCTGGGACCTCGCCCATTCGGCCGGCGCGATCGAAGTCGACCTCGCTAGGGCGGGGGCCGATTTCGCCGTCGGCTGCACCTACAAGTACCTCAATTCCGGCCCCGGCGGCCCCGCCTTCATCTACGTGGCCCCCCGCCTCGCCGCGCAAAGCCGCCCGGCGCTCTCCGGCTGGCTCGGGCACGAGGCGCCCTTCGCCTTCGACGCCGACTACCGCCCCGGCGCGGGGATCGAGCGGATGCGTGTCGGCACCCCGCCGATCCTGCAGATGGCGGCGCTTGAGGCGTCGATGGATATCTGGGACGGGGTCGAGATGGCGGATGTCCGTGCCCGCTCCATCGAACTGACCGAAGCCTTCATCGCGGGGGTGGAGGCCGCCTGTCCCGGCCTCGCCCTCGCCTCGCCCCGCGATCCGGGCCAGCGCGGCAGCCAGGTCAGCTTCCGCCATCCCGAAGGCTACGCGATCATGCAGGCGCTGATCGCAGGCGGCGTCATCGGCGATTTCCGCGCGCCCGACATCCTGCGCTTCGGCTTCACACCGCTCTACACCACAATTGAGGATGTCACCGGCGCGGTGGAGATCCTCGCCGGGATCATGGCGACCGACGCCTGGGACCGGCCCGCGTTCAGGGCCCGCGCCAAGGTGACATGACCGACGCGGCCACCCTTCGCCGGTTCCGTCCGGGCGACGCCGCCGAAACGCGGGAGGTCTTCTGGGAAGCCGTCCGGATCGGGGCGGCCGACCACTACACCGAAGCGCAACTTGCCGACTGGGTCGCCGACCCGGAAATGCCGGACGATTGGGGCGACTGGCTCGACCGCCATTTCACGGTCGTCGCGGAGGACGAAAGCGGCCGGATAGCCGGGTTCTTCATGCTGGAGGCAAGCGGGTACCTGAACATGGCCTTCGTGCGGCCCGAATGGCGCCAGACCGGTCTCGCCGACCGGCTCCATGCGGCGATCCTCGCCGAAGCGCGGGCGCAGGGCATGCCCCGGCTCACCGTCTGGGCGAGCCGCCTCGCGCGGCGGTTCCTCGCCCGTCATGGCTGGACACTCGACTCCGAACCGCCGCCGCTTTCCGGCCATCCGGTGCCGACAGGCGATGCCGAACCGATCGACGTCGCGATGAAGCTCGACCTGGTTGCGGCGACCGTCCGGGCGCCAGACCCGCACGCGACGAAATGAACCGCGGTCTGATCCGCGCGACTGCGCCCGGCAGCGGCCAATAGGTCAGGAGCGGGGCCGCGGGCTGCGACCGGCACTACAACGTCACCGACCCCGGTACCGTCTCGATCTTGAGCCCCACCAGCGCCGTCTCCGCGCCGAGCTACAGCGCGGCTATCGACGGCACCTCCTCGCACGAGACGATCACCGCAACCGGCATAACCGAGATCAGTCATGGCAGCGCGACCGGCGGCGCGGGCGCGCGCAGGGAGATGCCCAGCACAGAAGATTCAGGCGGATTTCAGCCGCGCCTGCCGCGTCGGGCATTCCGCCCATTCACGCACCGCCGCGCCGAACGCCTCGAAAAGCGGGCGCGAGACCGGATCCCCGGCGGCATTCCATTCGGGGTGCCACTGCACAGACAGCGTGAACCCCGGCGCCCCCTCGACATAAAGCGCCTCGGGCGTTCCGTCCGGCGCCCAGCCGTCGACCACGATGCGCTTGCCGGCGGTCTTGATCCCCTGACCGTGGAGCGTATTCGTCATCACCTCGGCCGCGCCGAAGAGCCGGTGGAAGACCCCGCCGTCGGAGAAGCGGACCGCATGGCGAAGCGCGAACTTCTCCTCCAGAGTGCCGTCGGGCGGCATCCGGTGGTTCATCCGCCCCGGCAGGTCGCGGATTTCCGGGTAGAGCGTGCCGCCCAGCGCCACGTTCACCTCCTGAAAGCCCCGGCAGATGCCGAAGAACGGCTGGCCGCGCTCGACGCAGGCGCGCACGAGCGGCAGGGTGATCGCGTCGCGGCACCGGTCGAAGGCGCCGTGGGCCTCGGTCGCCGCCTCGCCATACTCCTCGGGGTGGACGTTGGGCCGGCCGCCGGTCAGGAGAAAGCCGTCGCAGGCGGCCAGAAGCTCCTCGACGCTGACAAGGCGCGGATCGGTCGGGATCAGAAGCGGCATGCAGCCCGCGACCTGCGCCACCGCGGCGGAGTTCATCGTGCCGCCGGCATGAACCGGGTATTCATCGTTGATGAGGTTCATATTGCCGATGATACCGACAATGGGCCGAGCCATGCGCGTTCCGTCCTTCCCTACGCCCTGTGGACAGAATAGGCGCGCGCCCCGGAAAGAAAAAGCCCCAGCCAGTGCACAGGCCCCTCTGCACCGGCGCATGATGCGACGTTGGGCAACGATGCCCGCGAATTCGGCGCATCGTGCGCGGCGGCGGCAGGGTTGCGGTCGCTCCCCCCCTGTCGAAGAAAGCGCAGCACCTGGGAAAGCAATGGGTGACGACGGCCCCTAGCCCGCCGCCTTCACCTCGCGTCGCCGCGCGTGCAGGACGGGTTCGGTATAGCCCGAGGGCCGGGCGCTGCCCTTGAAGACCAGATCGCAGACGGCGGCGAAGGCGATGCCGTCGAAGGCCGGCGCCATCGGACGGTAGAGCGGATCGGCGGCATTCTGGCGGTCCACATGGCCGAGGATGCCCTGGGCGTTGTTCTCCACCTCGCGCATGATCTGCTCGGGCGTCCACTTGCGGTAGGCGGCCAGCGGAATGTCGAGCACGGTGTCGACACAGGCCCGCCGCCTATCCCAGCGCCGGGAAGCGCGCGATCTTCGATGAAGTAAAGAAGCTCTCTGGCCACCTGACGAGAGGCCCATTCGACTCGCGTCCTGTCCACGCCATTTTTTCGTGCGGTGACATGCCGCTCCCCAAGACCAACAGGAGCCGAGTCCGACCGGCACTCTCGCAGGCACATCTTCCGGCCACTCCAGATCGGCCAACGCAACACTTAGGACACTGACTAATTGTTCTTGCGTGACTCGGGCGAATGGAATACTTAGGATGTTATCTAACTAAATGGCGCCGAAATGAACCTCTCGCCCGGCCAGCTCGACATCCTCTTCCAGGCGCTCGGCGATCCGACCCGCCGCGCGATTCTGGAGCGGCTGGCGCGCGGTCCGGCAACCGTGACCGAACTTTCGGCCCCGTTCGACATGGCGCTGCCCTCCTTCCTCGCCCATGTCCGCAGGCTCGAAGCCTCCGGCCTTGTCGCGACGGCGAAGGATGGCCGCGTCCGCACCGTGACCCTCGTCCCCGGCGCCTTCACGCCGGTGCGCTCCTGGCTCGACGAGCAGCGCGCGCTTTGGGAAGGGCGCCTCGACCGCCTCGACGCCTATGTTCAAACCCTCATACAGGATCCTCGCGATGAACCTTGACCCATCCCTCGACCTCGTTCTCGAACGCACCCTGAACGCACCGAAAGACCTTCTTTTCCAATGCTGGACGCAGGAGCGGCACCTGCCGCATTTCTTCGTCCCCCGCCCCCACAGCGTGACGCATTGCAAGCTCGACCCGCGCGTGGGCGGCGTGTTCGAGACGACGTTCAATGTCGACGGCACTGAGATGCAGAACAACGGCGTCTATCTGGAGGTGATCGAGAACGAGAAACTCGTCTTCACCGATGGCTACACCGAGGGCTGGAAGCCAGCGCCCGATCCCTTCATGACCGCCATCGTGCTTTTCGAGGATGCCGGAGGCGGCCGCACGAAATACACCGCCATCGCCCGCCACCGCTCGACCGAGAAGGCCGAGACCCACAAGGCGATGGGCTTTTTCGACGGCTGGGGCACGGTCGCGACCCAGCTGGAGGACTATGCGAGGGGTTTGATGGAATGAGCGGCTCCGAAGATCGCACGATGGTGATCGAACGGATCATCGCCGCACCGCTCGCAACCGTGTGGGCGGCCTGGACCGATCCGCAGGCGCTGCCGAAATGGTGGGGGCCGGACGGGTTTTCCTGCCGCACCACGCGGATCGACCTTCGCGACGGCGGCGAGTGGGTCTTCGACATGATCGGGCCGGACGGCACGGTTTACCCCAATCACCACCGCGGCATCCGCCACCGGCCGATGACGCAAATCGACTACGCGCTTCTTTGGGGCGAGAACGGGCCGAAACATGCCGATGCCTCGGCCCGGTTCGAGGATCTCGGCGGGCGCACGAAGGTCACGCTGTCCATGATCTTCGTGACGGTCGAGGAATATGAGACCGCGAAGGGTTTCGGCGCCGTCGAGCTTGGGCTTCAGACCCTCGGCAAGCTCGCGGCCCATATCGGCGCGGCCTGACATCCGATAGGTTGCGGCGCCGGGACGGAGGGCCTAACGTCCGCGCCACAACCATCCGGAGGGCCCGATGAAGGACGCCACCCCGCAGCCGACGCTGCTCGCCGACTATGCCCCCTATCCCTTCGTCATCGAAGGCGTCGATCTGACCTTCCGCCTCGCGCCGAAGACGACACGCGTCCTTGCCCGGATCGCCTTCGCGCCCAACCCGACGAGCCCCGGTCGCCACGACCTCTGCCTCGACGGCGAGAATTTGACGCTCGTGTCGGCGAGTGTCGACGGCAAGCCCGTCCGCCCGGTTCAGGACGACACCGGCCTGACGCTCTCGGCCGACCAGATCCCCGATGGCCCCTTCCTGTGGGAGGCGGAGGTGGAGATCGACCCCGAAGCGAACACCGCGCTCGAGGGGCTTTACATGTCGGGCGGCATCTATTGCACCCAGTGCGAGGCGGAAGGCTTCCGCAAGATCACCTTCTACCCCGACCGTCCCGACGTGATGGCGCCCTTCAAGGTGCGGATCGAGTCCGACATGCCCGCCCTCCTGTCGAACGGCAATCCGACCGGCAAGGGCGCCGGATGGGCGGAATGGACCGATCCCTGGCCGAAACCCGCCTATCTCTTCGCCCTTGTCGCGGGCGACCTGAAAGCCGTCCCCGATACCTTCACCACGATGTCCGGCCGCAAGGTCGACCTCAACATCTGGGTTCGCGACGGCGATCAGGACCGCTGCGCCTACGCGATGGACAGCCTCATCCGTTCGATGAAATGGGACGAGGAGGTTTACGGCCGCGAATACGACCTCGACGTCTTCAACATCGTCGCGGTGGACGACTTCAACATGGGCGCGATGGAGAACAAGGGGCTGAACGTCTTCAACTCCAAGCTGGTCCTCGCCTCGCCCGAAACCGCCACCGACCTCGATTTCGAGCGGATCGAGGGCGTCATCGCGCATGAGTATTTCCACAACTGGACCGGCAACCGCATCACCTGCCGCGACTGGTTCCAGCTTTGCCTGAAGGAAGGGCTCACGGTCTTCCGCGACCAGCAATTCACCTCCGACATGCGCTCCGCGCCGGTGAAGCGGATCGACGATGTTCTGACGCTCCGCGCCCGCCAGTTCCGCGAGGATATGGGGCCGCTCGCGCATCCGGTCCGGCCCGACCACTATGTCGAGATCAACAACTTCTACACCGCCACGGTTTACGAGAAGGGCGCCGAGGTCATTGGCATGCTGAAGCGCCTCGTCGGCGACGAGGGTTACAAGAAGGCGCTCGACCTCTATTTCGACCGCCATGACGGCGAGGCGGCGACCATCGAGGACTGGCTCAAGGTCTTCGAGGATGCGACGGGCCGTGATCTTGCCCAGTTCAAGCGCTGGTACACCGATGCCGGCACTCCGCGCCTGACGGTGTCCGAAGCCTGGTCAGATGGCACCTACACGCTGACCTTCATCCAGAAGACACCGCCGACGCCCGGACAGGACAAGAAGCCGCCGCGCGTCATCCCGATCGCCGTCGGGCTTCTCAACCCGAACGGCGACGAGGTGGTGCCGACGACGGTGCTGGAAATGACCGAGGCCACCCAAAGCTTCCGCTTCGACACCCTCGCCTCGCGCCCGGTCGCGTCGATCCTGCGCGGCTTTTCCGCGCCGGTCGTACTCGACCGCAAGGTCGATCAGACGGAACGCGCCTTCCTTCTCGCGCACGACACCGACCCCTTCAACAAATGGGAAGCCGGCCGCGCACTCGCCAAGGACGTTCTGGCCGGCATGATCGCCGAGGATCGCGCGCCCTCGCAAAGCTTCATCGAAGCGCTCGGGGCAGTCCTCGCTGACGAAAGCCTCGATCCCGCCTTCCGCGCGCTCTGCCTGCGATTGCCGTCAGAGGACGATCTGGCCCAGACGCTTCACGATGCCGGCCGCGTGCCCGATCCCGCGGCGATCCATGCGGGCCGCGCGGCGCTTGCCACGGCCATCGCGCGGCATCTGCAAAAACCGCTTGTCGCGACCTATGACGCGATGGCGACGGAAGGGGAGTTCTCCCCCGATGCCGCTGCTGCCGGAAAGCGGGCGCTGCGGCTCGGTTGCCTCGGCCTTCTGAACCATATCGACAACGGCACCCGAGCGGCCTCGCTCTTCGCCAGCGCTTCCAACATGACCGAAAGCCACGGCGCGCTGGCCTGCCTGATCGAGGGCGGGCGCGGCACGCGCGAGATCGGGGCCTTCTACGAACGCTGGCAAACCAACCGGCTAGTGATCGACAAATGGTTCATGGTGCAGGTCGCCCATGCCCTGCCGGACGAGGCGGCGATGACCGCCGAGCGCCTCTCGCAGCATCCCGATTTCGACTGGCAGAACCCCAACCGCTTCCGCGCGCTTCTCGGCGCGCTCGCGGCCAACCACGCAGGCTTCCATCACGCCTCGGGGGCGGCCTATCGCTTCTATGCCGACTGGCTCCTGAAGCTCGATCCGGTCAACCCGCAGACCACCGCCCGGATGTCGACGGCCTTCGAGACCTGGGCGCGCTACGACGAGGACCGCAAGGCGCTGATCCGGGCCGAGCTTGACCGCATTCTCGCCACCCCCGGCCTCAGCCGCGACGTGACCGAGATGGTCGGCCGGATCCGCGGCTGACCCAGCCGCGCCCGGGAAAGGAGCGGACGACATGATCCAGCGCAGAACCGCGCTCATCACCGGCGCCTCGGACGGGATCGGCCAGGAAACCGCGCGGCAGATGGCGCGGGCGGGATGGGACGTCGCCGTCCATTACAACAGCAACCGCGCCGGGGCCGAACTGACGGCGCAGGCCGTCACCGAGGCCGGCGGCCGCGCCGTCATCCTGCAAGCCGATCTCTCCGATCCGATGAACGCCGGCCGGCTGATGGAGGCGTTCGACGGCGCCTTTCCCCGCCTCGACGCGCTGATCAACAACGCCGGCATCGTCGACACAGCCCAGCGGGTGGAGGAGATGACGCCCGAGCGCCTCAACCGGATGTTCGCCGTCAACCTCACCGCGCCGTTCCTTCTGGCGGGCCATGCCGCGCGGCGGATGTCGACCCGGAACGGCGGCGACGGCGGGGTGATCGTCAATATCTCGTCGGTCGCTGCGCGGCTCGGCTCGGCCGGCCGATATGTCGATTACGCTTCGGCCAAAGCCGGGCTCGACGTGCTGACGAAAGGGCTCGCCGACGAGGTGGCGGCGGAAGGCATTCGCGTGGTCTCGATCCGGCCGGGCATCATCGAGACCGGCATTCACGGCAAGGGGGGGGAGCCCGACCGCGCCAACCTGCTGGCCGACCGCATCCCGATGGGCCGTCCCGGAACCGCGCACGAGATCGCGAAAGCCGTCCTCTGGCTCGCCTCCGAGGATGCGTCCTACGTCACCGGCACTGTCCTCGACGTTTCGGGCGGACGGTAGAACCCCGCCGCGGCGAATCGGGCGCGGCCGGCGGAACGACGGCGATTGCCGGGGGAAACCGCCCAATCGCCGCCTCGTGGGGCGATCGTTTCGGCCAGCCCCCCAAGTCCCGGCGGTGTCCCCCTGTCGATTTCGGCTTCCGGCCCCGCTGGCCTATCCTGAACCTGGGTAAATCTGGGGGGGCGTTGAACCATGCAAATGGACACGTTCGGCTATCTGCGTCAGGCGCGTCGGCCTGGCACGTATCTCGCGCTCGGTATCGCCATGGTGGCGGTGTATCTGAGCTTCACTCTCACACTTAATGCGCTGGTTCCGGTGCTCGCGGTCCTCTACCTCGCGCTCGTGCTCGCGCGGCTCATCCGCAATCCCGGCCGGGGCTTCCGGCTCGGTCCGAACCGCATCGACTGGTTCACCCGCAAGGGGCGGCAGAGTGCATCGCTCGACGACCTTATCGGCGTCGCCATCGGCAACGGCACGACCGGACAGACGGTCTGCGTCCTCCGACTTGCCGACGGGCGCACGGTGCCGCTCTCGGGGGTGGAAAAGTTCGATCAGGGCGCGCTGATGCGCGAATTCGGCCGGCGCGGCATCCGGATCATGGCATAGGGGCGCATGGGCCCCGACTGGCCCGGCGCCAACACGCTAGCCCTGACAGTAATCCTGCGCGCTGGTCCACTCGGCCACGTCCTCGCGCTTGGCCGCGACCCGCATCGGCGCCCAGTCGCGCGCGATGCCGCGCCAACCGCCGGTCCCGTCCGAGACGATCGCCCCGTCGCGTCCGACCTGCGCCGCCGCGATCTTGACCGCACAGGCGAGGTTCGCGCCGCCATCGGTCAGCCCCGCGCCCGCCGGCAGGTCGCAGTCATAGGCCTGCGCGGTCGTCGGCGCGATCTGCATCAGGCCGATCCAGCGGCCGCCACCGCCCTTCGCGTGCGGGTTCCAGGTGCTCTCGTGCTTGGCGAGGGCCGAGAAGAGCCCGGCCCAGAAGGCCCGCCGCTCCGGCGCGGTCGCGGAGGCGTAGTTCGGGCAGAAGCCCTCCACGTCGGCGGGGACGGTCGAGGCGAGAACCGCGCCCTCGACCCGCAAGGCGGCAAGCGTTGCCGCCGTCCATTCCTCCGCCTCGGGCCGATTGTCCCATCGCATCGCCGGAAGGAAGGCCGCGCGCCCCATTTCGGGTTCGGCCGTGTCCACACAGGCGGCCGGAAGAAGCATCGCGATCAGGGCGAGCGGACGGGACACGCGCGTGAACATCGGTACGGGCTGCCAGGCGACGCCGGGCTTGCGTGCCGGCGCCGACAAATTCAGCGAATTCCCCGCGCCCCGCAACCATCGACGGACGGCATCGGCGGAAGGTCGCCTGCGCCCGTCCATCCGGCTCGGCAAGCTCCCGGACCGCCGTCGCCTTTTCCCGGCGACACGGCCACTTGCCGGTCGGGGCCCGCTCGCTTAGAAAGCGGGCCGGACAGCCGGAAGGACGCTCCCCATGCTCGACCTGACCTTTGAAGCCCCGAAACCCAAGGTGATCGCCGGCGCGAAAGCCGACTGGGAACTCGTCATCGGCCTCGAAGTCCATGCCCAGGTCGCCTCCAAGGCCAAGCTTTTCTCCGGCGCTTCGACGGAATTCGGGGCGGAGCCGAATTCCAACGTCGCCTTCGTGGATGCCGCAATGCCGGGGATGCTTCCCGTCATCAACGAATTCTGCGTGGCGCAGGCGGTGCGCACGGGACTTGGCCTCAAGGCCGAGATCAATCTCTTCAGCGCCTTCGACCGCAAGAACTACTTCTACCCCGACCTGCCGCAGGGCTACCAGATCTCCCAGCTCTACCACCCGATCGTGGGCGAAGGCGAAGTGCTGGTCGAGATGGGGCCGGGCATCGCCCGGCGGGTCCGGATCGAGCGGATCCACCTCGAACAGGACGCCGGCAAGTCGATCCACGACCTCGACCCGACGATGTCCTTCGTCGATCTCAACCGCACCGGCGTGGCGCTGATGGAGATCGTCTCGCGCCCCGACATTCGTGGCCCGGAGGAGGCGGCGGCCTATGTCGGCAAGCTCCGCCAGATCCTGCGCTATCTCGGCACCTGCGACGGCAACATGCAGAACGGCAACCTCCGCGCCGACGTTAACGTCTCGATCTGCAAGCCCGGGGATTACGAGAAATACCAGGCGACGGGCGATCATTCCGTTCTCGGCACGCGCTGCGAGATCAAGAACATGAACTCGATGCGCTTCATCCAGCAAGCCATTGATTACGAAGCCCGCCGCCAGATCGCCATCGTCGAGGATGGCGGCAAGGTCGTGCAGGAAACCCGGCTTTACGATCCCGACAAGGGCGAAACCCGCTCCATGCGCTCGAAGGAAGAGGCGCATGATTACCGCTACTTCCCCTGCCCCGACCTCCTGCCCTTGGAGATCGAGCAGGCTTGGGTCGACGACATCGCCGCCTCCATGCCCGAGCTTCCGGACGCCAAGAAGGCGCGGTTCGTAGGCGACTACGGCATGACCGACTACGACGCGAACGTGCTGACCGCCGAGGTCGAGAACGCCGCCTTCTTCGAGGCGGTGGCCAAGGGCCGCGACGGCAAGCAGGCCGCGAACTGGGTGATCAACGAGCTCTTCGGTCGGCTCAACAAGGAAGGCCACGCGATCGCCGAAAGCCCGATCTCGGCCGACCAGCTTGGCGGGGTCCTCGACCTCATCGCCAAGGGCGAGATCTCCGGCAAGATGGCGAAGGACCTCTTCGAGATCCTCTGGACCGAGGGCGGCGATCCCGCCGACGTGGCCGCGAAGCACGGGATGAAGCAGGTCACCGATAGCGGCGCCATCGAGGCCGCCGTGGACGAGGTCATCGCCGCAAACCCCGATCAGGTCGAAAAGGCCAAGGCCAACCCGAAGCTCGCCGGCTGGTTCGTGGGCCAGGTGCTGAAGGCCACGGGCGGCAAGGCCAACCCGGCCACGGTGAACCAGCTCGTCGCGCAGAAACTCGGGCTCTGACAAACCGGCCTCGCCACGACGCCTTGCAAGGTAGCGGGCGCGGCAAACCGGCGACGTTTCGCGCGCCCCTGCCTCCGCCCGGCTTGCCCAATCGGCCCTCATCGGCTATTGGGCGCGGGACTTTCACCCGGCAAAGAAGGCGGTCATGCAGCTTTACGACTACAAGGTCGTTCCCGCGCCCAATCGCGGTGAGAAGGCCCGAGGGTTGAAAACGCCCGCCGACCGTTTCGCCAACGCCCTCGAACTCCTGATGAACGAGCTTGGCCGCGACGGCTGGGAATACCTTCGCGCCGACACGCTGCCGTCAGAGGAACGCGCGGGCTTCACCAAGCGGACCACGGTGTATCACGCCGTCCTCGTCTTCCGCCGCGCCCTTCCCGGCGAGGCGGGCGAGGAGGCGCCGCGCAAGCTCCTGACCGCCGACACTCCGTCCGGCAAGGCCCCGCCGATCCGGCTCGAGGCCGAGGGCGTTGCGCCGAAAATCGGCGTACCGGAGCCTGAGAAGGAAAAGGCGGGAGCGGACTCCCCGGAAAGCTGACTCTGGGGGCGCCTCAGGCGTCGAGATCCAACGCCAGCGCGTGGATGCGTCCGACGAGATCGGCCCCGATTGCCGCATGAACTGCCCTGTGCCGCTCGATCCGGCTCATCCCGGCGAAGACCGGCGCGCGCAAGATCACCCGAAAATGGCTCTCTCCCCCGTCCCGGTAGCCGGCATGTCCCCGATGCGCCTCGCTTTCGTCCACGACCTCGATCCGCTCGGGCGCGAAGGCCGCCGCAAGTCGCGCCTCTATTTCCGCCGCTATCGTCATTTTTTCACCTGAGCCCCTTCAAAGCGCCTGAAAATACCCTAAACTCTGGCCCCCGACTCGAAAACGGCAAAGTCCGAGGCCAGAGCATGACTAGATCCGATCCTTTCGGTTTCGACATTTCCGCCGCTTCCGACAAGAAGAAGCGCAGCAAGGGCCGGCGTGGCATGTCCGGCGCCTTCGAAACCTCCACACGTCCCTGCGATCACGCCGGTTGCGACGAGGCGGGCCAGTACCGCGCGCCGAAATCTCCCGACCAGCTCGAGGAGTATTTCTGGTTCTGCCGGGAACACATCCGCGAATACAATCTCAAATGGAACTTCTTCCAGGGCCAGACCGACGAGGAGTTCCAGAAGTTCCTCGACAAGGATCGGGTCTGGGGGCGTCAGACCAAGCCCTTCGGCAAGAACGCGCAAGAGGACCGCGCCTGGGCGCGGCTCGGCATCGAGGACCCGATGGAGATCCTCGGCGCCAATGCCACACAGAATCCCGGCCGCTCGGCGGGCCGGAAGCTTCCGCCGACCGAGCGCAAGGCACTCGAGATTCTCGAGGCGCGGGACAGCTGGACCAAGATCGAGATCCGCAAGCAGTACAAGAGCCTGGTCAAGGACCTGCATCCCGACATGAACGGCGGCGACCGGTCGGACGAGGAGCGCCTGCAGGAGGTGGTCTGGGCCTGGGACCAGATCAAGGACAGCCGCAACTTCCGGGAGTGAGCCGGGCGCGGAAGCGGGGCGCCGCCCCCGCGCCCCCGAGGTATTTCCGGCAAGATGAAGCGGCAGGGATGCCGCCCGCCCTATTCGTCGTCGAGCGTCTTGAGAAAGGCGACGAGGTCGGCCTCTTCTGCTTCGCTGAGCTTGAGATCGCCGAGCTCGTCCTTGTTCATCGTCGCCGCGACCTCGGGCGCCGGCCAGCATTTGGCCGCCAATGCCTCGGATTCGGTCAGGTCGCCGTCGCAGCGCGGCAGCACGTCGCGCGTGTTGTAGAAGTGCACGACCCCCTCGATCGTCTTGAAATAGCCGTTGTGCATGAAGGCCTTCGCCGTGTCGGGCGTGATACGCTTGTTCAGGTTGCGAAGGGTTGGAACCTGCTGCGCCCCGATCACGTCGTCTGCGTAGGCGGCATAGACCGCGTCGGTCTTGAGGAACGCACCAAGGCCCGGATCGACATAGTCGGGGCCCTGCGGGTTGTCGCGGTTGCGCGGCACGCCGATATTGTCGAACGTCCAGTCGGTGAAGATCGCGCGCTGCTCCCGTCCCGTCGGGGTCAGCACGTGGCACGCCGCGCAGTTGCCCTTGTCTTCGGCCTCGAAGATTTCAAACCCGCGCCGTTCCTGTTCGCTCAACGTGACCGTTCCGGCGACCCATGCATCGAACCGCGACGAGAAGGCATTGACCTCGTCGGACTTTTCAAAGCCGGCCAGAGAGATTGCAATTCGGTCGAAGGCCTCGTCAATCCGGGCGGTCAGGTCGTCGTCCCCGATCTCGATCTGTGCATCCGTGTCGTCGCACTGATCAGTGATCGAAGCGGGGATCTCGAACACCGCATCGGCGCCCCAGACACCGGCATAACTGACCGGATAGGCAGTCTCATCGGCCGGATGCAGCACTCTCGCAACCACGCATGCCGCATGCGGAAGCGCCATTTCGACAGGGTTCAGGAACGGCCCCTGAGCCTGGTCCGCCGTGGCCGAGCCGAGCTTCTTGCCCGTTGCCCGCCCGTCAAGGAACGCGCCGCCGACGATCGTCACACCATCGTCGTCGATGTGGTGAAGGATGGGCGAGAACGACGCATAGGCCGCGGATGGCGGCTTTCGGTTGCCGAAACGCCCCTCGACGGAGCCCTGCACGACCGCGCCGTTTTCGCTGAAATGGCCATGCGGGCTTGAAAACCCCTGATCGGGATCGTGACAGGAGGAACAGGACTGGTTGCCGTTGACCGACAGGTTGGGATCGAAAAACACAGATTTTCCAAGCGATTCCAACGCAGTCATCTCGGCAAGGGCGGGGCCTGAGAGGCACACGAGCGCAACTGCGGCGCCATATATCGAGCGGGGCATGAGGATCCTCTTCACAAATAGTTGACTACTTCAGTCCAGTATTAACGAAAAATGTCAAGTATTTTTGTCAGGAAATAACGCGAGGGACGCCGGGACAATGGTGTGCCCATAAAGAAAAACGCCACCGCGAACACCGCGATGCCGTTTCAGTCTGGAAATTTTCGACCACTCAGGCGGCCCGGAACACCATCGCCACGCCGTTCATGCAATAGCGCTTGCCGGTCGGCTTCGGCCCGTCATTGAAGACATGGCCAAGATGCCCGCCACAGCGTCGGCAATGGACTTCGGTCCGCCGGCCGAAGATGCCCCAGTCGGCCCTGGTCTCGACCGCATTCGGCAGGGGTTCCCAGAAGCTCGGCCAGCCGGTGCCGCTGTCATATTTCGCTTCGGACGAATAAAGCGGCAGGTCGCATCCGGCGCAATAAAAGGTGCCGGCGCGCTTTTCGTCGTTGAGCGGGCTCGTGAAGGCGCGTTCGGTATCCTCCTCGCGCAGCACGCGGTATTGCGCGGGGGAAAGGATCGCCCGCCATTCCGCGTCGCTCTTCATGATCTCGAAACGCTCGGCGGCGATCCCGCCGCGCCCGGCCGCCATCAGGGCCATCATGGCGGCACCGGCGCCGAGGATCTGTCTGCGGTTCATCTGCTCCTCCTTCATCAAGGGGCGGTGCGGGAGCGTCCCGCCTTGCCCCGACCCTATCCGGAAAGGACCGGTCCGGTCGCGGCAAAGTTTCGTGTCTCACGCGATTGCGAAAGCGGCGCACGGCCCCGTGATCCGCAACTTGGGCGCATTCGGACCCCAGTGCGACGCCCCCGCCCCTTGCACGCCCCCGCGATATGTTCCATCAAAGCCATCGTGGCGCGGCGGGACCACTCCTTCGCGCAATCAGGATATGGCGGACCCAATGCTCGACTCTCACGCAAAACCCACCGAGGAAATTTCCGTCCGGGATGTCTTCGGCATCGACACCGAGATGAAGGTCAAGGGCTTCGCCGATCGTACCGAGCGCGTGCCCGATATCGATCCGACCTACAAGTTCGACCCCGACACCACGCTCGCGATCCTCGCGGGCTTCGCCTACAACCGCCGCGTCATGATCCAGGGCTATCACGGCACCGGCAAGTCGACCCATATCGAACAGGTCGCGGCGCACCTCAACTGGCCCTGCGTGCGGGTCAACCTCGACAGCCATATCAGCCGGATCGATTTGATCGGCAAGGATGCGATCAAGCTGCGCGACGGCAAGCAGGTGACCGAGTTCCACGAGGGCATCCTGCCTTGGGCGCTGCGCAATCCCGTCGCCATCGTCTTCGACGAATACGACGCGGGCCGCGCCGACGTCATGTTCGTGATCCAGCGCGTGCTGGAGCATGACGGCAAGCTGACGCTTCTCGACCAGAACGAGATCATCACGCCGAATCCCTGCTTCCGCCTCTTCGCAACCTCGAATACCGTGGGCCTCGGCGACACGACCGGGCTTTACCACGGCGTCCAGCAGATCAACCAGGCGCAGATGGACCGCTGGAGCCTTGTCGCGACGCTGAACTACCTGTCGCACGACGCCGAAACCGCGATCGTTCTGGCCAAGAACCCGCATTACAACACCGAGAAGGGCCGCAAGCAGATCAGCCAGATGGTGACGGTCGCCGACCTCACCCGGACGGCCTTCATGAACGGCGATCTTTCGACCGTCATGAGCCCCCGGACGGTGATCAACTGGGCCCAGAACGCGGAAATCTTCCGCAATCTCGGCTACGCCTTCCGGCTCACCTTCCTCAACAAGTGCGACGAGCTGGAGCGGCAGACCGTCGCCGAGTTCTACCAGCGCTGCTTCGACGAGGAACTGCCGGAAAGCGCGGCAAGTCAAAGCATACGGTAATGGCGGCCGCCGGTGGCCTCCATATCGGCCTGATCGGCGGCATCGGGGTTGCGGCGACGGTCGTCTATTACCAGCGGCTCACTGCGGCGGTCGCGCGGCTGGGCGGGCAGCTGGAGCTGACCATCGTCCATGCCGACGTGCAGGACCTCATCCGCAACAACCTCGCCGACAGGCGCGAGGAACAGGCGGAGATCTACCTCCGTCTGATCGACCGGCTGAAGGCGGCGGGTGCCGATTGCGCGGCGATTACCTCGCTCGGCGGGCATTTCTGCTTTGACGAGACGGCTGAACGTTCGCCCCTGCCCCTCGTTTCCGCGGTAGCGCCCCTCGACGATTACTTTGTGGCCGAGGGCATTCATCGGGTCGGCCTTCTCGGTACCCGGGTGGTCATGCGCACCGGGCTTTACGGCCAGTTGCGAAAAACCGAGGCGGTAGCGCTTGACGACGAGATCGAGACGTTGGGGCAGAGCTACCAGGACATGGCCGTGGCCGGTCACTGCACCGATGCCCAACGCACGCTCTTTCTTGATGCCGGTCGGCGGATGGTCTCCGGACAGGGGGCCGAAGCGGTGGTGCTCGCCGGCACCGACCTCAACCTCGCCTTCGACGGCCAGGACCCGGGCTACAGGGTGATCGACGCCCTCGACGTTCATGTCACGGTGCTGGCGGATCTCGCGACCGGACGGCGGACACTCGACCGCTGAGGCCTGCGCCCATAGATTTGCCGCATTTTTTCGCTCATAGTGCAATTCATGAGCGGTTTGAGAACTTTTGTCGCGACCGCCGCGCTGACCTTTGCGCTAGTCGGTCCCTCGCACCCCGGAACCTTGTCGGGGCAGGAACTCCTGCGCCTCTTCGCCGATTGTACCGGGCGCTATTCGGCGCTGACCGAGCATCTCTGACTTTGGGACGGGCCGGCCTCGGAGGACACCGCAAGACGGCGCGACATGTTCGCCGACCTCATGACCGCCGCCCTGCCTGACGGCGGCGTTACCTCGGCCCGCGCCTGGGGCTGGCGCATCGAGGCCAAGGCCGCGCAGCGCCAGCTGCTCGACCAAGCGGCTTTCCGGCACGACAACCCGAAGGCCGCAACGCTGGCCCGGTCCGAGATCGAACGCTTCGACCGCCTCGTTCTCGGTCTCTGACGGGTCTCCCGGCCGGATCCCGCGACCGGCGATCCACCCCCAAGGCAGCCTGCGTTCCGGCGCTCGGGTCACGCCGTCGCGGCGCTCTTGGCCCTAGCCCACCAGACGACATCGCCCAGCATCGCCTTGGTCGGGCGCGCGACCGTTGCTTCGCTATCGACCGAACCGCCAAAACCGGGACATAGCTTGACGACCTCGCCGCATGACGTTTGTGCGCTGACGCACCTATGCGTCGCCCGCGGTTCCCTGCCCTGCGCATTCTGCGATGAAACGGCCCTTGCCGCGCCCCAGTCTCGGTGCCATGTTCGCGCCATGAACAAGCCCTCAGACAACCCCGCCGATCCGTTCAAGAAGGCCCTCGCCGAAGCCACGAAGACGATGGCCGACGACCCGGAATTGACCGTTTCCTATTCCGTCGATCCGCCGGGGATGACCGCGGACACGATGCGGCTGCCGCAAGTCTCGCGCCGGATGACGCGGGACGAGGTGCTGATCGCACGGGGGACGGCCGATGCCTTCGCGCTTCGCCACCGCTTCCACGACGTCAAGGTCGCGCAGAAATACGCACCCGCCGGTCAGATGGCGCGCGATCTCTACGAAGCGATGGAGACGGCGCGCTGCGAGGCCGTCGGCGCCCGCGACATGCCCGGCACGCTCGGCAATATCGACGCCAAGATCGGCGCCGAGGCGGAGCGGCGCGGCTATGGCTCCATCCGGCAGGCGCAGGATGCGCCCCTGGCGCAGGCCGCGGGTTACCTCGTCCGCCATCTCGCGACCGGCAGGCCGATGCCCGGCGCCGCCGCCAATGTCATGGATCTCTGGCGTCCCTTCATCGAGGAACAGGCAGGCGGCACACTCGACCACGTGTCCGACGTGCTGGCCGATCAGGCCGCCTTCGCCCGCCTCGCCCGGCAGGTGATCAAGGATCTCGGCTACGGCGACCAGCTTGGCGACGATCCGGACATGGAGGACGAGAGCGAGGGCGACGAGGCCCAGAGCGAGGAGGATCAGGAAAGCCCCGACAGCGAGCAGGGGCAGGAGGAGTCGGAGGAGGCCGATACCTCGCCGGAACGCTCGCAGGACGAACAGGACGATGCCTCGCAGGCCCAGGTCTCGATGGAAGAGATGGCCGACATGGAGGATGGCGAGGAAGCGGAGCTGCCCGAGGGCGAAGCCCCGCTGGAGCCGCCACCGCCCGCGCCGCATTCCGACGCAGACCCGAACTACGCCGTCTACACGACTGATTTCGATGAGGAAATAAAGGCCGAAGACCTCGCCGAACCGGCCGAGCTGGAGCGTCTGCGCGCCTATCTCGACCAGCAGCTCGAACCGCTGAAAGGCGCCGTCTCGCGATTGGCCAACAAGCTCCAGCGCCGTTTGCAGGCACAGCAGAACCGGTCCTGGGAATTCGACCGCGAGGAAGGCATCCTCGATGCCGGCCGCCTCGCCCGCGTGGTCGCGAACCCGACGACGCCCCTAAGCTTCAAGGTCGAGAAGGACACCGAGTTCCGCGACACCTGCGTGACGCTCCTGCTCGACAATTCCGGCTCCATGCGGGGCCGGCCGATCTCCATCGCCGCGATCTGCGCCGACGTGCTGGCGCGGACGCTGGAGCGCTGCCAGGTCAAGGTCGAGATCCTCGGCTTCACCACCCGCGCCTGGAAGGGCGGCCAGAGCCGCGAGCGCTGGCTGGCCGAGGGCCGGCCGCAGCAACCGGGGCGCCTCAACGACCTGCGCCACATCATCTATAAGGGGGCCGACGCGCCGTGGCGGCGTGTGCGGTCCAACCTTGGCCTGATGATGAAGGAAGGGCTGTTGAAGGAGAACATCGACGGCGAGGCGCTGGAATGGGCGCACCGGCGAATGCTCGGCCGACCGGAACAGCGCAAGATCCTGATGGTGATCTCCGACGGGGCGCCGGTGGACGACTCAACTCTGTCCGTCAACCCCGCGAACTACCTCGAAAAACATCTCCGCGACGTGATCGCTATGGTGGAGAAGCGCAAGGGCGTCGAACTGATCGCCATCGGCATCGGCCATGACGTGACGCGCTACTACCAACGCGCGGTGACGATCACCGATGTAGAGCAGCTCGCCGGCGCGATGACCGAACAGCTGGCAAGCCTCTTCGACAGCGATCCCCGCGCAAGGGCGCGGGTGATGGGGATGAAGAAGGCGGGCTGATCGGGATCGGACCGCCTGCCCTAATCTCGTCCCTTTCGGGATGTAGACGCGACATCGACGCGAAGTTGCAAGCGATGTTGCTCCGGACGACCGAACGATGACAGTGCTTACTGCCGCAATGAAACTGGTGACGGGCCTTCTTCTCCTGTCAGTCAGCGTCCTGAATATGGATTCGGCATGGTCCGCAGTCGCGACGCGGACCTTCGACGCCTATGGTCTTAGCCTGATCTTCCGCTGCATATTTCCGATGGTGATTGGCCTTTGGTTCTTGCTGCCCGGCTTCTTCGACCGCAGCCTTGAACGGTGGAGTGTGGGACCGCAGCGATTGATGCTCGATCTCTTCCTCTTCGGACACGGACTCTGGCTCGCGAGCTACTGGCTTTATCTTGCTATCGTCCCGGACTCGTTCCTATCGGCGGTCCTACCCCCGACGCAGATCCTTTCCCTCGGCATCGTGTGGTGCCTCGGCTATCTGGCCGCCTTCCTCTTCCCAGGCTATGCCTTCCGCCGGTTTGCACCGACGCCGTTGCCAGTGCCGGCGCGCAATGCCGCCGCCAATGTCCATGCGCTGACCGTATCGATCCCGCCGCCGGTGACACGGCAAGTCGGATGGGTCAGGCGGATGCTGACCCTCCTGTCCACCCTGCCGATCATCCTCGGACTGCCCGGCATTCTCTTTCCGCTATGGTTTCCTACCCCCGAGACGCTCGAACTGGCCGGTGAGTGGTGGACCGTTGCGCTCGCGGCGACTGTCTTGGCGATCGTCATCGGCACGCACGGAACGGAGCTGAACCTGCGCACCTCACGCTTGCGGTCGCAAGGCGCGCCGAAACTCTTCGTCGTCGCCGTCTTCCTTGCCTTCGCCGCGATAGGGATGACCCCGTTTCTGACCAAGACCGTTCCTTGGGCCTGGTCATTCGCGGCGGGAACGGCGGCGATGAGCGCCAAGGTCACGGTGACACATCGCGGCACACTCGCCCGCCGTAAGGGCTGTGACTATGTGGTGACCGTCGCATGGCCTGCCGATCCATCGCGCACAGCGACGATTTGCGAGGTTCCGCCTGACCTCTGGCAGACGTTGCAGCCGGGCGCACAGCTCCGGCTTTCGGGCGTCGGCAATCGCTGGGGCATGACCTACGCCGAGGTCGCGCGCGCAGAATGAGCACCGCTTGCCCAAAGGCCGGGATCGCTGCAATGTGGCCAAGCAGCGCCCTGCGGGCGTCCTTATTGCGGAGAGGTGGCCCATGTTCCAGACCTTCGAGACGACCGCCCGCCCCGACCAGGGCCCGCCGCGTCTCGCAGCCTTGCGCAGGTCGCTGGTAGCAGCCGGTCTCGACGGCTTCATCGTACCGCGTGCCGACGCCCATCAGGGTGAATATGTGGCGCCCGCCGATGCAAGGCTCGCCTGGCTGACCGGGTTCACCGGCTCGGCCGGGTTCTGCTTTGTCCTGCCCTCCATCGCCGGGGTCTTCATCGACGGCCGCTACCGGACGCAGGTGAAGGCGCAGGTGGACCTCGCGCATTTCACTCCGGTGCCCTGGCCCGACGTGAAGGCCGGTGCCTGGCTGAAGGAACAGCTGCCCTCCGGCGGGCGCATCGGGTTCGATCCCTGGCTTCACACCAAGAAGGACATCGCCGAGCTTGAGGATTCGCTCGAAGGATCCGGCATAACCCTTTGCGCAACGGAGAATTTCGTCGACACGATCTGGTCGGACCGGCCGCATCCGCCGCTCGGCCCGGTGGCGATCCAGCCGCTCGACCTTGCCGGCGAAAGCGCGGAGGCCAAGCGCACCCGCCTCGGCGCGGAACTGGCGGCCGCGGGGCAGGAGGCGGCGGTGCTGACGTTGCCGGATTCGATCTCATGGCTTCTCAACATCCGCGGCTCGGATATCGAGCGAAACCCCGTCGTGCAGGCCTTCGGGGTGCTTCACGCGACGGGGCGGATGACGCTGTTCATCGCGCCGGAAAAACTCTCCGACGCGGTGCGCGCGCATCTTGGCCCCGACGTGACGCTCCGCCCGCCGGCGGCCTTCGCGCCCGCCCTGCGCACCCTTGCCGGCCCGGTCCGGGTCGACCGCGCCACGGCACCGTTGCAGATCGCGCTGGAACTCGAAGAGGCCGGCATCGCCATCGCCTGGGGCGCCGATCCCTGCCTGCTGCCCAAGGCCCGCAAGAACGCCGCCGAGATCGCGGGGATGGAAGAGGCGCATCTGCGCGACGGTGCCGCGATGGTCGAATTCCTCGCCTGGCTCGACGCCGAGGCGCCGAAGGGCCGGCTGACCGAGATCGACGTCGTGCGCGCGCTCGAAGGATTCCGGCGGGCGACGAATGTCCTGAAGGAAATCAGTTTCGAGACGATCTGCGGCACCGGCCCCAACGGCGCGATCATGCATTACCGGGTGACGGAGGAAACCAACCGCCCGCTCCGGCAGGGCGAGATCGTGGTGGTGGATTCCGGCGGGCAGTATGTCGACGGCACGACCGATATCACCCGCACCGTTGCGATCGGCCCCGTCGATCCCGAGGCGAAATCCGCCTTCACCCGGGTGTTGCAGGGCATGATCGCGATTTCGCGGCTGCGCTGGCCGACGGGCATCGCGGGTGCCCATCTCGACAGCATCGCGCGCTACAACCTCTGGCTTGCCGGGCAGGATTTCGATCACGGGACCGGGCATGGCGTCGGCTGCTACCTGTCGGTGCATGAGGGGCCGCAGCGGCTTTCCCGGACCGGGGACGTGCCGCTCGAATCCGGGATGATCCTGTCGAACGAGCCCGGCTATTACCGCGAGGGCGCTTTCGGCATCCGTATCGAGAACCTCGTTCTGGTGGAAGACGCGCCGGCCCTTCCGGGTGGTGACGCGGAACGCCGGATGCTCGGCTTCCGCACCCTGACCTGGATTCCGATAGACCGGCGGCTGATCGACGCGGCGGCACTGACCGAGGCGGAAAGGGCATGGCTCAACGCCTATCACGCCGAGACGGCAGAGCGCCTCGCGCCCCGTGTCTCCGCCCCCGCGCGCGACTGGCTGGCGGCGGCGACGGCACCGCTCTGACGGTTCGCCCCCGGTTCAGCTCCGGTAGTCGCGCAGCACCGCGGCGGCGATGGAGTCGCGGGTCAGCACGCCGATCACATTCTCGGGCCGGGGCGTTGTCCTGTCCGGTAGCACGAGAAGCGCCGTGTGATTGCGGTCGGCCATGTTCGTCATCGCGCTTTGCAGAAAGCTCGATTCCTGCACATACCCAACCGGGTGGATCAGCGGCCCGTGGCGTCTGGTCGGATCCTCGGGATGGACGCGCACGATGCCCACCACGTTCCGCCCTTCGGTGACGACGGCATATTGCCGTTCCGCGCCTAGCTGCGTGTCGACCACCCCGCGCTCACCCAGATCGGCCTTCTCGATCACCGCGACGGCGGGCTCCATCAACTCCTTGATGTGGCGGATGGCAAACATGTGCGACCGGCTTTCGCGCGGAATGCGGTGGCCGCGCCGGGTGAGCTTCAGCGTGTAGATGTCGTCGGACGACAGCCGCCGCCGCACCCCCATCGCCACCACGACAGAGATGATCGCCGCCACCGTGATCGTATAGTCGCCCGTCATCTCGAACAGCATCATGATCGAGGTGATCGCCCCGCCGGTCGAGGCCCCGACGATCCCGGCCATGCCGATCAGCGCGAAGGTCACCGAATGGAACCCCAGATGCGGGAACATCAGGTCGAGGGCGCCACCGAAGGCCCCGCCCAGCGCCGCACCGAGAAAGAGCGAGGGCGAGAAGATCCCGCCCGAGGCCCCTGCCCCCAGGCTGACCGAGGTGGCGAGCATCTTGAGGAAGAAGAGCAGAAGCAGGAAGGCCGGAGCCGCGAGTTGCCCCGTCAGGATCGCCTCGATCGTGGCATAGCCGACGCCCGCGGTGTGATACATGCCGGTCGTCCGCATCAGGACATACATCAGGATGCCGAGCGACAGCATCCCGGCGGCGTTCTTGAGGTAGGGGTTGGCCTTCCAGTCGTCGAAGAGATCCTCGATCCGGTAGAGGCCGCGCACGAAGAGGGTCGCGGCGACGCCCGCAACGATGCCGAAGATCACGTAGAGCGGCAGCATGTCCACCGACAGCGGCACGAAGAGTTCCGGCCGTTCGTGCGAGGCGACGAGGAAGGCCGGCGCCATGCCGAAGGCCAGCCGACCGACATAGGTCGCGGTGCCGGTCGCCAGAACGACGGGGATGAGCGTGCGGGCGCTGAACTCGGGCAGCATCAGTTCGACCGCGAACATCACCGCGCCGAGGGGCGTGTTGAACGTGGCTGCGATACCGGCCCCGGCGCCTGCCGCGACCATGGTGATGACTTGCCATGTGCGCAGTTTGAAAAGCTGCCCCAAGACCGATCCGATCCCCGATCCGATCTGGATGATCGGCCCCTCGCGCCCGACCGAGGCGCCTGACCCGATCGACAGGGCCGAGGCCAGCGACTTAACGATCACCACCTGCGGACGGATCTTGCCGCCCCGGTAATAGATCGCGTCCATCACCTCGGGCACGCCATGCCCCTTGGCCTCGGGCGCATAGCGCCGGACCAGCCACAGCACGATCGCGCCGCCAATGACGGGCGCGAAGATCACCAGCGGCCCGAAGGGCGCGGGCGGCGTCGGGATATTCGCGTCGTAGTTGGTCGAGAATGTCCCCAGGAAGAAGAAATTGTGAATGATCGAAATGAGATACCGCAAAAGGATGGCGCCGACTCCGGTCACCACACCAATGATGATCGCGAGAAACGAGAGGGCGATGACCGAAACCCGGCGATGGTCGGGTTCGGCATGGGCGGCATCGGTGGGCGGGTTTTCGATCATGGGTCCTGATAGCGGTTGTGGCGGCGCAGGGGGGCCTGTAAGACTGCCGGGAACCGGGATGGCATGATGCCCCACTCTGCCCTGCTACGCCTTTGGCGGCCCGGATGCAAACCAAACGCCCGCCCCGGATCAAGCGGCCGGACCGCGGAAAGGACCGAAGATGGCGCAGCTCAGCCTCAATCGCATGCGGCTTCCGTCCGGGACCGAATGGATCGCCGGCGGCGCGGCGCTTCTTGCAACGCTGGTCTATCTCTTCGTTCTGCACGGTCTCGACCGGCGTGCCGAGAGCTACTTCATGGCGCTGCGCGAAAACGACCCGGCGACCTATCTGATGCAACTGCGTGAGGCGAAAGGCTTCGATGCATTCCTGCCGGAATATGCCGCGCTTGAAGGGCTCGGCGACTTCACGCCGCGCACCCCGACCTTCCTGATCGGCCGCTGGACCTTGCGGGAGGACATGCTGCGCCTCACGCCCGGGCAGGCGCCGTCCGCCTGTTCGGACCCGGCAACCTTCGAATTCGGTCTCTTCCTCATGGTCGAAGCCGGCGGACCCGCGCTTGCGGTGCAGTACCGGATCGACGGCGATACAGTCGAGATGCGGAGCAGCGCGCAGGCGGTCTATCCGATCCGGCTGGTCAGCTTCGGCGCCCAGCTCGATCATATCGAATTCACGCCTCCGGGCCGCGACACGCCCGCCTTTGCCTATCTCTGCCGGCGGTGATGACCATGTCGCATGATGCGGCCCTGTCCGAACTCGCGGCATTCCTCGGCCCGCGCCTGTCCCGGTCCGGGGCCGACCGCGCCAGCCACGGCCAGAGCGAGACATGGTTTCCCGAAACCCCGCCCGACGCCGTCGCCTACCCCGAGACGACCGCGGAAGTGTCGCGGATCGTCGCGACCTGCGCCCGCCACGGCTGCCCGGTCGTGGCCTGGGGCACCGGCACCTCGCTCGAAGGCCACGCGCTCGCGGTCCGGGGCGGCATCTCGCTTGACCTTGCCCGCATGAACCGTGTGCTGGAGGTCAGGGCCGAGGACATGCAGGCCGTCGTCCAGCCGGGTGTCACGCGCGAGGCGCTGAATGCCGAACTGCGCGCGACCGGCCTCATGTTTCCCGTCGATCCCGGCGCGAACGCCTCGCTCGGCGGCATGGCGGCCACGCGCGCCTCGGGCACCACGGCGGTGCGCTACGGCACGATGCGCGACAATGTCATGGCGCTTGAGGTGGTGCTGGCCGATGGCCGCGTGATCCGCACCGGCTCGGGCGCCCGCAAATCCTCGGCCGGCTACGACCTCACCGGCCTCATCGTCGGCTCCGAAGGCACGCTCGGCATCATCACCGAACTGACCCTGCGCCTTCACGGCCAGCCCGAGGCCACTTCCGCCGCCGTCTGCGCCTTCGACGATTTCGAGGCCGCCGTCCAAACCGTCATCGCGACGATCCAGATGGGCATCCCGATGGCCCGGATCGAGTTCGTGGACGAGACGACGGCCGCGATCTTCAACAGCGTCAACGGCACCAGCCTGCCCGAAAAGCCGCATCTCATGGTCGAATTCCACGGATCGGAGACCTCCGCCGCCGAGGACGCCCGGCGCTTCGGCGAGGTGGTGGTGGAGATGGGCGGCGCGCATTTCGACTGGGCCACGACGACCGAGGACCGGGGCCGCCTGTGGAAGATGCGCCACGGCGCCTACCGGTCCGCGATCGCCTCGCGCCCCGGCTCGATCGGCCTTGTCACCGACATGTGCGTGCCGATCTCGCGGCTGGCCGAAGCGGTCGCGGAAACCCGCGCCGACATCGCCGCCTCCGGCATTCCCGGCCCGATCCTCGGCCATGTCGGCGACGGCAATTTCCACGCGATCCTGCTCATCGAGCGCGAGAATGCCGGGGAGCTGAAGGCTGCCAAGGATCTCGCCCACCGGATGGCCGAACGCGCGCTGCGGCTCGGCGGCACGATCACCGGCGAACACGGGGTGGGCATGGGCAAGAAGGACCTCATGGCGATGGAACATGGCGACGCCTGGGAAGTGATGGCGCGGATCAAGCGCGCGCTCGACCCCGACGGCATCCTCAATCCCGGCAAGATCGTCGAGGGGAACGCATGAGCCTCGCCGAACCCGCCGAATTCCCGCGCGCCTTCGCCAATGCCTGGGCGGCGCGCGACGCGAAGATCCTCGCGGCGCTTTTCGCCGAGGACGCCGATTTCCTGACGCTGACCGGCCACTGGGCCGAGGGCCGCAAGGCCATCACCGCGACCCTCGCGGGCGAGCTTGCGGGCGCCTTCGCGCGGGCGAAGCTGGTGACCGGGCGCACCAAGACGCGGTCCCTCGCCGGTGGCGTGGCGCAGGTGATGCAGCGCTACGTGCTCTCGGGAATCGTCCATCCCGACGGCAGCGATGCGGGGCGCGTGGGCGCGATCCTCTCGGCGGTTCTCGTCGCCGGGCCGGAAGGCTGGCAGGTCGCGGCGGCGCAGTTCACGGCGGAGGGGTGAGAGGCGGTCGGGCCGCATGGCCCGATCAATCGCTCCGGTGGAGCGATTGAAGCCTCGAACGCCCGCCGCCCCTGCGGCGGGCCGGGCCTTATCCTTCGACCTTGGTCAGATCCGCCACGCTCAGGCAGATCGTGCGGATGCGGCTGAGAAGGTTCAGCCGGTTCCGCCGGACGATTTCGTTGTCGGTGTTGACCTGCACCGCCTCGAAGAAGGCGTCGATCGGCGCGCGGAGCTTGGCCATCGCCGCCATCGCCGCGCCGAACTCCTCAGCCTCCATCGCCGGCACGATCTCCGCCTCTGCCGTGTCGAGCGCGGCGAAGAGGCTGCGTTCGGTCGCATCCTCGGCGAATTTCGCGTCAGCGCCGAAGGAGTATTCGACCCCGTCCTTTTCCTCGGCCTGCGTCAGGATGTTGTTGGCCCGCTTGAACCCATGAATGAGGTTGCCGCCGTCATCGGTCTTGAGGAACGCGCTCAGCGCTTCGGCGCGTTTGACCAGAAGCGTCAGGTCGTCATTGCCCGGCATGGCGAGGCAGGCGTCGATGACGTCGTGCCGGATGCCCTCGTCACGGAGATGGACCTTGAGGCGGTCGTGGAAGAAGGCGAGGAGGTTAGACGTGATTTCTTCGACAGCATTTTTCAACGCAACTGCCGCTGAGCAATAAGCTCTGTTGTGTTGTTCATTCCAGTCGACCTGGCTCTGTAGCCCTGCGTAGCTCAAGCCGAGCTCCTCTAGTATTGTCGGCAGGGTCGAAAGCGCAGAGAGTTTGGCCGCTTGGCTAGCTGGAGGGAGTCGGTTGCTGCCCTCCTCATTTTCGTACTCAAATTCCATGCTAAGGGCTAGTGATACAACAAAAAATTCATTTGCGCGCTTGATTGCCAGCTCTTGGTCACGAATGATATCCTCTCCGTAGAGGATATCATCGCGCATGTGGGCAGTTACGACTTCCGAAATGACCGGGTCATTGAGGAAAGTAAGTGCATAATCGCCAACACAGTTGCGCACCAATGATTTTAACGGAACCCGCCGATCGGCTAGGCTGACCAACCGGATCACCCCCAACGCTGCCCTTCTCAGAGCAAACGGATCCTTCGACCCCGTGGGCTTCTCGTCGATCGCCCAGAAGCCGGTCAGCGTGTCGATCTTGTCGGCGAGCGCGACGGCGACGGAGACCGGCTCGGTCGGCACGTCGTCCGACGGCCCGAGCGGCTGGTAATGCGCCTTGCAGGCATTGGCGACCGCCTCGGGCAGCTTGGCGGCCTTGGCGTAGTAGACGCCCATCGTGCCCTGAAGTTCGGGGAACTCGCCGACCATCGCCGATTGCAGGTCGGCCTTGGCGACCCGCGCGGCCTCGGCCGCCAGATCGGGCTTCGCGCCGACCGAGGGCGCGATCTCGCGCGCCAGCGCCTCGATCCGGTCGATCCGGTCCTTCTGGCTCCCGAGCTTGTTGTGGAAGGTGACGTTGGCGAGCCCTGCCGCCATGCCCTCCAGCCCTTCCTGAGCAACGGTCCGCAAGTCATTCTCCCAGAAGAACTTTGCGTCGGAAAGCCGCGCCGAGAGCACCTTCTGGTTGCCCTTCAGGATCGTCTGCCCATGATCCGCCGTATCGGTATTGGCGACCGTGATGAAGCCCTCGATCCGCCCGCTCTTCGGGTTGCGGCAGGAGAAGAACTTCTGATGTTCGCGCATGCTGGTTTGCAGCACCTCCGGCGGCAGGCCCAAAAAGTCCGCGCCGATCTTGCCCATCAGCACCACGGGCCATTCGACAAGCCCCGCGACCTCGGTCAGAAGACCCCTGTCCTCGACGACCTCGAGCCCGGCCGCGAAGGCGGCATTGGTGGCGTCGTGCCAGATATGCTCGGCCCGCTCGACCGGGTTCAGCGCCACCTTGGCAAGCTTAAGCTTCGCCGCGTAATCCTCGAAACTCGCGACGGAAAACGCCCCCGGCGCAAGGAAGCGATGGCCGCGCGTGACGTTGCCCGCGACGATCCCGTCGACGTCCAGCGGCACGATCTCCGCCCCGTGTTCATCGCTCAGGATGCAGAGGATCGAATGCAGCGGCCGCACCCAGCGAAGGCTTCCCGCGCCCCAGCGCATCGACTTCGGCCAGGGGAAGCTGCGGATCGTGGATTCCAGCACCTCGGCCACGATGCCGGCGGCCTTCCGCCCCGGCTTCTCGATGACCGCGAAATAGACCTGGCCCTTCTTGTCGTCGCGCACCTCAAGCTGGTCGAGCGTCAGCCCGGTCGACCGCAGGAACCCCTGCACGGCCTGCTCGGGCGCGGTCGTCGCCGGGCCCTTCCGCTCCTCGCGCACCGCCTTGCTTTCCGCCGCCAGCCCGTCCACCGCCAGCACCAGACGGCGCGGGGTGGAAAGCGCATGGGCGCCCGCATAGGTCAGCCCCGCCTCCACCAGCCCGTCGGTGACGAGCTTTTTCAGGTCGTCGCGGGCCTTCCCCTGCATCCGCGCGGGGATTTCCTCGGAAAAGAGTTCGATGAGAAGATCGGGCATCTATTGATCCGCGCTTTCGTTCAGTTGCTGCCAGGCAAAGGCCCGGCCGTCGGGATAGACCGCGACAACGCGGTCCACGCCGGGATGGATGTCCTTTTCCGACAGGAAGGCCAGCGCCGCCCCGGTCTCAAGGTCCGCATTGATCCGGCCGGCGTCGAAACAGGTGAACCAGGAGGGCGCGATGAGCGGCGTCGGCTTATCGTAGACCGCGTAGGTCTCGCTCAGCATGGCGAGCGTCATCGGCGTGGAGAAGCAGCCGCGGAAGCGAAGGGGCGAGCTTTCCGCGTCGATCCCCTCGAACCCTTCGGTCAGCATCGGCTCCGGCGTGCCCGCGATGGGCGTCAGCCGGATCACGGCGGCGGCCGAGGCCGGTTCCACCCGCTCGTAGAACGCATAGACCTGAAGGTAGTAGATGGCCGCCCCGGCCAGAAGCGCCGTTACCACCAGAAACCCCACGATGAGCTTGCCATTCACGCTGCCGCCCCTGAATTCCGGTGGCCGCCCGCTTCGGTCGTCACGAACGCATCGGCGCATTTCTTCGCAAGCGCGCGGACGCGGCCGATATAGGCCTGCCGCTCCGTCACCGAGATGACGCCGCGCGCGTCGAGAAGGTTGAAGAGGTGGCTGGCCTTGATGCACTGGTCGTAGGCCGGGTGAGCCATGACGATCCTGCGCCCCGCCTTGTCCTCGGCCGGAGCTGCCAGGATGCGTTCGCATTCCGCCTCGGCATCCTCGAAATGCTTCAGAAGCATGTCGGTCTCGGCCTGGTCGAAGTTCCAGCGGGAATATTCCTGCTCCGTCTGGCGGAAGATGTCGCCGTAGGTCAGCGCAATGGGCGTCTGGGGGTCGTTGAACGGCATGTCCATGACATGGTCGATGCCAAGGACATACATTGCGAGGCGTTCGAGCCCGTAGGTCAGCTCGCCCGAGACCGGGTGGCAATCATGACCACCGACCTGCTGGAAATAGGTGAACTGGCTCACCTCCATCCCGTCGCACCAGACCTCCCACCCAAGGCCCCAGGCACCCAGCGTCGGGCTTTCCCAGTCGTCCTCGACAAAGCGGATATCGTGGAGCGAGGCGTCGATGCCGATGGCGGCGAGGGAGCCAAGGTACAGTTCCTGCAGGTCGGGCGGCGAGGGTTTGATGAGGACCTGGTACTGGTAGTAGTGCTGAAGACGGTTCGGGTTCTCGCCGTAGCGGCCGTCGGTCGGCCGCCGCGACGGCTGCACGTAGGCCGCCGCCCAGGGCCGCGTGCCGAGCGAGCGGAGCGTCGTCGCCGGGTGGAAGGTGCCCGCCCCGACCTCCATGTCGTAGGGCTGCAGGATGGCGCAGCCCTTCTCCGCCCAGTAGGTCTGTAGGCGCAGGATGATCTCCTGGAACGAGCGGGGGGCGGTCGGGGACATGGTCAGCCTTCTAAGCGGAAAAGCGCGTTCTCAATAGGCAACAGCCGCGGGGCGGTCAATCGGCCCACGGGCGATTGTGGCGTGACGCCGCGCACCATCCTGCTAGGTTCGGCGGCGGATTCGCGACGACAGGAAACGGCGGAAGGGTTTTTGCGCATGCGGTTGGCGGCAATTCTATTCGGACTGGCGGTCTGGCTCGGTCTGGCCGGGGCGGTTCAGGCCCAGAACCAGGTCTGGGTCCAGATCGAAGCGCAGCCCTCCTTGCGCGAGGGCGAGGAGCGCGCGCGGGCCTATGCCGGCGTCTTTCCCAATGTCGGCGGCTTCGTCATGAACACCGGCTGGTATGCGATCGTGCTCGGACCCTATTCGCCCGACGAGGCCAACCGCCAGTTGCAGGTCCTGAAGGGCGAGCGGCTTATCCCGGCCGACAGCTACATCGCCTTCGGCAACCGGTTCGGGCGGCAGTTCTGGCCGGTCGGCGCGGCGGCCGCGACGCCGAGCCCGACCGCCCCTGCGGCGGAGACGGCGACCGCCCTGCCCATCCCCGCCCCGACACCGACAGACGAAACGCCCGCCGAGGCACGGCGGTCCGAGGCGCTCCTGACGGCCGAGGAGCGTCAGATGCTGCAACGCGCGTTGCAATGGGACGATTTCTATGCCGGCGCCATCGACGGCGCTTTCGGCGCGGGCACCCGCCGGTCGATGGCGGCCTGGCAGGCCGCGCAGGGCTACGAACAGACCGGCATCCTGACCACCGCCCAGCGGGCCGAGCTTGTCGGCCACTACGAGAGCGAACGCGCCGCCCTTGGCCTTGAAACCCTGACCGAGACCGAGGCCGGGATCGAGATCACCTACCCCGCCGCCCTGATCGAATTCGACCGCTACGCCCCGCCCTTCGTCCATTTCCGCGAAAAGAACGGGTCCGGGTTCCGGATGCTCCTGATCTCGCAAAAGGGCGATCAGGCGGCGCTCACGGGGCTTTACGACATCATGCAGACGCTGGAGATCGTCCCGGTCGCGGGCGAACGCCAGCTGAACCGGACGAGCTTCGTCCTCAGCGGCAAGAACGACCGGTTGCAATCGCATACCGAGGCGCAGCTTTCGGGCGGGCTCATCAAGGGGTTCACCCTGGTCTGGAAGCCCGAGGACGGCGCGCGGGCGGTCAGGGTGCTTGCGGCGATGAAGGCGGGGTTCCGGTCTCTCGGCGACGAGGCGCTCGACGAAGGGCTCGGCCAGCCCCTGTCGGTCGATCATGCGGATCTCGTCTCCGGGCTCGAAGTGCGGCGGCCGGTTCTCTCACGGTCGGGGTTCTGGCTTGACGCGGCTGGGCTCGTCGCGACGACGGATGCGGTGCTCGACAATTGCGCCCGGATCACGCTCGACGGCGACTACGAGGCGGACGTGACGCTGCGCGACGCGGGCCTTGGGCTGGCGGTCCTGAAGCCGCGCGACGCGCTTGCGCCGCGCGCTCATGCCCGGCTCGAAAGCGGCAGGGTGCGGATCAACTCCGAGATCGCCGTCGCGGGCTTTTCCTACGAGGATGCGCTCGACAGCGCAGTCCTGAGCTTCGGCACGCTCGCCGACACGAAGGGCCTTGAGGGAGAGGTCGACCGCGCCCGGCTCGCCGTCACCACGCGGGCCGGCGACGCGGGCGGCCCGGTCATCAGCACCAGCGGCGCGGTGATCGGGATGCTCCTGCCCCGGGACACGGCCGATGGCCGGGTGCTGCCCTCCGATGTCGGCTTCGCCTTGCCGGCGGAGACGATCACCGGCGCGCTTCAGGCGGCGGGACTTGCGGCGGCCGAACCGGCCTCCGCCGAGGCTGTGTCCACACTCGCGCCGGAAGACCTGACGACCCTGGGGCGCGACATGACCGTGCTCGTTTCCTGCTGGCGCTGACGCCCCGGGCAAGGCGGGGTCACGCCCGCCTTGCCGTCATGTCCGCCAGAACCGTGGCAGGAAGATCACCAGCACCACGAGAAGTTCCAGCCGGCCGAGAAGCATCGCGACGGTCAGGATCCACTTCGCCGTGTCGTTGATCGAGGCGAAATTGCCGGCCGGCCCGATGATGTCGCCAAGACCCGGACCGATATTGGCGATCGCCGTGGCCGCGCCCGAGATCGCGGTGACGAAGTCGAGCCCGGTCAGCGCCAGCGCCACCGAGATGAGGCCGAGGCTGACAATGAAGATCCCGAAAAAGGCCATGACCGAGGACATCACCTCCTCCGTGACCGGCTGGCCCTGATAGCGCGGGGTGAACAGGCCGTTCGGCGAGTGGATGCGGCGGATCTGGGCGCGAACCGAGGCGATCAACAACTGGTAGCGGAAGATCTTCACCGAACAGCAGGTCGATCCGGCGCAGCCGCCGATGAGACCGATGAAGAAGAAGAGCACGATCGGGAACGCGCCCCAGAGCTGGTAGTCGACGCTCGCATAGCCGGTCCCGGTGATGATCGAGGTGACGTTGAAGATCGCCTCGCGGAAGGCGTGCTCGAGATGATCGCCGTTGGCGAGGATCCGGTAGGCGGTGATGACCGCCACAAGCACCCCGATCGTCCACAGGAACGCCCGCACCTGCGGGTCGCGCAACATCGGCCCGGAGGTTCCGGCCAGCATCTGCACGTAGCGCACGAAGGGCAAGCTCGCGAGGACCATGAAGATCGAGGCGAGGTATTCCGGCACGCCCTGAAAGACCCCGAAAGACGCGTCCGAGGTCGAAAACCCCCCCGTGGACATCGTCGTCAGGGCATGGTTGATCGCTTCGAACCCGGTCATGCCGACGCTCATGTAGGCGACCGCGCACAGGATCGTCAGGCCGATATAGATGCCCATGATCTGCGACGCGATCTCGGCCGCGCGCGGCAGGACCTTGCCGCCGGTATCGAACGCCTCGGAGCGGAAGATCTGCATGCCGCCGACCCGGAGTTCGGGCAGGAAGACCATCGCCACGATGATGATCCCGATCCCGCCGAACCATTGCAGCATCGACCGCCAGAGCAGGAGGCCGGCCGGCAGATCCTCGAGGCCGACGAAGACGGTGGCCCCCGTCGTGGTCAGTCCCGACATCGCCTCGAAGACCGCATCCACCACCCGCGCACCGGTCGCGCCGAAGAGAAACGGCAAGGCGCCGAAAAGCGGCAATGCCACCCACACGCCGGTCGCCAGAAGGAAAGTCTGCTGAAGGCTCAGGCGTTCCCCGACGCCGTTGGCACAGGCGACGGCCATCAGCCCCCCGGTCAGGCAGGTGAGAATGGCGCTTTGCAAAAAGGCCGGCCAGTGGCCGTTCTCGGACGCGAAATCGAGCGCCATCGGAACCGACATCGTCGCGCCGAGAACCGCGGCCAGCAAGCCTATGACGTATCCGACGGGGCGCAGGTCGATCATGGCAGAGCCTTGGCGGCCATGTGCGGCAGTGTCAAGCGGATCGCCGGGCATGCTCAGTCCTGCCAGAAGCGCGGCAACAGGATCACCAGCACCGACAGAAGCGACAGCCGCCCCATGATCATCGCAAGGATCATCAGACCCTTCGCGACGTCGGGATAGTCGATGAACGTCCCGGTCGCGCCGACGAGGGGGCCGTAGCTGTAGCCGATATTGCCGATCGAGGTCCAGGACGCGAAAAGCGCCGATTCGAAGTCGACGCCGGTTTCGTCGATGAGGAGCGCGATGGCCCCGAAGGTCAGGATATAGGCGCCGAGATAGAGGACGATCGCGTCCATCGTGTCGGCATCGACCGTGCGCCCGGCATACCGCACCGGCGCGATCCGGTGCGGCGCGTGGATGCGGCGGACCTGCTCTGCCAGGGCACCGAACATGATCTGCACCCGGAAGACCGAGAGCCCGGCCGCGCTCGACCCCGAACAGGCGCCGATGACGCCGATCCACATCGCGACGATGATCGAGAACGATCCCCAGGCCGCGAAGTCGCCCGCGCCGAACCCCGTGCTCGACATGACCGAGACGAGATTGAAGAGCGATTCCCGAAACGCCGGCTCCAGCCCCTGATCGCTTGTCGCGAACCGCCATCCGGCAACGGCCAGCACCGCCACGGCGACCCAGGTCAGGTAGCCGCGCACCTGCACGTCGCGCCAGAGCGGGATCGCGCTGCCCCGGACCAGCTGGACATACCGGATGTAGGGGAAGCTGCCGAGCAGCATGAAGATCGCCGTCGCATAGTGGATCGACCCGGAATAGCCCGAGAATGACGCGGAGCGCGGGGAAAAACCGCCCGTGGCGATGGTGGCGAGGCCATGCGCCACCGCCTCGAAGGGCGGCATGCCGAGAAGGCCGTAGACCCCCATGCAGCTCGCGGTCAGCGCGACATAGACGAAGAACAATTCGCGCGCGATGTCGGTGGCGCGGGGCAACACCTTTCCGAACGTGTCGAAGCCCTCGGTGCGGAAGAACTGCATGCCGCCCACGCGCATCACCGGCAGGAAGATCATCGCGATGAAGGCGATGCCGAGCCCGCCGAGCCAGTTGAGCATGCCGCGCCAGAGGTTGACGCCCGCCGGCAGATCGTCGACGCCGACGAAGACCGAGGCGCCGGTCGTCGTGATGCCCGAAACGGCCTCGAAATACGCGTCGATGATCCGCACCTCGGGCGCGCCGATGACGAAGGGCAGCGCCCCGAACAACGGAACGAAGACCCAGATGCCGAGCGTCAGCAGGAAGGCCTGGCGCACCGAAAGGCTGCGCCCCGCACGGTTCTGGCAGGCAATGGCGGTGAGGCTTCCGGCAAGGACGCAGATGAGCGCCGACTGCGCGAAGGCTTCGGCGTTCGGATCACCGAGGAGGATGTCGGTCAGCAAGGGGACCAGCATCGCCAGCCCGAGCGCCGCGATGATGAGACCGATCACATATCCTACGGGGCGAAGGTCGACCATGCGGCAGGCTTCCCCTGCCCGCCGTGGACTGTCAAGCCGCTGGCACGCGCCATTGTCCGGACAGGATGAAAATCCGGGCCTGCACGGCGCGAACGGTCAGGCGGTCAGGTCGACGGGCCGCTCAGCCGGGCTTGTGGAGCGACGCGAAGAGCCGGGGATCGATGCTCTCGTCGGCGAAGGTCGGTCCTTCGGTCAGGATCGAAACGGCATCGTGGCTGTGCAGGCTTTCCTGATGACTCGCCACGATGCGGAAATCGCCGATGCGCGGCTCGGCCAGCAGGCGTTCGGCGAAGCTGCGCGCCGCGTCCTCGACGAAGATCGGGTTGGCGGCGTTGAGTTCGGCGAAGGCCTGTTCGTCCTCGCGCTTGACCATCACCTGCGTCTCGGTCGGCACCGCAGCGCGGGCGATGTCGATCAGATCCTCGTACCAAAGGCGTTTCGGCCCCTCCTCGACGACCGAGATCCGCGCGACGGAGCGCTGCGAATGCGGCGTGGCGAGCTGCCCGCGCGCCTGGCGGGCATGTTCGGACAGTTCCAGCGAGCACGGGCAGGTCGAGGAATAGACGTAGTCGAGATGGGTGATCCGCTTCTGCCGCCCCACCCTCTCCATCAGTTCGAGGGCAATGTCGTAATATTGCCAGCCGCTGAGCCCCGAGCGCAGGGAACTGACCCGGCCGGGAAAGGAGAACCGCATCATCAGCCGCGCGTCGACGCTGTCATGGTCCTTCTTGTAGTCGTCGAGCACCGCTTCGAGCACCGAGAAGGAAAACGTCCGCTCGGCATGGGCATAGAAGGACCGCATGATGCGGCTCATGTTGATGCCCTTCTTTTCGCCGATGAGGCTGACCGTTCCGGTGACCGAGGTCTCGAGCGTGATGTCGCCGCCATCGCGGGTATGGAAGCGGATCGGCAGGCGGAAGTTGGAGATGCCGACATGCTGGATCGGTGCCTGCGCACCGACGATCAGGCTCGACGGGCCATTCTGGAGATCGGGCATCGAGGCGCGATAGGTTGCGTCCGGCGTGAAGTTCTCCGGGTAGGTTCTTGACAGATCCGGATAATTTCCGACCTCGCGCCCGGGCAGAAGCCGCGCGATGGCCGGGTCGAGCCGCGCGACCTCGCTCGGATCCGCGCTCTCGGCCCAGCGGCGCAGCGTTGCCAACGCCGCTTCCGCCTCGTCCCGGTTCGGGTCCCGGTCGATATCGCCCACGAAGTTCATGGCACGCTCCTAGAAGTTCCGGGCCGCGCCCGGACAGCCCATTATGTGGGATCGCCCGGCCGCTTGTCCAATCTTACGCGGTATCCCGTGACGATTCCACGACTTCAGACCGCGTCGAGCGCCTTTCGCAAGTCGGCGAGCAGGTCCCCGATATCCTCGATCCCGACCGACAGGCGCACCAGTCCCGGTGTGATACCCAGAAGCACCTTCTGCTCCGCCGGCAGGCGTTGATGGGTGGTCGTGGCCGGATGGGTGATGATCGACTTCGCATCACCGAGATTGTTGGAAATCATCACGATTTCCAAGGCGTTGAGGAAGCGGAACGCGCCCTCCTGCCCGCCTGCGACCTCCAGCGTCACGACGGTGCCGCCCGCCCCCATCTGGTCCATCGCGATCCGGTGTTGGGGATGGCCCGGAAGGCCGGGATAGATCACCCGCGACAGCTTCGCATGACCCGACAGCGTCTCGGCGATGGCTTGCGCGTTGGCGGCCTGCGTCCGGACCCGGAGGTCGAGAGTCTCCATCCCCTTCAGCATCACCCAGGCGTTGAACGGCGAAAGCGCCGCGCCGGTATGCTTGAGATAGGGTTCCAGCACCTTGCGGATGTAGTTCTTCGTGCCGCAGACGACCCCCCCGAGACAGCGGCCCGACCCGTCGATATGCTTCGTCGCCGAATAGACGACGACATCCGCGCCAAGCGCCACGGCCTTCGAGAAGGTCGGCGTCGCGAAGACGTTGTCGACGATCACGGTCGCGCCCTTCTCGTGGGCGATCTCGGCCACCGATTTCACGTCGATCACTTCCAGCGTCGGGTTCGACACCGATTCGAGGAAGACGGCCCTGGTGCCGTCGCGCATCGCCGCGCGCCACTGGTCCAGATCCGTGCCGTCGACGAGCGTCACCTCGACACCGAAACGGCCGAGGATTTCAAGGACATAGAGGCAAGATCCGAAGAGCGCCCGCGCGGCGACGACGTGATCGCCCGCCTTCAGCAACGCGGTCAGCGCGCCATTGACCGCCGCCATGCCGGACGCGGTCGCGAAGGCGTCCTCGGTCCCCTCGATCGCGGCCATGCGTTCTTCGAACATGCGCACCGTGGGGTTACCATAGCGGGCATAGATGAACTCGTCGGGCCCGGCCTCGATGAACCGCGCCTCGGCCTCCTCGGCGCTCTCGTAGACGAAGCCCTGGGTCAGGAAGATCGCCTCCGACATCTCGCCATACTGGCTGCGGCGGGATCCGGAATGCACCAGTTTCGTGCGCGTTTTCCACTCTGTCATGGCCGTTCCTCCGGCAACAAAAAACCCCCACCGGAACAGGTGGGGGCACGGGTGCCTCCAACCTCTTTAGCGGCATGTTTAACGTGGCCCGCAATCCGGTAACAAATCGCCACACCTCATGCGATAGCGCGAAGTGCGGGCGGGGTCAACCGGGTCTCTCGGCCGCGACGTCGGCGCCCGCGCGGCGGGATGGTATTGAGCACATTCGGCGACAGGCCGGATTGCGCGCAACGTTGGCGCTATCTGCCGCGCGGGCGGGACGGCCCGCCCCTTGCGATACAAACGGAATCACGCTCAACTGCCCCTCCCCGCCGCCGGAGAGACTTCGCCATGCACCGCCCCGCCGCCGCCGTCCTTTTTGCCCTCGCCGCCTGTACCGCCCCCGTCCCGTCCCCAACGACCCCGCCGATCGACGAGATCAAGATCGGCCCGGAGACCTACCCGATCGAGGCGGGCGATAGCGGAATCTGGCGGATCAAGATCGACGGTCATCCGGTGACCTGCGCGCAACCGACCCGGGACGCTTGCTACTGGTCGGCCCGGCACTATCTGACCGCGCAGGAACTGCTCGACGATCTTGGCTGAGACCCCCTGTGCGCTCCTGCACATTGCGGATCGTCCGGTCCGAACCGAAATGGTTTGGGATCGAGGCCCGCAAAAAGGACAGGACATGACCAAGCCCATCGAGCTTTACTACTGGCCGACGCCGAATGGCTGGAAGATCTCCATCGCGCTGGAGGAGATGGGCCTTCCTTACAATCTCCACCTTGTGAATATCGGCTCAGGGGAGCAGTTCCGCCCGGATTTCCTGAAGATCGCGCCCAACAACCGGATGCCGGCGATCATCGACCCCGAAGGGCCGGACGGTCAGCCGATCTCGATCTTCGAAAGCGGCGCAATCCTGCAATACCTCGCCCGCAAGACCGGCCGCTTCTACGGAGAGACGGAGCGCGACAGGGTCGCGGTCGACCAGTGGCTGATGTGGCAGATGGGCGGGGTCGGGCCGATGGCCGGACAGGCGCATCATTTCCTCAAATACGCGCCGTCGCTCGAACCGCCGCAGGACCTGACCTACGCCAAGGACCGGTACCGGGCCGAGGTGGCGCGGCTTTACAGCGTGCTTGACCGGCAGCTTTCCCGGCACCGCTACGTGGCGGGCAGCTTCTATTCCATCGCCGACATGGCGATCTGGGGCTGGGCCTCGCTCTGGGAAGGCCAGCAGCAGACGCTGGATGACAAGCCGAACCTGAAGCGCTGGCTCGATGACGTGGGCAGCCGCCCGGCTGTGCAGCGCGGCCGCGCGCTCGCCGCCGAGCGGCGGTCGAACCTGCAAGACGACCGCAAGGCGCAGGAGCTTCTCTTCCGCCGCTGACCGGACCCGCGACCGTCGGCAGCTTGCCGCGCCGTTTGACCCGCGCGATTGACAGGGCGGATAATTTCGCCCTCTAATGCGATTTTGGTCCTATCCCCACGGTGGCTTAACGGGGGGCATACCGTGTTTCTTCCGATCGCTTTCTTCGTCGCGAACCTTCTGCTGCCCGGCGCCTGGATTGCCTTCTCATCGCTCTTCGCCCGCTTCGACGGCTGGACGCGCCTCTTGTTCTCTGCCGGCTTCTCGATCGGCGTGGCGAGCGCGGAATACGAAGTCCTGCGGGCCTTCGGCGCCGGTTCGGACGAAGCCGTTCGACTGCTGGCGATCCTCAACCTTCCCGCGCTCATCCTGATCTGGCGGGCGAGGCAGGGATTTACCTGGCCCGGAACCGCGCGGGCCGCCGCGATCCTTTTCGCATTGGCGCTGCCCATCGTCTTCCTCGCCCTCGTCTTCGCCGGGGCCGACGAAAAGGCATTCTGGGGCCATGCCTGGCTGCACACGGACATGATCTATGCGCTGCGCGACCACCCCTTCGCGCCCGAGGAACGGCAACTGGCGGGGCTGACCTCCACCTATCCGTGGTTCGGCCACCTCTTCTTCCTGATCCAATCGACGGCGCTCGACCTCTCGCCGCTGGAATCCTTCACCTGGATCAATCTCGTGCTCGCCGGGCTTTACGGCGGCTTCGCGATGGCCTGCGTCAAACGGCTTGGCGGAGGTTTGCCGGCCACCCTCGCCGCGCCGTTTCTCTTCGCCTTCGCGGTCAATCCTGTCGGGGTTCTCGGCGGCAAGCTTCTTGCCGCGCTTGGCCCGGCCTTCGCGCGCTGGGGCTACCTTCTCGGCGATCCACGCTACGATTTCCTGCTGATCAAGCATATGCGGCTCAACCTCAACCAGGTCGCGATCACGCTTCTGGCCGGGCTGATCATCCTCGCGGTCGAGCCCCGCGGCACGGGGCGCGAGGCACGGTTGCAGGCATGGAGCCTTGCCGCAATGGTTACAGCGATCAGCCTCGCCTATCCGCTCTACCTGCCGGTCGCGCTGGGGATCGCGCTGGCCCGCGTCGTGGCGCTGACCGTGGTCAGCCCCGCGCCCGACCAGCCCGGCCGGGCAGCGGCCCTGCATCTGGCCGCTTATGCCGCCTTCGGCGCCTTCCTCGCCGCGCTCGTCGTCGTACTGCCGCTCGGCCCCCGGGCAACCGGCGTCGGGATGAGCCTTTCGGTGCCCGGCGCGATCTGGAGGAATGGCATCGCGATCGCGACGGCGGTGTCGCTGCCGGGGATCGCGGCTTTCTGGACCTGGCGGCGGCAGGGCGCCACGCGACCGCTCGCGACGACGGTCCTTCTTCTCTCGGCGCTCGGCTGCGCGATCCTCGCGGTCGGGCTCCATATCCCGAACAAGGATAACGAATACAAGTTCGTCCTCGCCGCAGGCGTCGTGCTCATGCCCTTTCTTTGCCTCGCGCTCGACCGCATCTTCAAAGGACTGCCGCGCGCGGGCGCCTGGACGGCAAGCGGCGCGCTGGTCGCGATCTGCCTCTACGGCGCCATCGATTCGGTCTCGCGGCGGTCGTTCGAACCGGAAACGGGGCCGGAAATACTGGCCTATCGCGGTCTTTTTCAGGATCTCGAACCAGCCGAGCCTTTGGCCGGGGCCCTTGCCGCGATCCGGCGCGACACGCCGGAGGATGCCGTACTGGTCGCGCCCGATACCGACCTGGAACTGTCGGTTTTGACGCTGCGGTCGCAATACGTGCCCTACGATCCGGCGCGCAAGCATCCCGGCCTGACCTTCCGCAACGACTTCCTTCTGGCCGATGTGAAAGGCTACGATGCGCGCCTAATCGCGGCGCGGCGCAAGGATGTCGTGACGCTCTACGATGGCAGGGACGACGCCGCGCGGGCACGGGTGCTCACCGATATCGCCCGGCTTGGCCGCGCCGTCGTCCTGCTGGTCGCGCCGGGGCGAAACGCGCGGCTCGCCGGCTGGCTTGCGCGTATGGGGCAGGGGCGGGGGGTCTTCCGGGACGACACCTACCTCGTCTGGCTGTTCCCGCCCGCGCGCTGAGGCGGGTGCCCCGCGCGGCAGCCCTCCACAAGGCCGCGATCAGCGGTCCTTGTCCTCGACCTCGTATTTCTTGAAGAGCCCGCCCTGCGCGAGGAAGAAGAGGAAGATCGCCGCCGTCAGGCCGAAGGTCTTGAAGTTGACCCAGGCCTGATCGGACATCGTCCGCCAGACCACCTCGTTGAGGACGGCAAGCCCGGCGAAGAACGCCGTAAGGCGTCGGGTCAGGATCATCCAGCCCTCGTGTTCGAGGGGCATCATCTCCTCCATCACCATGGCAAGGAAGGACTTGCCGCGCAGAAGGCCGAACCCGAGAATTCCGGCGAAAAGAAGATAGATGAGCGTCGGCTTCATCTTGAAGAACCGCTCGTCGTTGAACCAGACCGAGAGGCCGCCGAAGACGGTGACGAGGACCAGCGTGGCGATCTGCATCGGCGAAAGCTTCCCGGTCAGCCGCCAGAGGATCAGCGTCGAGAGGATCATCAGGGGCACGAAACCCGCTGTCGCCAGGATGAAGCCGCCATATTCGGTTCCGCCCAGGGTGACGGTGCGGTCCTTCAGCCGGGTGAACGCGATGAAGAAGGCGATCACCGGGCCGAGTTCCAGCCCGAGTTTCAGCCACGGATTGATCTTCCTGCCGGACATGCGCCCTACCCTGTCAGTTTCACGATGACCGCGCCCGCCGCGATCAGCGCCATCAATGTCAGCCGCCTCGGCCCGACCCGGTCGCCCAGCATGACCCAGGCGATCAGCGCCGCGAAGACCACCGAGGTCTCTCTCAGCACCGCCGCTTCGCCCACCCGGCCGATCCGCGTCGCCACGAGGATCGAGCCGAAGCTGAGATAGGCGACCACGGCGCCGATCACCCCGAGCTTCAACAGGGGCACGATCTCTGACGACGGCAGGCGCCGCCAGCGCCGCCTTGTATAGACCGGCATGAAGAGGCCGTCGATGAGGAAGAACCAGGCGAGGAAGGTGAAGGGATCGGCGGTCGCACGGATGCCGTAGGCGTCGTAGGTCGTGTAGGCCGCGACGAAGGCGCCGGTCACCACGGCCCAGCCCAGCGCGGGCACCATCGTCTCTCGGTCCACTGTCACGGTTCGCAGGTTGTAGACCGCGAACCCGAAGATCCCCGTCATCAGCACACCGACACCGGCCCATTGCCCGGCCGTGAAATGTTCGCCGAAGACGATGCCCGCGCCGATCACCGCGAAGAACGGCCCCGTGCCCCGCACGACCGGGTAGACGACGGCATAGGCACCGCGTTGATAGGTCATCGCCTGCGAGTACTTGTAGCCGGCATGGATCAGGAAGGCGCCCGCGAAGATCGGCCACATATGCGGCTCGGGCCAGGGCACGACGAAGAACGCGAAGGGGGCCGCCATCACCGTATAGGACGCGTCGATCGCCGCGCGCGAAAGCCAGGGATCGTGGCGGCCCTTCTGGAGCGCGCCGAAGAGCGCATGCAGGAAGGCCGCGAGCAGTGCGAGCGCCATCGCCAGCTGACGCCCCGCCTCGGTGCCTTCGAGCGATACGAGCCAGGCGCTCATTCCGGCCCCGCCGGAGCGCCGGGGCATTCAGGCAACGAAAACGTCCACGATCCCAATGGAACGATCACTCCGCCATCCCGACGAGGGCGCGCGCGAAATCCTCGGGGTCGAAGGGCGCAAGGTCGTCGATCTTCTCGCCCACGCCGATGGCATGGATCGGCAGGCCGAACCTGTCGGCGAGCGCGACGAGGACGCCGCCCTTTGCCGTGCCGTCGAGCTTGGTCATCACGAGACCCGAGACATCGGCGAGCTTGCGGAAGGTCTCCACCTGGCTCAGCGCGTTCTGGCCCGTCGTCGCGTCGAGGACGAGAAGCGTGTTGTGCGGTGCGTCCGGATCCTTCTTGCGGATGACGCGGACGATCTTCGCCAGTTCCTCCATCAAGTCCTGCCGGTTCTGCAAACGCCCGGCCGTGTCGATCATCAGAAGGTCGGCGCCCTCGGCTTGCGCCTTCGTCATCGCGTCGAAGGCAAGGCTTGCGGGATCGGATCCTTCCGGCGCGGTCATCACCGGCACCCCGGCACGGTCGCCCCAGACCTGAAGCTGTTCGACGGCCGCCGCGCGGAACGTGTCGCCCGCCGCGATCACCACCTTCTTGCCGGCGGCGCGGAACTGGCTCGCAAGCTTGCCGATCGTGGTGGTCTTGCCGGATCCGTTGACGCCGACGACAAGCACGACCTGCGGCCTGGTCTTGTAAAGCGGCATCGGTTTGGCGACCGGCTCCATGATCCGCGCGATCTCGGCGGCCAGAAGCCCCTTTATCTCGTCGACCGAAAGCTTCCGGCCCATCCGTCCTTCGGCGAGGTTGGCCGCGACCCGAAGCGCGGTGTCGACGCCCATGTCGGACTGGATCAGAAGCTCCTCGAGGCTTTCGAGCATCGCGTCGTCGAGCACCCGGCGCGGCGCGGCGGCGGCGCCCGGCCGCTTGAAGAGACGACCGAGGAAACCGGGACGTTCGGCCAGCGGCGCGTCTGAGACCGACATCGTCTCGCCGGGGATTTCCATCGGACCGGGCTCGGGCATCTCGGCCGGGGCCGGTTCCGGCATCTCGGCCGGCGCGGGCGGGGTTTCAACGGGCGGTTCGGCCGGGATCTCGGGCGCCGGGCGCGGGATCTCTGGCGATGCCGGCGCCGGCTCGGGCGCAGGCTCAGGTTCCGGCACGATCTCGGGCAGTGGTTCCGGCTCGGGCTCCGGCGCCGGGGCGGGAATCGGTTCGGGCTCCGGTTCCGGCCCAGGTTCGGGCCGTGGCGCGGGGATCGGCTCGCGCTCGGGCGCGGTCGCCTCGGCAAGCTCGTCCTCCGCCGCGCCCTCGGCGACGATCGCCTCCAGCCCCTCTTCGAGTTTCGAGGAGGATTTGAAGAGCTTGTCCTTGAGCTTCCTGAAGAGCGACATCGGCGGTCCCGGCTGATTGACCCTGCCCCTCACCTAGTCGTTTCGCGGCGGCGATGGAAGGGTCAGAGGCCGGATCGCGGCACCGGGCGGGTCCGCGGCTGCTGAAAACGAAGGGCATTCTTGCGGGGGCCATCCGCGCCGCCCCGTGACATGGCGGTCATGATCGCGCCATCCCCTCTGTCATTGCCAAGATTTTGCCTTGAATATCCCCTAATCTTCGATCCAGCCGACCTGACGGGACGAAGCGGGAGTTATACGCGGTGAGCAAGATCGAGCAATCGGACGACGCAGCGGCGCTGCGCGCGGTCATCTCGGCCCTTGAGGGCGGGGCGGAACCGTTCGAGGACACCGCCCCGCCACCGGAAAGCCGCGCGAAGCAGCCGCCGCATCTGCGCGTCGTGGCGCAGGAAGCGCCCGCCGAATCGGCCAAGGGGCGGGTCGTGCGACCGCGCCGTCCGCCGGCCCCGGCGGAGGGCACAAGCGCGCCGCGCGATCCCGACATCGCCGCGATCGTCGACGCGGCCGAGACAGCGACCGATGCGCCGGACGAGGCGGAGGCCGTCGCCGCCCTCGTTGCCGATGCCAGGCCCGGCCCCGACCTGAAGGCGAAGCTCGCCGAGGCCGGGGAACGCTGGCGTCCGTTGCGTCCGTATCTTCTCGCCACGCTCCTGCCGGTTCCGCTCCTCCTGCTCGCGGGCGGGTTTGGCGGTGTCTTCAGCCTTCTGGCGCTTCTCTGGATGACCGGTGTCCTCTTCGCGATCGACGAGATCGCCAAGCGGCGGGGGCTGAAAGGTCCGGCGCCGCTCGTGACCGAGATGGCCGACCGGCTGTCGGTCGTGCTCGCGGCGCTTCATTTCGGATTGCTCGTCTTCGCGGTCTGGGCCTTGTCAGGCGGCGCGGGCTTTGGCTTTTTCGGCTGGATCGCGACCTTCCTCGCCTTCGGGCTCTGGTTCGGGCAAGTGTCGAATTCCAATGCGCACGAACTGATCCACCGCTCCGACAAGCGGCTCTTCCGGCTGGGCATGTGGGTCTATATCTCGCTTCTCTTCGGTCATCACACTTCGGCCCACCGGCTGGTGCATCACCGTTTCGTCGCGACGACGGACGACCCGAACACCGCGGCCGAGGGTGAGAACTTCTACCTCTTCGCCGCCCGCGCCTGGCCGGGCGCCTTCGTCGCGGGATACGAGATGGAGGAGAACCTGCGCGCCAAGCGGGAGGCAGGCGGTCTCGGCAACCTCAACCCCTATACGATCTACATCGCCGGGGCGCTGGGGTTCGTCGGGCTGATGCTGACGCTCTTCGGCTTCGACGGGCTTCTGGCCTATCTCCTCCTGTGCGCCCATGCGCAGATGCAGCTCCTTCTGTCGGATTACGTCCAGCATTACGGTCTCCTGCGGCGGAAGATGCCGTCGGGTGCGACCGAGCCGGCGGGCCTGCAGCACAGCTGGGACGCGCCGCACCCGATGTCGGGGCTGATGATGCTGAACGCGCCGCGCCATGCCGATCACCATGCCCATCCCTCCCGGCCTTATACGGAGCTTCAGCTTTCGCCGGACGGACGGGCGCCGATCCTGCCCTATTCGCTGCCGGCGATGGCCACGATCGCGCTGATCCCGCACATCTGGTACCGGGTGATGCACCGCCCCCTCGCCCTTGTCCGCGCCAAGAGCTGAGCCGGACCCCGGCGCGAAACTCCCCGGCGGGGCTGGCCGGATGATGGGCGCTCTGGCATGCTGGGGCCGGAGATCACCTGATCGAGGAGTCCCGATGCGCAAGGCGGCCGCCCTTCTGAGCCTCTGTCTGGCCTTCCCCGCCGCAGGAGCGGAACCGGGCCCGCCGATGACGGCGGCGGAGTTCGACGCGGCGACGGTGGGGCGGACGCTCTACTACAATTCCGGCGGGCTTTCTTACGGGGTCGAGCAGTACCTGCCCGGCCGCAAGGTGATCTGGGCCTTCCTCGGCGACGATTGCCGCAAGGGCGAATGGTACGAGGACAGCGGCTTCATCTGCTTCGTCTACGAGGACAACCCCGATCCGCAATGCTGGACCTTCTTCGACACCGAGGACGGGCTGCTCGCGCGGTTTCGCGGCGATCCCTTCGGCCTGCCCCTGATCGCGGTCGAGGAGAGCCCCGAGCCGATGGCCTGCCTCGGGCCGAATGTCGGCGTCTGAGGGCGTTCGTCCCGCCGTCGGCGGGCCGACCCGCCGGGGGTTTCACCCCTTCGTCCATTGGTTCTCGAACCAATGGCGCACCAACGGACGACCCCCGGAGTATTTGGGAACAGAAGAAGAGTACGGGCCTAGAAGAGGCTGCCCTGATCGGTCGGCGGATCGGATTTCGCCCGCTTCGGTTTCGCGGTCGTGCCGGGCAGCGCCGGAACGCGGCCGTCATGAAACTCGATCTCGAGCGCGGCGGCGGTTTCGGCCGCGGCCTTCGTGGTGACGACGGCGCCGTCCGCCCGGACGACCGCATAGCCGCGTTTCAGGGTCTCGGTATAGCCGAGCGTCTGGCGGGTGCGGTCGAGGCTGGCGAGGCGGTCGGCGAGCGTGGCGAACCGCGTGGCTTGGGCGGCGGCAAGGCGGGCGGCGATCCGGTCGAGATCGGCGCGGCGGCGCGCGTTCTCGCGCACCGCATCGCGGGCAAGGCGCGCGACAGCAGGCGCCAGGCGGTCGGCGCGGTCCTTCAGGAAGCGCCGTTCGCGGGCGATGAAGCCGGTGAGGAGGCCGGGGTGGAGCCGGCCCGCCACGGTATTGAAGCCCGCGCGTTTGCGGGTGGCGGCGGCATGGAGCGCAGGGCCGAGCCGGTCGGACCAGAGGTCGTAGCGCTGACGGGCGGGGTCGAGGAGCGTTTCGGGCCGGCCGAGGGCGCGGGCGAGATCGGTCAGGCGCTGCCGCCGCGTGTCGGTCCGCTGCGCGATGGCGCGGGCAAGCCGCGCGCCCTGCTCGCCGGTCCAGGCGAGAAGGTCGATGCGGACCGGCACCGCTATTTCGGCCGCCGCCGTCGGTGTCGGCGCCCGGCGGTCGGCGGCATGGTCGATGAGGGTCGTGTCGGTCTCGTGCCCCACGGCGGAAATCAGCGGGATCGCGCTTTCGGCGGCGGCGCGGACGACGATTTCTTCGTTGAATCCCCAGAGATCTTCGAGCGATCCGCCGCCCCGCGCGACAATGAGAAGGTCGGGGCGCGGGATCGGGCCACCCTCGGGCAGCGCGTTGAAGCCCCGGATCGCGGCCGCGACCTCGGGGGCGCATTTCTCGCCCTGCACGGCGACGGGCCAGATCAGCACCCGGCGCGGGAAGCGGTCGCGCAGGCGATGCAGGATGTCGCGGATCACGGCGCCCGAAGGCGAGGTCACGACGCCGATCACCTCCGGGAGGTAGGGGATCGCCTGTTTGCGGGCCTCGGCGAAAAGCCCCTCGGCCGCGAGTGCGGCGCGGCGCTTTTCCAGCATCAGCATGAGGGCGCCCATGCCGGCAGGGGCGATATCCTCGACGATCAGCTGGTATTTCGACTGGCCGGGGAAGGTAGTCAGCCGTCCCGTGGCGATGATCTCCATCCCCTCTTCGGGCCGGACCGACAGCCGCACCGCCTGCCCTTTCCAGGACACGGCGGCGATGACCGAGCGGTCGTCCTTGAGGTCGAAATAGATGTGGCCGGAGGCGGGACGCGACACGCGCCCGATCTCGCCCCGGACGCGGACATGGCCGAACTCGCCCTCGATCACCCGCTTCACCGCGCCGGAGATTTCCGAGACGGTGAATTCGTGGGCATTGGCGCCGGGGCCGGTCTCTTCGAAGATGTCCATGGCTCGCCTTGTATCCGTTCGCCCCCGACCTTAGAACGCGGGAAACACGAGGCCAAGCGGGGGCGGCGATGAATATCCTTATCTTGGGCGGCGGCGGCCGCGAACATGCCCTGGCCTGGGCGGTCAAGCAGAACCCCAAATGCGACCGGCTGATCGTGGCGCCCGGGAATGCCGGGATCGCGATGCTGGCCGAATGCGCCGATCTCGACATCATGGACGGGGCGGCAGTGGTCGGTTTCGCCGAGGAGAACGCGGTGGATTTCGTCATCGTCGGCCCCGAGGCGCCGCTTGCCGCCGGGGTGGCGGATGCGCTGCGGGCCGCGGGGATCCTGACCTTCGGACCCTCGGCGGAGGCGGCGCGGCTCGAGGCGTCGAAGGCGTTCACCAAGGAAATCTGCGATGCTTGCGCCGCCCCCACGGCGGGCTATGCGCGGTTCACCGATCTTGCCGCCGCCGAGGCTCATGTGCGCCGAGAAGGCGCGCCGATCGTCATCAAGGCCGACGGGCTGGCGGCCGGCAAGGGCGTGATCGTCGCGATGACTCTGGATGAGGCGCTGGAGGGGCTGGCCGAGATCTTCGGCGGCGCCTTCGGAGCGGCGGGGGCGGAGGTCGTGATCGAGGAATTCATGGAGGGCGAGGAAGCCTCGCTCTTCGTTCTCTGCGACGGGACGGACGTGCTGTCCATCGGCACCGCGCAGGATCACAAGCGCGTCGGCGACGGCGATACCGGCCCGAATACCGGCGGAATGGGCGCCTATTCCCCGGCGCCGGTCCTGACCGACGCGGTGCTGAAACAGGCGATGGACGAGATCGTCAAACCGACCGTGGCCGAGATGGCGCGCCGCGGCACGCCGTTTCAGGGCGTGCTTTACGCAGGGCTGATGATCAAGGACGGCTGCGCCCGGCTCGTCGAATACAACGTCCGTTTCGGCGACCCGGAATGCCAGGTCCTGATGATGCGCCTCGGTGCGCAGGCCTTCGACCTGATCCATGCCTGCGCCGAAGGGCGGCTGGGTTCGGCGACCGCCAACTGGGCCGACGATCACGCGCTGACGGTGGTGATGGCGGCAGATGGCTATCCGGGCGCCTATGCCAAGGGATCGCAGATCCGGGGGCTGGAGGAACTGCCGGAGGATTCCGCGCACATGGTCTTTCATGCCGGGACCGCCGCGCGCGACGGGTCCATCGTCGCCTCGGGCGGGCGGGTGCTGAACGTCACGGCACGGGGGGCGACTCTGACCGAAGCACGGGACCGCGCCTATGCGATGGTGGACCGGATCGACTGGCCGGGCGGGTTCTGCCGCCGCGACATCGGCTGGCGGGCGCTTGGGTAAGCCATGATCCTCCGCGACAAGCCGCGCCTTTGGGAACTGCTCTTCGCGACGCGCGGGTCGATCATCCTGAAGATCCTGCCGCAAGTCGGAATCGTCGCGGCCTTCGCGCTCGCCGTCCTGCTCGTCGACCGCAACTGGCTGCAACTGACCCATCCGAACATCGCGCCCTTCACCGTCTTCGGTATCGCGCTGTCGCTCTTCCTCGGCTTTCGCAACAACGCCGCCTACGACCGCTGGTGGGAGGCGCGCAAGCTCTGGGGCCAGCTGATCGCCGACATGCGGGCGCTGGGGCGCGAGACGGACCTGTTCCTGACCGCGCAAGCCAGGCGGGAGCGGGTGTTGCGGCTGGCGCTCGCCTTCCTCCATCTGCACCGGGCGAACCTGCGCCGGACAGCGGACGGCAAGGCGGCGGAGTGGGTGGCCGACCTGCCGGACGGCCCGCATCCGCCCTGCGCCGCGCTCGACGCGATCGCGGTCGAACTGACCGGCGCCGCGCGGGACGGCACGCTCGACGGCTACGGGAAGCGGGCGCTCGCCCAGCGCCTTGCCGCCATCGCCTATGCGCAGGCGGGGTGCGAGCGGCTGGTGAACACGCCGCTGCCTTACGTCTATTCGCTGCTGATCTTCCGCACCGTCTGGCTCTACTGCCTGCTTCTGCCGCTCGGCCTGATCGACTCGGCGGGCTGGCTGACGCCGGTTTTCGCGGGGGTCGTCGCCTATGTCTTCTTCGGACTCGCCGAGGTGACAGAGGAACTCGGCCATCCCTTCGGCGCGACGCCGAACGGCCTGCCGCTCGACGCGATGTGCCGGACGGTGGAAATCTCGCTTGCCCCGCATCTCGGGCTGACGCCGCCCGAGCCGGTGACACCGGTGGATTATCTCCTGACCTGACTCAGTCGCAGCCCGACGGGCTGTCGAGGTCTTGCTTGTCGCGATAGGGGCCACGATGGCGGGAGGTCAGCCGGCCCTTGGCGAAGGTCGTCCCGACGATCCGGGTCCAGCCGGCATCGGCCGTGAGGATCGTCGGGCGACCGTCGCAGACCGCGATCCCGCCCTGGATGAAGGGATCGCCAAGGCGGTGATTGGTCAGGCCCTTCGCCTCGGCGACGGGGAGAAGGCGGTCGCCCGCGAGACGGACGATCTTCAGGGTCTTTCCCAGATGCGGGGTCTCGACATAGGCGATCTCGACCTGGCCGTCGTCATCGAGATCGGCGGCGCCAACGGGGGCAAGCCAGCGGAAGCGGCGGCCGATGAAGGGGGTGGCGGCGCGGCGGACAAGCCGGCCGTCGACGAGGCCCCAGACCGCGAGCCGCGCGCCCTGCCCTTCGTGGCTTTCGACGACGATGATCTCGTTCCCGCCATCCCCGTCGAGGTCGGCGAGCCGCGGTGCGGTATCCTCGAAGACGAGCGCATCGGGAATGCGGGCCGCGAGGCGCTGCCCGTCGGAGAGCCGGACCGTGAGGCGGGCATGCTCCACCGGATCGCCGAGCGCGCCATGCGGGTAACGGGTGGTGGGCTCGCCGTATTCGGCCGCGACGATATCCGCGGCGACGGAAGGTACGGCCATGCCGGTCGCGGCCAGCCAAAGGGCGACCGGTATCAGCGCGCGGCGGGCCTGCCGCCGCCACGGGCGCGACGATTGGCGCCGCGCCCCTGCCCGCATCAGATCTGCTTTTCGGGCATGAAGACCTTCAGCCCGTCGAGCGCCTCGGTCACCTTGATCTGGCAGGTCAGCCGCGAACGGACCGGATCAGGCTCATAGGCAAAGTCGAGCATGTCCTCTTCCATCGCGTCGCGCCCGGGAAGCTTCTCGACCCAGGCCGGATCGACATAGACATGGCAGGTCGAACAGGCGCAGGCGCCGCCGCAATCGGCCTCTATCCCCGGAATGCCGTTGTCGCGCGCGCCCTCCATTACGGTCAGCCCGTTCGGGACATCCACCACATGTTCGGTGCCGCCAAATTCCACGTAAGTGATCTTCGCCATGAGCCTGCCTTCGCCTTCGGTCTTCCGTCCGGCCGACATAGGCGAAATTTCCGGCATTTGCCAGAGCCGGGCGGCCCCTTGCGCGAAGTGGTGAATGTTCTATTATTGTTCTCATGCTGACCGATTATACCCCGCTCTCCGACTGGCCCCGCCCGCCCTCGGCGATCCCGCATGCACGGCTCGACGAGCCGCCCGGCGGGGCGCGGGTGACGGTGGCCGGGCTGGTTCTGGTGCGGCAGCGTCCGGGTACCGCGAAGGGCGTGACCTTCCTCACGCTGGAGGACGAGACCGGGGTGGCCAATGTCGTCATCTGGCGCAAGGTCTTCGAGCGGTTTCGCCGCGCCGTCGTCGCCGGCCGGCTTCTCAGGGTGACCGGCCGCCTCCAGCGCGACAGCGAGGTCGTCCATGTCGTCGCCGAACGGATCGAGGATATCACCGACATGCTCGATGAACTTCTCAAGCCCGGCTGCGGCCCAAAGGCCCGGATGGGCTGGACCACATAGTTCTGCCCTTTTCGTCAGAAATATAGCCTCTGACCGGGCTGTCGCGGACGAAGCTGCCGTTCGACATTGAACTATCGGTACGCTATCGGTCATCCACTAAAGGTTCACCGTGGTTCCAAAACCGCTCCACTTTCGTCCACCAATAGGAGCTTTCTGGCCCCAGAAATTGAATGAAATCTCTGGGCTCCGTTCCATCGTGAAGATTCGCGTTCTGTAAATCTTCGATAAATCCAACTGTAGCAACCTGTCTGACGTATGGATCACCTTCAACAAGCCATCTCTCAACAACCTCAAAAACCTTGCCAACATTATGTTTTTCGCCTTCAGCAAGCATTCTTGAGCACTTGCGAACGACATCAGAAATCAAGAGATAGTGTGGAAGGTCTTCGGGCTCGTTTGACCACTCATCGGTGAATTCACTCCAGAGCTTTGAAAACGCTGGATCAACTCCCAGCATGAGTTCGAACATTTGGTTGCGGTTTATCATTCACATTTGGTCGCACGATTTGTGAATACTGGCAATCATAGGTCGTATGGCATTGGGTCAATTTGGGCTCCTTCCAGCCGTTCGCCACGCGCTGCCTGAACGGAGCTTCGGGCGTTGGCGAACTCGACGCGGCCCATGAGAGGCAAACCTTTCTGACAAAAGAGGCAATCTCAGCTCTGCACCAAGATTGCGCCCCCCCCTGTTTTCAAAAGAAATTTCTCCACCCAGAGGCAGACCCATGTGGCTGCCGCCACCGGAGACCGCCGGACAGCCCTGATCACAGCCGGAGCGCGTCGATTTCCGGTACACCGGACCCGCGAAGCACGATAGGAAGGGCCGTCCAAGCCGGAGCTTCCATGACCCGCCATCCGCTATACGGTCTCGCGCTTGCCGGTTTCGGCGCGCTGATCCTGACGCCCGACACGCTCTTCATGCGCTGGTCGGGAATGGACGGGTTCCAGATGCTGGCCTGGCGCGGGCTCCTGATGGGCGCGGTGCTGATCACGCTCTGGCTCTTCGGCGGTGCGCAAGGGCGTCGGGCGCTGCGATCGCGGGCGGGGATCGCGATCATCCTGTGCCACGCGCTCAACGCCACGCTGTTTTCGCTCGGGATCGCGATGGCGCCGGTGCCTGTCGTCCTTTTCGGGGTCGCCACGGTGCCGGTCTTTGCCGCCCTCTTCGCCCGCCTCGTCGGCGGCGAGGCCACCGGCCGGGCGACCTGGATCGCGACAGCAGCGGTCCTCGCCGGGATCGCCATCGCGGTCTTCGGCAGCGAAAGCGGTGACATCACGCTCGACCGCGCGTCTGTCCTGGGCGCGGTCGCCGGGCTGGGCGTCGCGGCGATGCTGGCGCTGAGCTTCGTGATCATCCGGCACGCACGGGCCGTGCCGATTATGCCGGCGATCGGCTCTGGCGCGATGTTGGCGGGATTGGCGGGACTGGCGCTTTCAGGCGGACCGGTGGCTGCGGCGGCAGGCAACATCGCCGCCATCGCGGTCAGCGGCCTCGTGATCCTGCCGGCCTCCTTCCTCGCCCTCACCCAGGCCTCGCGGCACACGGCCGCCGCGAATGTGAGCCTGCTTCTCCTGCTCGAAACCGTGCTCGGCCCGGTCTGGGTCTATGCCTTTGCCGGAGAGCCGCTGACCGCGCCGATGATCCTCGGCGGCGCGGTCGTGGTGGCGAGCCTCGCCCTCTACATCACGTTCGGGTCAGGCCGGCCCGCTTTCGCGCGTGCGTCGCGGCGGACACCCCGTCCGCCGCATGCGCCCTGATCATGGTCGAGGTCGAGGGTGCCCACACGCCATGATCGGCCCAGCGGACCGATTGCGACCGGGGCGACCCATCTGACGGGCACCGCGCCGAGGCACGCCGCAAAAGAAAAGCGCCCCCGCGAGGGGCGCTTTCCGGTCCACATGGGATCGGGACCTATTCGACCGACAGCGCCACAAAGCGCGGATCGCCACCCCGCCGGATGAGGAGGAGGAGCGACTTGCGCCCGGCATCCTTCGCCTCCGTGATGCGCGCGTCCAGATCGGAAAGGCTCGCCACCTTCTGCTGCCCGGCCTCGGTGATCACGTCGCCAGAGCGGAGCCCCTTTTCGAAGGCTTCGCTCGCCTGGTCGATATCGGTGATCACGAGACCGCTCGCATCGTCGGCCAGCCCAAGCTCGCCGCGCTGCTCGTCCGTCAGGACGTTCAGGGTCATGCCGAGCACATCCTTGGCGACAGGTTCGGTCGGTTCGGCCGAGGTCTGCACCGTCTCGCCTTCCGCCGCCTCGCGACGGCCGAGCGTGATCAGCAATGTCTGGCTCTTGCCCTCGCGCAGGACCACGACCCGCACCGCCTTGCCGACCTCGGCATCGGCGACACGGCGCACCAGTTCGCGGGTGTCTGCAACCTCCACCCCGTCGAACGAGGTGATGACGTCACCGGCCATCATGCCGCCGTCCTTCGCCGGGCCGTCCGGAACATCGGTGATGAGGGCACCGCGCGCGACCGCAAGCCCCATCGCCTCGGCGACGTCCGGGGTCACGTCCTGGATGCGGACGCCAAGCCAGCCGCGCCGCGTCTCGCCGAAATCCCTGAGTTGGCCGACAACTTTCGACACGACATTCGACGCCATCGAGAAGCCGATGCCGATCGAGCCGCCATTGGGGCTGAGGATCGCGGTGTTCACGCCGATCACCTCGCCGTCCATGTTGAACAAGGGACCGCCCGAATTGCCGCGGTTGATGGCGGCGTCGGTCTGGATGAAATCGTCATAGGTGCCGCTGAGCTCACGGTTGCGCGCCGAAACGATGCCGGCCGAGACCGAGAAACCCTGGCCCAGCGGGTTGCCCATCGCCATGACCCAGTCGCCCACGCGCATCACGTCGGAATTGCCGAAGTTGACGAAGGGCAACGGTTCGTCGCTCGTGACCTTGAGAAGCGCGATGTCGGTCTTGGGGTCGGTTCCCACCAGTTCCGCATCGAGCGTCTTGCCCGAGAAGAACTCGACCGAAATCTCGTCCGCCCCCTCGATGACGTGGTTGTTGGTGACGATGTAGCCGTCCTCGGAAATCACGAAACCGGAGCCGAGCGCGTTCGACCGCTGCGGCCCGCGCGGCCCGTTGGGGCCACCGAAATCGCGGAAGAAGTCCTCGAAGGGGGAACCCTCGGGCACGATCGGGCCGCCACCGGTCGGCGCCGCGACCGTGGTGGTCGTGGTGATGTTCACGACGGAGGGGCTGATCTTCTCGGCCAGGTCGGCGAAGCTTTCTGGGGCTGCGCGTGCCTCGGCCCGAATGACCTGGCCCATCGCCAGCGCCGCCGCCAGCATCAGCGCCCAAATCATCCCCATCGCGGCCTTCGGCCGGTCGGCGGATGCCTGCAGAGTGATCGCCTGAGGTTTCACACAAAACTCCCTGTTCTTCCCATGCCGGCATCGGGCCGTCCGTCGGCCGGACACCGTCTTTACCATCGAAGTAGGAACGCGGCGGCGCAATTCAAACTCCGTCGCGCATCCTCAACTCGATGTGATCGACCCTTGCGGTCGCCATGTGATTGTCTCAGCCCGCAAGCCCGGTCGCAAGCCAAATGAGCGCGACGCCCAGCGCGACGGCGCCAAGGCCGAGGTTCCGGCGGGTTTCCACCGGCATCCGCCGGATCAGTTCCAGGATCTCGTCGATGCGCGAAGGGGCCAGTGCAAGCACCAGCCCCTCCAGCGACAGAACCAGCCCGATAGCCAGGAGGATGAGCGCGAAGCCCTGCATTCGTCAGGGCTTCGGACTGGCCGACTTCAGATAGTCGAAGAACTCGCTGTCCGGCGCCATGACCATCGTCGAATTCCCCGCGAGAAGGCCCGCCCGGTACGCGGCGAGCGACCGGTAGAAGTCGAAGAATTCGGGGTTCGCGCCGTAGGCCTCGGCAAAGACGGCGTTCCGTCGCGCATCGGCCTCGCCGCGGATGATCTCGGCCTGACGCTGGGCGTCCGAGACGAGTTCGACCTTGGTGCGGTCGGCCTGCGCGCGCACGCGCTGCGCGGCCTCGTTCCCGCGCGCCACCTCGTCGGCGGCCTCGCGTTCGCGTTCCGCCCGCATCCGGGCGAAGGTCGCGTCGAGGTTCTGTTCCGGCAGGTCGGTGCGCTTCAGCCGCACGTCGATGATGTCGACGCCGAGCGAGCTGGCCTCGTTGCGCGAGGCTTCGCGGATGCGCCCGGCCAAGGAGGCGCGGTCAGCCGATAGGATCTCGGACGAGGTGACGGAGCCCAGAACCTCGCGCGTCTGCGCGCGCAGGATCGTGTCGATGCGGTTCTCGGCCAGCGCCACGCCCGAGGCGCCGACGGCCTGTCGGAAGCGCTGCACATCGGCGATGCGGTAGCGCGCGAAGGCGTCGACGACCAGACGCCGGTCATCGAGCGGCGTCACCTCCAGCGGATCGACGTCGAGGCCAAGGATACGGTCGTCGTAACGTACGACCTCCTGGATGATCGGCAGCTTGAAGTAGAGCCCCGGCTCCTCGCGCACGGCCTTGATCTGGCCGAACTGGAGAACGAGCGCCTTTTCGCGCTCGTCGACGATGAAGATCGACGAGAGCGCCGCTGCGATGGCGATGACTGCGACGGGAAGAAGAAGGGTTGCGCGGTTCATCAGTTGCTCCCCCCGGTCGTCGCCGGTTTCTTGCCAAGCTCGTTCAGCGGCAGATAGGGCACGACACCCTGCCCGCCCTGGTTCTCGTCGATGATGACCTTGTCGACCCGGCCCATCACCTCTTCCATCGTTTCGAGGTAGAGACGCTTGCGCGTCACCTCCGGCGCCTTCGCGTATTCGGCCAGAACCGCCGAGAAGCGGCTCGCCTCACCTTCCGCCTGGTTCACGACCTGGGCGCGGTAGCCTTCGGCCTCTTCCAGAAGCTGCGCGGCCTGACCGCGCGCCCCGGCGAGCACCGTGTTTGCATAGGCGTCGGCCTCTTTCTGCAAGCGGTCGCGCTGCTGCTCGGCCGACTGCACGTTCTTGAACGCGTCGATGACCTCGCGCGGCGGATCGGCGCGGTCGAAGTTCACCCGCACGATGTTCAGGCCGGATTCGTAGCTGTCGAGCGTCGACTGGATCAGCTCCTTCAGCCGCTCGGCAATGATGCCGCGGTCGCGGTTGAGGATCGGGGCGAGTTGCGACTGCGCGATGATCTCGCGCATCGACGCCTCGGCCACCGCGTTGATCGTCAGTTCGGGGTCACGCAGGTTGAAGAGGTATTTCTGCGAATCGTTGATGTTCCAGACGACCTGGAAGTCGATGTCGACGATGTTCTCGTCGCCGGTCAGCATCAGCCCGCTATCCGACCCGCCACGCCCGACTCCGATATCCTCGGTCCGTTCCGGCGTGACCGGGATCACGTTCGCGGTGACGACCGGCCACGGTGCGAAGTTCAGGCCCGGCTCGCCGATGGATGAGAACTTGCCCAGGAACAGTTCCACCGACTGCTCTTCCGGCTTCACCGTATAGAACGACGCGAAGGCCCAGAGACCCGCCGCCGCCAGCACCGCGATTCCCAGCGTCCCGCGCGTGAGGGCCGGCCCCGACGGGCCGCCGCCGCCGCCGTTCACCGGCCCGCGCGGCCCGCCGCGCCCGCCCATCAGGACGCGCAGCTGTTCGGTGCCCTTCTTGACGATCTCCTCGATCTCGGGGATCTGCGGCCCCTCGCCCGGACGACGCCCGCCCCGGCCACCCGGCCGGTCGTTGTCGTCGTCGCCGTCGGATCCGCCACCGCCCCAGGGGCCTCCGCTTCCAGCCATCAGTTCACTCTCCCCGTCATTCGCATTCGCATGTCACATCCCAACTGGTCTTTATCTCGTGAAAATCAAGCCGTCCGGACCGGCTTTCGCAACGTCACCAGTTCCTCGGCCATGACCGGGTGGACGGCGACGGTGCGGTCGAAATCCTCTTTCGTGGCGCCCATCTTGATCGCCACGGCGGCCAACTGGATCATCTCGCCCGCGCCGGGGGCAACGATATGGCAGCCGAGAACCCTGCGCGTCTCGGCGCAGACGATAAGCTTCATCATCACCCGGTCGGGCCGTCCGGCGAAGGCCGACTGCATCGGGCGGAACGAGGTCGCGTAGACCTCGATCGGCCGATCGTCCCGCGCCGCTTCCTCGGTCATGCCGACGGTGCCGAATTCCGGCTGGGTGAAGACCGCGCTCGCCACCAGCTCGTGGTCCGCCCTGGTGGGCTTCGCGCCGAAAATCGTGTCGGCGAAGGCGTGGCCCTCGCGGATCGCGACCGGCGTCAGGTTGATGCGGTCCGTCACGTCGCCCACCGCGAAGATCGACGGCACGGCGGTCTGCGACCATTCGTCGACGACCACCTCTCCCTGGCGCCCGAGCTTCACCTCCACCTCATCGAGACCAAGCCCCTCGGTGTTCGGCACACGGCCCGTCGCGTAGACGACGGCGTCATAGACCGCCTCGCGCCCGTCGGTGGACTTGACCCAGGTGCCGCCCTCGACGCGCTTCATCCCAAGCACGTCGGTGCCGACATGCAGGTTGACGCCGTTCTCGCGCATGAGTTCGGCGATATGCCCCCGCGCCTCGCCATCGAACCCGCGCAGGATCTGTTCGCCGCGATAATATTGCGTCACATGGACGCCCATTCCGTTCAGGATGCAGGCGAACTCGCAGGCGATGAAGCCGCCGCCGACGATCAGCACGGATTTCGGCAAGGCGTCCATCTTGAAGATGTCGTTCGAGGTCATGGCCCCGGCCGTCGCCGCCATCTCCGGCACGAAGGGCCTGCCGCCGGTGGCGATCAGGATGTGCTTTGCCGTGACGGTCCCGCCATCCGCCAGCCGCACCGTGTGCGGATCCTCGACCGTGGCGCGGCAGTCGTGGACCGTTACCCCGGCCCGGTCGAGCCCGGCGCGGTAGACACGTTCCAGCCGGTCGAGTTCGGCATCGAGCTTGGCGCGGAACACCGTCCAGTCGAAGGGACCCGTCTTGACGTCCCAGCCATAGGCACGCGCATCCTCCATCGCGGCGGCATAGGACGACGCGAAGACCATCAGCTTCTTCGGAACGCAGCCCCGGATGACGCAGGTGCCGCCCATCCGGTATTCTTCCGCCAGCGCCACCCTGGCGCCATGCTCCCCGGCCGCGATCCGCGCCGCCCGGACACCACCAGACCCGCCACCGATGACGAAGAGATCGTAGTCGAACGCCATCCGGCCCCCGTTGTCTGGCCTCACTCCCCGAGATCGGTGAAGAGGTTGTCGGTTTCCGCGAACTCGATCCGCTCGCGTTCGACCGCGCCGGTATTGATGTCGCGCGTCTCCACCTGGCCGTCGCCGTGACCGATGATGACGCGATCACAGATATCGATGAAAAGCCCGTTTTCAACCACGCCCGGCACCTGGTTGAGCGCCAGCGCGAGTTGCCGGGCATTGCCGATCCGGCCGAGATGGAGGTCGAGGATATGGTTGCCCTCGTCGGTAATATAGGGCCGGTCGCCATTCATCCTGAGCGTGATTTCGCGCCCAAGAACGTCCAGCGACACCAGCATTTCCTCGACAAGCGCCTTGGAGGTCTGCCAGCCGAAGCCGATCACCTCGATCGGCAGCGGGAAGGCCCCGAGATGGGCAACCTCCTTCGCCGCATCGGCGATGACGATCATCTGGTCGGAGGCGGTCGCGACGATCTTTTCCTGTAGAAGCGCCCCGCCGCCCCCTTTGATGAGGTTGAGGTCGGCGTCGAATTCGTCGGTCCCGTCAATCGTCAGGTCGAGCCAGCGTGCCTGGTCAAGCGTGACGACCTCGATGCCCTCCTCACGGGCGAGCGCGGCGGTGCGGCTCGATGTCGGAACCCCGGTGATCTTCAGCCCCTCGTTGCGGACGCGCTCCCCAAGGCAGCGCACCATCCAGGCCGCCGTCGATCCTGTGCCGAGGCCGACGCGCATCCCGCCTTCGATGAAGGCCACGGCACGCTTCGCGGCCACGAATTTCGCCTTGTCGATGGGGGGCAGGTCGGCCGGCATTTTTCTCTCCGTCAGGGTGGCACGCGACGCTTATAGGAAAGATGGTGTCCGGGTGCGAGCGTGAAATCGCCCTATGCGCCCGGCGGACCGTGTTACCGCGACGCCGAGCGTATTTCGCGGCAAAGCGTCGTTTTCCGTCTCGCCCGGGCGCCCGGGCCGGAGGATAAGGGCAGGATGACCGGAACCGCGCCCGACTACGTCCTCCACTACGCCCCTGACAATGCCTCGCTCATCGTGCGGCTGATGCTGGAGGAATTGCGCCTGCCCTACCGAACGGCGCTGGTGGACCGCTCCGCCCGCCAGCAGGACAACGCCGGTTACCGGACGCTCAATCCCGCCGGGCTGATCCCGGCCCTGGAAACCCCGGACGGCCCGATCTTCGAGACGGCGGCGATCCTCCTCTGGCTTTCCGAACGCCACGGCGCGATGGCGCCCGCGCCGGGATCGGCCGATCGAGCGGGCTTTCTCAAGTGGCTGTTCTTCACGTCGAACACACTGCATGCCGACCTCAGGATGCTCTTCTACCCCGAACGCCATGCCGGCGCGCCCGAGGCCGTACCGGCCTTCGCCGCCGCGACGCGCGCCCGGATCTCCCGGCACCTGGCGCTTCTCGACGCGATGGCCGCGACACAGCCCGCCTGGTTCCGGCCCGACACGCCATCGGTCCTGACCTGCTACCTGCCCCCGCTCCTGCGCTGGGTCGCACTTTACCCTCAGGACACGGCCGGCTGGTTCGATCTTGCCGCCGTCCCCGCCCTCCACGCGGTCGCCGCCGCGATGGAGACGAGGCCTTCCGCCCGCGCCGCCGCGGAGGCCGAGGGCCTCGGCGCGACGATCTTCACCCACCCCTCCTATGCCTGCCCGCCAGAGGGCAGCGCCACCTGAAAGGACGCCGATGTTTCTCTCCGTCTTCGACATGTTCAAGGTCGGTGTCGGCCCCTCCTCGTCGCACACGATGGGGCCGATGGTCGCCGGGGCGCGGTTCCTCGAAACCCTGCGCGCTTCGCCCTTTCATCCTCACGGGCTACGCGCCTCGCTCCACGGCTCGCTCGCCTTCACTGGAAAGGGCCACGCGACCGACAGGGCGACGATCCTCGGCCTTGCCGGTTTCGCGCCCGACACCTATGACGCCGGGAAGGCCGAGGCGGTGCTCGCCGCCATCGCCGAGACCGGCACCGTGACACCGCCCGGCCTGCCGACGCTCCGCTTCGCCCCCGCGACCGATCTCGTCTTCGACTACGGCCACCCGCTTCCGGGCCATGCCAATGGCATGATCCTGATGGCGACCGACGCGCAGGGCGACGTGATCCTTCAGGAGACCTACTATTCCATCGGCGGCGGCTTTGTCCTGACCGAAGCCGAACACGCGAATGCCGGGCGCGTGGCGGCCGCCCCCTCGGGCTGCCCCTACCCGTTCGAGACCGCCGCGAGGATGCTCGAAATGGCCGCCGCCTCGGGCAAGAGCATCGCCGAGATGAAGCGCGCGAACGAGCTGCATTTCCGCTCCGCCGCCGACCTCGACCGGGGCATGGACCGGATCTGGCAGGTGATGAACGACTGTATCGACCGGGGCCTTGCGACCGACGGGATCCTGCCCGGCGGGCTGAAGGTGCGGCGCCGCGCGAAGGCGATCCACGAGGCGCTTCTGGCCGAACGGGGGATGAACCTGACCGCGCCGCACGTGATCAACGACTGGATGTCGACCTATGCGATGGCGGTGAACGAGGAGAACGCCGCCGGCGGCCAGGTCGTCACCGCGCCCACCAACGGCGCCGCCGGGGTGCTGCCGGCGGTGATCCGCTACTGGCTTGGCCACGTGCCGGGGGCGTCCGCGTCGAAAGTCGGCGACTTCCTCCTGACGGCGGCGGCGATCGGCGGCATTGTCAAGACCAACGCCTCGATCTCCGGCGCCGAATGCGGTTGCCAGGCCGAGGTCGGCTCCGCCGCGGCGATGGCCGCCGCCGGGCTCGCGGCGGTGATGGGGGGCACGCCCGAGCAGGTGGAGAACGCGGCCGAGATCGCGCTCGAACACCATCTCGGCATGACCTGCGACCCGGTGAAGGGCCTCGTCCAGGTGCCCTGCATCGAGCGCAACGGCCTCGGCGCGATCAAGGCGGTGTCGGCCGCCTCGCTCGCGCTCAGGGGCGATGGCCAGCATTTCGTGCCGCTCGATGTCGCGATCGAGACGATGCGCCAGACCGGCCACGACATGCATGAGAAATACAAGGAAACCTCGCTCGGCGGCCTGGCGGTCAACGTCCCGAACTGCTGACGGAAGCGGACCATCCCCGAAACGGTCGGCGAGGTCGCTTTCGGGATGGACGCCCCCCGCCCGTCGCTGTAGCGCGGAGCGATGAACCAGACCGACCGCATATTGCCCGGCGTCGCGCTGATGATCGCCTTCTGCATCATCGCGCCCCTAATCGACGTCGCCTCGAAGCTCGCCGCCCAGGGTGTGCCGGTGGGCGTGATCGTCCTTGGCCGTGCGATCGTGCAGGCGGTTCTGATGCTCCCTGTCGTCCTCCTCATGAACCTGCCGCTGCGGCTCAACCGGCGCACGCTCGGCCTTGCCACGCTTCGCGCGCTGATGCTCGTCGCCTCCACCTACTGCTTCGTCGCCGCCGTCCGGGTCATGCCGATCGCCGATGCGCTCGCCATCGTCTTCGTCGAGCCGTTCGTGATCCTTCTCATCGGCCGGCTTGTCCTTGGCGAGCAGGTCGGCCCCCGCCGGCTGGCGGCCTGTATCGTCGGTTTCCTCGGCTCGCTCTTCGTGATCCAGCCGTCCTTTGCCGCCTTCGGCGCCGTGGCGCTCTTCCCGCTCGGCACCGCGGTCAGTTTCGCGCTCTACATGCTGGTGACGCGGCACCTGTCGCGCGACGTGCATCCGGTGACGATGCAGTTCCACACGGCGGCCCTCGCGGCCCTGCTCTGCCTGCCGCTCCTCGGCCTCGGCACGGCAGTCGGTGCGGCGCCGATCAGCTTCGTCCTGCCGCAAGGGATCTTCTGGCTCTGGGTCTTCTGCGTCGGGCTCGCCTCGACGGTCAGCCACATGGCGATCACCTATGCGCTGAAATTCGCGCCCTCCTCCACGCTGGCGCCGCTCCACTACCTCGAAATCGTCACCGCGACGCTTCTGGGCTATATCTTCTTCAGCGATTTCCCCAACGCGCTCACCTTCACCGGCATCGCGATCATCGTCGCCTCGGGGCTCTACGTCATCCACCGCGAACGCCGGCTGGCGCGGGCCGAACGGCTTACCACGCGGACGCTTGCAGCCCCGCAATCGCCGCTTTAAGCGCCGCTTTCGGCAGGATCACCAGCATCCGCGCCACCTCGAACTCCATCTCGACCGGGCCTGTCGCCTCGTTCGAGGTGCCGACCCGCCCGTCCGGCGCGAAATGGAGCCCGCCGATCGGCCAGCGCAACCCCCGGCTCGTCCCCGTGACCGCCGCCATCGGAAAGAGCGAGACCCGCGTGCCGGGCGCGAGTGCAAGGCCGATCCGGCGCGGGGCGATGAAGGCCACGTCCTCGCGCCCGAGGATCAGGCAGCGCCGATGCCCGTGCCGTGACAGCGCGTTCCAGACCGCGAGCGTGTGATCCGCACGGGGCCCCGCGAAACCGAGGCCGAGGATGAACGGCGCCTCGATCCGTTGCAGGCATTTCTCGAAATCCGTGGTTTCCTGTTCCGCCACGCAGTGGAAACGATCGTCCGGAATCGCGGACCGCGCGGCATCGTTCACCGAATCGAGATCGCCGATCACGGCATCGGGAACATGCCCCGCCGCCACCGCCACATTGGCGCCACCATCGGCCGCTACGAGATAGGGAGCGATGCGCAGCGCCCGGTAAAGGCTTCCGCGCTCAACATTTCCTGCGCCCAGCAGGGTTATTGGTGACAACGTTTGGACAATGCCGCGTGACATGGCAGTATTGATGGCGATTAAGGCAAGAGAACACAATCTCGGCCCGAAAAAATCCTTCATTTTACCCGTTTTTGTCCACGCTGACGCAATAGTTCCCCCTGAGTCTGCAAGGGCAGGCAAAAGTAGAAAGCGAGCTTTTCATGGTCGGTGCAAGTAAGATCCTGACGGTTTCCTACGGCACGTTCTCGTGCACCCTCGAAGGGTTCGAGGAGCCGTTCTCGACGATGAAGGCGATTGCGGAATACTTCCGCGATCTGGCCGCCGACGACCGGTATTTCGGTGCCGAGCCGCCGACGCCGGACGCCGAGATGCTCCACCGAATTGCCGAGCGCGAGATCCAGCGCCGGGTCGAGGCGAAGATCAGCGAACATGGCATCGTGCTGCGCGCCGACACTGACGCGGGTGGCGAGCCTGCCGCGAAACCGGCCGCGACCGCTCTGGTCGCCCCGGCCGCAGCCGCGGTCGCGCCCGTAGCCGCGCCGGCCGCCGCCGAACCCGCCCCGACACCGGTTGCAGAGACGATGCCCGAAGAGTTCGGCGCCGAAGAGGACGCCGGCGCCGACGTCTTCGCCGAGTACCTGCACGAAGAGCCCGAGGCCGCCCCCGTGGCCGACCGGGACGAGACCGACAATGACAGCGTCGCCTCGAAGCTCTCGCGCATCCGCGCCGTCGTCGCCGCCGCGCAGGCAGCGCCCGCCGCGCCTCAGGAAGACGAGGAAACCGCCGCCGACTTCGCGCCCTCGGCCACCGTGCCGGGCGGAGATTTCGGGTTCGAGCTCGAGCTTGACGATGTGACCGACCGATTCACCTCCGAACCGGCCGCCGAAGAGGACGGGTTCGCCACGTTCGAAGAGATCGAAGAGATCGCCCCGGTCGCCGAGGTCGAGGCGGAGGCTGAGTTTGAAGTTGCGGCCGAGGATGAGGCCGAAGACGTCGAAGCCGTAGTGGCCGGGACTGAACCTGACGAAGTCGAAATCGGCGCCGAAGCTGTCGAGGAAGAGATCGCCGCCGAAGAGGCCGAACCCGAAGCCGCCGCAACGGAAGAGATCTTCGAGGAAGAAACATTCGAGGAAGAGGCTGACTCCACCCTTGCCGATGTCGTGGGGCACTTCGAAGAGACCGAAGAGGACGCCGCCGAAGCCGAGGCGATCGTCGAGGCCGCGGCCGAGGAGCCGGAAGCGGAAGCGGAAGATATCGTAGCCGAAGAAGAGGTCGAAGCCACCGCGCTCGACCTCGGCGCCTGGCGCCTTGATGCGGAGGACGGTTCTGCCGCCGCGTCCGACGAGGCCGCTGAGGAGGCCGAACTCGAGGCCGACGAAGAGGACGACCTCGAACTCGAGGCCGCGTTCGAGGCGGAGGACGAGCTTGAGGACGAGGTAGGGATCGAAGCCGAAGCCGCCGAAGAGGACGCCGAAGCGGCCGAGGAGACCACCCCCGAAGCCACGAAGGCCAAGCCCGGCTTCTTCGGTCAGGCCGCCGCCCGCATGATCGAGCTCCGCAAATCCCTGGGCGCGGCGCGGGACGAGGAAACCGCCGAAGACGAAGTGGCCGACGAGGTCGCCGCCGACGACCGTCAACGCGACGAGGTCGAAGAGCGCAGCGCCGCGATCTTCGCCGCGCTCACCGAAGAGGTGGACAACGACGAGGACTTCGACGAAGCCGAAGAGGCCGCCGGCGAGGATGCCGATGCCGCGCTCATTGCCGGGATCGGGGCCGCGATCGGCGATACCGGGCTCGACCAGGACGCCGAGGACGATCTCCTGCGCGAACTGGCCGATGTGGCCCGCGAGGCGCGCCGTGACAGCCATGAGGGCCGCGCGATCCTCGAAGGCAATGCCGGTGATGGCGACGCCTCGGTCGAGCGTCTGATGGAGGAAGCCAAGTCGAAGCTCGAAGGCGACGAAAGCCGCCGCCGCTTCTCCGCGATCTCGCATCTGAAGGCCGCCGTCGCCGCCACCGTCGCCGACCGCAAGCTGAAGTTCACCGACACCTCCGCGACCGGCGCCGCCGCGCCCGGCGAGGAGATCGAGCGCTACCGCGACGACCTGTCCAAGGCGGTGCGCCCGCGCCGCCCGGCCGCCGAATCGGCGCCGACGACACGCCGCCCGACGCTCGAGACCCGGCAGGCGCCCCTCGTCCTCGTCTCCGAACAGCGCATCGACGCGCCCTCAAGCCCGAGCAATGACAGCAACGTGGTGCGCCCGCGCCGGATCAGCGCCGGCAAGGTCGTCATGAACGATGAGGTCGACGAGGACGAGGGCGCCGACGCCGCCGTTTCGCCGGAAGAAGCCAAGAGCTTCGCCGATTTCGCCGATCGCCTCGGCGCGGTGGATCTTTCGGACATGCTCGAAGCCGCAGCGGCCTATACCGCGACGGTCGAGGGCCTGCCGCATTTCTCGCGGCCACAGATCCTGCGGAAGGTGGCCTATGTCGCCGAGGACGAGGAATACAGCCGCGAGGACGGGTTGCGGTCGTTCGGGATGCTGCTGCGCCAGGGCAAGATCCAGAAGATCAGCCGCGGCCAGTTCACGATCACCGAGGCGTCGAGGTTCATGTCGGAAGCGCGCCGCGCGGCGCGGTGACCATCGCCCAGATGTTCACGAGTACCCTGCGGGGCGGTCTTCGGACCGCTCCGCATTTGCTTTGGGGCGGGTGTCGCGGGACCGAGGCGCCGCGATCGTCCCGTCTCATGTCAAACGGGAAAGCGCCCTAGTCCGGCCGCTCGTCCGGATCGGCCTTGCCGACGCCCCGGAAGACGAAGCGGAACGGCAGCGCCCAGAGAAACCCGAGCCCGACATAGACCGCAACCTCGGCAAGGATCGGCAGCCGGCCGTAGCGCGCCGACAGCCAGTCCGCGAGGGTAACCGCCGCGACGATGTAAAGCGGCAGCCCGACGACGAGGATCAGGAGCGAGAGCCGGCGCCGGGTCTTGTAGCGCAGCGCCATCAGTCGGCGAACGGATCGGTGACGAGGATCGTGTCGTCCCGTTCGGGGCTCGTCGACAGCAGCGCCACCGGGCACTGGATCAGCTCCTCGATCCGGCGGACATACTTGATCGCGGCGGCGGGAAGATCGGCCCAGCTCCGCGCGCCGGCCGTGCTTTCGGACCAGCCTTCCATCTCCTCGTAGATCGGCGTCACCTTGGCCTGGAGCGCCGCGGCGGTCGGCAGGTAATCGTAGGTCTTTCCCTCGATCTCGTAGCCGGTGCAGATCTTCAGGGTCTCGAACCCGTCCAGAACGTCAAGCTTGGTGAGCGCGATGCCGTTGACGCCGGAAATCGCACAGGTCTGGCGCACCAGCACCGCGTCGAACCAGCCGCAGCGGCGCTTGCGGCCGGTCACCGTGCCGAATTCGTGACCGCGCTCGCCCAGCCGCTGACCGTCGGCATCCTCCAGCTCACTCGGGAACGGGCCTTCGCCGACCCGGGTCGTGTAGGCCTTGACGATGCCGAGAACGAACCCGATCGCCGAGGGTCCGAGCCCCGTCCCCGTCGCCGCCATCCCCGACATCGTGGTCGAGGAGGTAACGTAAGGGTAGGTCCCGAAGTCGATATCGAGAAGCGATCCCTGTGCGCCCTCGAAAAGGATGCGCTTTCCGGCGCGACGCATCTCGCCCAGCACCTTCCAGACCGGCTGGGCATGGGCCAGGAGCTTTGGCGCCACCTCCATCAGCTTCGCCTTGAGTTCGGCCCGGTCGATCGGCGACGCCCCAAGCCCCGAACGCAAGGCATCGTGATGGGCAAGAAGCCGGTCGAGCCGCGCGTCCAGCGTTTCTTCGTCGCCGAGGTCGGCGACCCGGATGGTGCGGCGGCCGACCTTGTCCTCGTAGGCCGGGCCGATGCCGCGCCCGGTCGTGCCGATCTTCGCCTTGCCGGCCGCCTCCTCGCGCAAGCGGTCGAGGTCCTGGTGCAGCGGCAGGATCAGCGGCGTGTTCTCGGCGATCATCAGGTTGTCGGTGGAGATCGCCACCCCTTGCGCGGACAGCTTGTCGATCTCGGAAAACAGCGCCCAAGGGTCGAGGACCACGCCGTTGCCGATGACGGCGAGCTTGCCGGGGCGCACGATCCCCGACGGCAAGAGCGACAGCTTGAAGACGGTGTCGCCGATCACCAGCGTGTGGCCGGCATTGTGGCCGCCCTGGAACCGCGCGATCACGTCGGCACGTTCGGAAAGCCAGTCGACGATCTTGCCCTTGCCCTCGTCGCCCCACTGGGCGCCCACCACCACGACATTGGCCATCCGACTTGCTCCTTATCCGGCAAACGGGCTCCGTATAGCCGGGCGCAGGGCGAGGCGAAACCGCTTTTTCGCGAGCGCAGCACTCCGCGGCTTGCCCAAGCGGGATGTTGACCGCAAACCGCGCGTCCGAAGCCCGTGCCCGGATGGCGTACGACGCCAATGCCTTCGAAGCTCGACGCGGCTTGCCGCACGTCGTGCGCCGCCGGCGCGGCACCGGGCAAAACGCCTTGCGCTGCCGCCTCCATCCGCCTAGATAGGCGCGTCAGCGAACTGAGAAGGCCAAACGGTCCATGGAAAACGTCGTCCTCACCGTCCATCTGATCCTCGCGCTCCTGATGATCGGGGTCGTGCTCTTGCAGCGGTCGGAGGGCGGCGGGCTTCTGTCCGGCGGTGGCGCGATGTCGGCGCGCGGGGCGGCGAACGCGCTGACCAAGCTGACCTGGATCCTTGCCGCGGCCTTCATCGCGACGTCGATCACGCTGACCATCATCGCCGCGCAGAAATCGCAAGGCACCTCGGTTCTCGACACCTCGACCGAGGCGCCCGCCGACGCGCCGGCGACGCCGGCCCTGCCCGAAGGCAACCTTCTGCCGCCGAGCGCCGGCGACGCCCCCGTCGCACCGCCCGCGGCGGACTAGGGCCTACCACAACGATTTGATTTGTCGGTCAAAGCCGACCACAACACCTTGCGGTCCGGTTGCGGGCGGATCGCGAATCTGTTACTGCTTTAATCCCGTGATGCTGTGTCCGGAACGGATACGGCAAACCCAAGAAACTTGAGGCAATCACGGGGAGCCGACCTGCATGGCACGATATGTTTTCATCACCGGCGGTGTGGTCTCCTCGCTTGGCAAGGGGCTGGCCTCGGCGGCACTCGGTGCGCTTTTGCAGGCGCGCGGCTTCTCGGTGCGGCTGCGAAAGCTCGACCCCTACCTGAACGTCGACCCCGGCACGATGTCGCCCTTCGAACATGGCGAGGTCTTCGTGACCGATGACGGGGCGGAAACCGACCTCGACCTCGGCCATTACGAGCGCTTCACCGGGGTTCATGCCCGCAAGACCGACTCGATCTCCTCGGGCCGTATCTACTCGAACGTGCTGGAGAAGGAGCGCCGCGGCGACTACCTTGGCAAGACGATCCAGGTGATCCCGCACGTCACCAACGAGATCAAGGACTTCATCGCCATCGGCGACGACGAGGTCGATTTCATGCTCTGCGAGATCGGCGGCACCGTCGGCGACATCGAGGGCCTGCCCTTCTTCGAGGCGATCCGCCAGTTCTCCCAGGACAAGCCCCGCGGCCAGTGCATCTTCATGCACCTGACGCTCCTGCCCTACCTCGCCGCGTCCGGCGAGCTGAAGACCAAGCCGACCCAGCATTCGGTCAAGGAGCTTCGCTCCATAGGCCTCCAGCCGGACGTCCTCGTCTGCCGCTCCGAACACCCGATCCCGGAAAAGGAACGCGCCAAGATCGCGCTCTTCTGCAACGTCCGGCCCGAGGCGGTGATCCCCGCCTACGACCTGAAGTCGATCTACGAGGCGCCGCTCGCCTATCACCGCGTCGGCCTCGATCAGGCGGTGCTCGACGCCTTCGGCATCTCCCCCGCGCCGAAACCCAATCTCGACCGCTGGGAAGACGTGATGGACCGCCTGACGAATGCGGAAGGAGAGGTCCGCATCGCCATCGTCGGCAAGTACACCCAGCTTGAGGACGCCTACAAATCCATCGCCGAGGCGCTGACCCACGGCGGCATGGCCAACAGGGTCCGCGTGAAGGCCGAGTGGATCGACGCCGAGATCTTCGAACGCGAGGATCCCGCCCCCTATCTCCAGCGTTTCCACGCCATCCTCGTTCCCGGCGGCTTCGGCGAGCGCGGCACCGAGGGCAAGATCAAGGCCGCCCAGTTCGCGCGCGAGAAGAACATCCCCTATCTCGGCATTTGCCTCGGCATGCAGATGGCGGTGATCGAGGCGGCGCGGAACCTCGCCGGCGTCACCCGCGCAGGCTCCGAGGAGTTCGACCACGAGAAGGGCGAGAAGCGGTTCGAGCCGGTCGTCTATCACCTCAAGGAATGGGTGCAGGGCAACCACATGGTCTCCCGCAAGGCCGACGACGACAAGGGCGGCACGATGCGCCTCGGCGCCTATACCGCGCATCTCAAGTCGGGATCGAAGGTCGCCGGCGTCTATGGCGAGACCCAGATCGAGGAGCGCCACCGCCACCGCTACGAGGTGGACGTGAAATACCGCGACAAGCTGGAGAAATGCGGATTGATCTTCTCCGGCATGTCACCGGACGGACGCCTTCCCGAGATCGTCGAGTGGAAGGACCACCCCTGGTTCATCGGTGTCCAGTTCCACCCGGAACTGAAGTCAAAACCCTTCGCCCCGCATCCGCTCTTTGCCGATTTCGTCCGGGCGGCGAAGGAGGTGGAGCGGTTGGTGTGAGGGAGAACCCACCATGAGTGGTTGGAAGACCTGCAATTATTCGCGAGGTGAGATCGATCGTGCAGGGCAAGTGCTTCGTGGCAAACTAACCCACGAGAACTTTTCTCAGTACATTGACGCATACTCGGTAATGGACAATTGGCGCGCAAGCCATTCTTTTCCGTTGAACACAATTCAGATGTCGCTACGGAGACGCTCCAAAAACGTCGACAGGAGCGCAGATATCGTACAACGATTGAAGCGAGCTCCATCGGTGATTTCCAAACTTCGTCGCTACGACGGCATGCTTCTTTCAAGAATGCAAGACCTCGGAGGATGCCGCGCAATTTTGGGCGGTGTTGCTGACGTTTACTCCGTTCGTGAGCAATATAGAAAATCTAGAGATCGCCACGACCTAGCAACAGAGAAAGACTATATTGCCGAACCACAGTCGTCTGGCTATCGCGGAATCCATTTAATTTACAAGTACCGGAGCGACCGATCCAACGCCTACAATGATCATCGAATTGAAATACAGCTTCGAAGCCGAATTCAACATGCATGGGCAACGGCCGTTGAAATCGCTGGCGTATACGTACGTACGCCGCTCAAGTCCAGCATAGGACCGACCGAATGGTTGGATTTTTTTAAGTTTGCGAGTTCGGCTTTTTCGATCCTCGAGAATACTCCGAGGGTGCACCAAAGCGAATCTGAGGCGGAAATTATCAAATCCCTCAAAGATATCGATAAAAGAATTGACGCTAGGAATAAACTTTCGAGCTTCAATTCCGCACATGACTATATTGCGCAGAGTCGTCGAAAATCCGATACACACTTCATACTAACTCTAGACCTTTCTGAACAGAAGACGTTCATAGAAGCATTTGATAATTTCTCAATTGCAACGTCACGCTACTCTGATTTAGAAAAGAAATATATTGATAACGCAATGGTAGATGTTGTTCTAGTTGCCGCTGAGAACATTGAAAGCGCCACACACGCTTACCCAAATTATTTTGTCGATACTACAGAATTTATTCAAATCCTAGATGGAGTGCTATCTTAAAATGCTTAGGGATTGGCTTACGTCGCCGGTTAAACGGATCGCGCGGGCATCCACCGGATGCCCGCTTCGGCGATTCTCCGCAGGCACCCAAACCCACGGACGTTCCCCATCCCCGCCCCATCCGCACCCCGCTTCCGCCACATTGATCAAGGTTACTGAAACCTGGGCGGGGACGTCATGGGGGGAGACCATGGCTCTTGCGGCACTGATGATCGGCACCGTGGCGGGGATCGCCTCGTTCGCCCTCGCGCTCCTCTTCGGACAATCGCTTCTTGTCGCGCATCTGGCCTGGTGGGCGACGGGCACGGTCACGACCGTCGTTCTCATCGCCGCGGCCGCGGTGGCGCCGCAGCGGGACGACCTTGGCGACAGGGTCGCAACGGCCTGATCCGGGGCCAACCCCGCTCTCAAGTGTAGCTACGGCGTAGTTACGAACCTCTTACGCTTTGCAGACGCCGGAATTACCGCCTATATCCGCTTCATGTTCGGCCGTCTCCTCTCCTCGCTTCTCACGCCGCAGCCCGACCGTCTGCCGGAACCGGATGCGCAACTGGCGCTGGCCGCCCTGCTCGTCCGCCTTGCCCGGGCCGATGCGGACTATTCCGAACCCGAGCGCAGCCGCATCGACCGCGTCCTTTCGACCCGCTACGGGCTGTCGCCGTTCGAGACCGCGAAACTCCGCGCCGGGGCCGAGGCGCTGGAGGCCGAGGCGCCCGACACCGTGCGCTTCACCCGCGCCCTGAAGGACGCCGTCCCGCATGAGGACCGGATGAGCCTGATGCAGGCGCTCTGGTCCGTGGCCCTCGCCGACAATGCCCGCGACGCGGAGGAGGATGCCGTGATCCGGCTTGTCGCCGATCTGCTTGGCATTTCCGACCGCGACAGCGCCCTTGCCCGCCAAAGTGTCGAGAAAACAAGGACATGATCGCCAGCCTCGCAATGTATGACTGGCCGCAGGTGCGATCCGAGCATGACCGCCTGTGGTCGCTGATCCGCGCGGCGCTGGCCGACGAGGGCATCGCCGCGCCCGAGACACTGACCCGCGACGGCAGCCTTTGGGACATCTGGGAAAGCCCGGACCTTGTCATCGGCCAGACCTGCGGCATGCCGTATCGGACACGGCTTCACGGGCGGGTGGAGCTGATCGGAACGCCGGATTACGCCCTGCCGGACGCCCCTCCGGGGCATTACTACTCCGAACTGATCACCCGCGCCGGCGAACCGGGCGAGATCGAGGATTTCATCGAGCGAACCCTCGCCTTCAACGGCCAGGACAGCCAGTCCGGCTGGGCCGCACCCCAGAACCACGCGGCGCGCAAGGATCTGCGCTTCACCCACACCCTCCACACCGGCGCCCATCTCGACAGCGCCCGCGCCGTGGCCGAGGGCCGCGCCGACATCGCCGCCATCGACGCGGTCAGCTGGCGGCTGATCGTGGCGCACCTGCCCGACCTCGCCGCAAAGCTCCGCGTCATCGGCCATACCGAGCCGACGCCCGGCCTACCGCTGATCACGGCGAAGGGCCGCGACACCGCCCCCTTCGCGCGTGCCGCCGCTGCCGCCATCGCGGCGCTTTCGGCCGATGACCGGGAGGCGCTCGGCCTCAGGGGCCTCGTGGCGATCCCGGCCAACGCCTATCTCGCGGTGCCCACGCCGCCGCCGCCGTCGCAAGATGTGCCCGTGAATTGAGCATAACGCTGGGTAAACCGCAGTTCTGCTGACAAAAAGCGCATTGTAAATCGGCGAAATATCCGCCCTATTCGGATCCGGGGGATGTTTACACATGTCAGACGCCGACACGCCTGTTATCGAAATCCGCGACCTGCACAAGGCGTATGGCCCGCTTGAGGTGCTGAAAGGCGTCTCGCTGACCGCGCGCCGGGGCGCGGTCGTGTCGCTCATCGGGTCGTCCGGCTCGGGCAAGTCGACGCTCCTGCGGTGCTGCAACCTCCTGGAGGACAGCCAGCAGGGCGACGTGATCTTCAAGGGCGAGGCGGTGCACTGGAAGGGCGAGGGCCTGAACCGCCATCCTGCCGACAAGGCGCAGGTGATCCGGATCCGCACCAACCTTTCGATGGTATTCCAGCAATTCAACCTCTGGTCCCACATGACGATCCTGCAAAACGTCATGGAAGCGCCGCTCACCGTCCTGAAGCGGGACCGCGCCGAGGTCGAGGCGGCGGCGCGCAAATACCTCGAAAAGGTCGGAATCGGCGACAAGTGCGACGCCTTCCCGGCCCAGCTGTCGGGCGGCCAGCAGCAGCGCGCCGCCATCGCCCGCGCGCTTTGCATGGAGCCCACGGCGCTTCTTTTCGACGAACCGACCTCGGCGCTCGACCCCGAGCTCGAGCAGGAGGTCGTCAAGGTCATCAAGGCCCTGGCCGATGAGGGGCGGACCATGCTTCTCGTCACTCACGACATGCGGCTTGCCGCCGATGTCTCCGATCATGTTATCTTCCTCCACCTTGGAAAGATCGAGGAAGAGGGTCCGCCGGAACAGCTGTTCGGCAACCCGAGAACCGAACGCCTGCAAGGGTTCCTGAGCGCGACCGTTGCGGCCTGACCATCGAAGCAGCTCATACGACCGGGAGTAACCTATGAAGAAACTGATCCTCACCGCCGCCGCGCTGGCCCTGACCGCGGGGCTCGCCTCCGCCCAGACCGTGCGCATGGGAACCGAGGGCGCCTATCCTCCGTACAACTTCATCAACGACAAGGGCGAAGTCGACGGGTTCGAGCGCGAGCTTGGCGATGAACTGTGCAGCCGCGCCGGCCTGACCTGCGAATGGGTGACCAACGAGTGGGATTCGATCATTCCGAACCTCACCTCGGGAAACTACGACACGATCATCGCCGGCATGTCGATCACCGAAGAGCGTGACAAGGTCATCGACTTCACCCAGAACTACATCCCGCCGGCGGCGTCGGCCTATGTGGCGTTGTCGGCCGATGCCGACATCACGGGCGGCGTGGTCGCGGCCCAGACCGCGACCATCCAGGCCGGCTACGTCGCCGAGTCGGGCGCGACGCTTCTCGAATATCCGACGCCGGACGAAACCATCGCCGCCGTCCGCAACGGCGAGGCCGACGCGGTCCTCGCGGACAAGGACTTCCTCGTCCCGATCGTCGCGGAATCGAACGGCGAACTCGTCTTCGCCGGCGAGGACATCCAGCTTGGCGGCGGCGTCGGCATGGGTCTGCGCGAAAGCGACACCGAGCTCAGGGACAAGTTCGACGCGGCGATCACCGCCATGAAGGGCGATGGCACGCTCAACGCCTTGATCAAGAAATGGTTCGGCGAAGAGGCCCTCGTCTACTGAGGCGCCAGGGGCGGGCCTTGGGGCCCGCCCCCCACGGCGAACCCACGCGGCGGGGCGCGGACGGATCGCGGCGCCGTGACGACGATCCGCTCGGGTGATTTGGGCCGGACGGCCGAGACGACCTGACAAGAGCTTCATACCGGTGGGGCACCGCCCGTGCCCCACCTTTTCCCGACCGGGGCGATGACGATGTTCGCAAGCTGCGCCGATCCCGACGCGATCGAGGGGCTCACCTGGCTCCTTTGCTATCTGACGACGGGAAAGCACCTTCTGTTCTACACGTCTTTCGGGGTCGTGCTTCTGCTGATGCTGATCACCGCACCGGCGGCACTCGCCTTCGGCTTCGGCGGGGCGATGGCGGCGCGGTCGCATTTCCTGCCGCTCAGCCTGATCGGCAAGGCCTATACCGCGATGGTGCGCGGCGTGCCCGACATCATCTTCTTCCTCTTCGTGCCCATCGCGCTCGACCAGGGGTTCGAGTACCTGCGCCACAAGGCGAAATGTTCCGACTGGGAGCAGCCGATCTGGCAGGGCAACGATTTCGTGGTCTGCCCCGAAGCGAAGCTGCCGCTCTCCAGCAGCCCGCAATGGATCCATGAAACCTACGGCTTCACCCTTGCCGTCCTTGCCTTCGCCATCGTGTTCGGCGCCTTCGCGGCCAACGTGATCTACGGCGCGATGCAGGCGGTGCCGCGCGCCCAGATGGAAACGGCCGAGGCCTACGGCATGTCGCACCGGCAGAGCTTCTGGCGCATCCTCGTGCCGCAGATGTGGATCTACGCTTTGCCCGGTCTCTCGAACCTGTGGATGATCCTGATCAAAGCCACGCCGCTTCTCTTCCTTCTCGGCATCCGCGACATCGTCTACTGGGCACGCGAGCTTGGCGGCTCCAAGACCTCGCATTTCGATTATCCGCACCCGGACTGGCGGGTCTGGTATTTCCTTGCCCTCCTCGTCTTCTACCTCCTGATGACCAAGCTCTCGGAAAAGGTGTTGGGGCGGCTCACCGTCCGGCTCAGCCACGGCCAGGCGACGCTTGCCGGCGAAATGCAGAGAAAGGCGGCGCGATGAGCTGCACGCAGACAATCGCCGACTATGCGCTGCGGTCCATCGGGATCGGCGAACGGCTTCTGCCCAAGGGCGACATGACGCTCTGCGAGCACTTCACCCTGATCGGGTCGGGGCTGATCTGGAACCTCTATTATGGCGTGTTGGCGCTCTTCTTCGGCTTCTTCCTCGCCAATGCGATCGCGGTCGCGAAGGCGAGTGCCAACCCCTGGGCGAGGAAGCCCGCCGAATGGTTCGTCTTCGTCTTCCGCGGCTCGCCGCTCTTCATCCAGTTCTTCCTCGCCTACGAGACCTTCGTCCTCCTGCCCCGCGCCGGCATCGACATCCCCTTGGGCTTCATGACGATCACGGTCGCGACCTCGTGGCTTTCGAAGGCCTGGGCCGGGGCGCTGATCGTTCTCTTCCTCAACACCGCCGCCTATTCGGGCGAGATCTTCTACGGCGCGCTCCGCTCCATCCCCAAGGGCGATATCGAGGCGGCCGACGCCTACGGCATGTCCGGCTGGTCGCGGTTCCGCCGGGTCATGTGGCCGACGATGATGCGGCTCGCCTGGCCCGCCTACACGAACGAGGCGATCTTCCTCTTTCACGCGACGACGCTTGTCTATTTCTCGGGCTTCCCGGCCTTCCAGCAGAAGGGCGACGCGCTTTATTACGCGACCTATTTCGCGGCCAAGACCTTCAACCCCTTCGTCGCCTATCCGGTGATCGCGGCCTATTTCATCCTTCTGACTCTGGCCATCATCGGCCTTTTCGGCATGGTGAACCGGCACCTGAACCGCCACCTGCCGAAAGAGCGGCGCAGCAGAATTCGCTTGCGTCCGCAGATCATCCGGTAGTATTCATCATTTGATCAAATTATTCGACGGGAATGAGAGCCTGATTCCGGGCACTTGGCCAAGTGGGTCGAACCGTCCGCAAAATTTGATCATAAACAGCTAAGGCCCAAGGGCATGGGCCGACGCTGCCAGGCGGACTTCGCGGTCCCGGCCCATGGCGGTTTCGGAATGCGCGCTCCGGCCATCCAGGTGAGATGATGAAGAACTGGCTCAGAAAACACCCCGAGGTGCGCACGATCCGTGTGGCGGCGGCCGACCTCAACGGGCAGCCGCGCGGCAAGCGGGTGCCGACGCGTTTTGCCAACGCGGTGGTTGAAAACGGAACCCGCTACCCGATGTCGGTCCTGAACCTCGACATCTGGGGCGAGGATATCGAGGACAGCCCGCTCGTCTTCGACTCGGGCGACGTCGACGGCGTCCTGAAGCCGACCGAGCGCGGCTTCCTGCCGATGCCGTGGCTCGACAGCCCCTCGGCGCTCCTGCCGCTCTGGATGTTCCGCGAGAACGGCAAGCCCTACGACGGCGATCCGCGCCACGCTCTGTCCCGCATCATCGCGCGCTACAAGGAGCATGGGCTGACGCCGGTCTGTGCGATGGAGCTGGAATTCTTCCTGATCGACGACAGCGGCAAGACGCTTCAGGTCCCGCCCTCGCCCCGTTCCGGCAAGCGCCGCAAGGCGGCAGAGATCATGTCGATCCGCGCCCTCGACGCCTTCGACACGTTCTTCACCGATCTCTACGATGCCTGCGAGGCGATGGACATTCCGGCCGACACCGCGATCTCTGAATCCGGCCTTGGTCAGTTCGAGATCAACCTGATGCATTGCGACGACGCCTTGCGCGCCGCCGACGATGCCTGGCTTTTCAAGATGCTCCTGAAGGGCATGGCGCGGCGGCACGGGTTCGCCGCCAGCTTCATGGCCAAACCCTACCCGGAATATTCCGGCAACGGGCTACACACCCATTTCTCGATCATCGACAAGAACGGGGACAACATCTTCGACAATGGTGGGCCGGACGGGTCCGACATGCTCAGACACGCGGTCGCGGGCTGCCTTGCCGCGATGCACGACTGCACGCTGCTTTTCGCGCCGCACGACAACAGCTACGAACGGCTCATTCCCGAAGCCCACGCCCCGAACCAGATCTGCTGGGCCTATGAGAACCGGACCTCGGCGATCCGCATCCCCTCAGGCAATCCGGCGGCGCGGCGGATCGAACACAGGGTCGCGGGGGGCGACGTGAACCCCTACCTGATGCTCGCGGCCATTCTTGGCGCGGCGCTGATCGGGATCGAGGGCAAGATGACCCCGACGGCGCCGATCACCGGCAACGCCTACGCGCTCGACCTGCCCTTGCTGCCCGACAGCTGGAAAGAGTCCATCGACGTCTTCGAAAAAAGCGAGATCGTCGCCCAGATCTTCCCGAAGGAACTGATCCGCAACTATGTCATGACCAAGCGGCAGGAGCTTCACTACATGGAAGAACTGTCGCCCGAGGAGAAGACCGAGGTCTACCTCGACACCGTCTGACCGCTTCCTGCCATTTGCCTTGCGCGGGGGAATGGCAGGGCGTTACCTTCACGCGAACCGGACCACGAGATATTCATGCTCATCGGCATCCTTCAGACCGGCCAGGCGCCCGACGTCCTCAGGGACGAGATGGGCGACTATCCCGATATGTTCGTCCGGCTGCTTGCCGGGCGCGGACTGGAGTTCAAGACCTACCACGTCGAGGCGATGGCGTTTCCCGCGAGCGTCCATGACTGCGACGGCTGGCTCATCACCGGCTCGCGCCACGGCGCCTACGAGGACCATCCCTTCATCAAGCCGCTCGAAGAGTTCATTCGCAAGGCCTATGCCGATAAGGTGCCGATGGTCGGTATCTGCTTTGGCCACCAGATCATCGCCCAGGCGCTTGGCGGGAAGGTCGAGAAGTTCAAGGGCGGTTGGGCGGTCGGTCCGCAGGACTACGATTTCAGCGGCAAGCCGGTGACGCTGAACGCCTGGCATCAGGATCAGGTCGTCGAAAAACCGGACATGGCCGAGGCGGTCGGCACCCATCCTTTCTGCGAATATGCCGCCCTTCTCTACGATGACCGCGCCTTCACCGTTCAGGCCCATCCCGAATACGGGAACGATTTCATCGAAGGCCTGATGACGACGCGCGGCAAGGGACTCGTGCCCGGCGCGACAATGGACGCCGCCCGCGCCCGCTTCACGCCTGACAATTCCTCTGTCGCGATCGCCGACCGGATCGCGGATTTCTTCAAGCAAACCCGTAACTGAAAAACAGTGTGATCTTATGTCCGACTGGACCCAGAAACTGCCCGAAGCCGCCCAGGAATACATCGCAGGCCGCCGGCTGGACGAGGTCGAATGCCTCGTCGCCGACCTTGCTGGCGTGGCCAAGGGCAAGGCGATGCCGGCCTCTAAATTCGGCAAGCAGAAGTTCTTTCACCTGCCCAATTCGATCTTCGCGCAGACCATCACCGGCGATTACGCCGACATGCCCGATGCCAGCGAATTCACCGAACCCGACATGGTGCTGGTGCCGGATTTTACCACCGCGACGGCGGTGCCGTGGTCCGCGGATCCGGCCCTTCAGGTCATCCATGACGTCAACGATCAGGCCGGCAATCCCGTCGCGATGGCGCCGCGAAACGTGCTGAAGCGCATGGTGGCGCTTTACGCCGAAAAGGGCTGGAGCCCGATCGTCGCGCCCGAGATGGAATTCTACATCGTTGCCCGCAACCTCGACGCCAACCAGCCAGTGATCCCGCCCGTCGGCCGCTCGGGCCGCCGGATGATGGCGAACCAGGCCTATTCGATGTCGGCCGTCGACGAATACGGCCATGTCATCGACGACATCTACGACTTCGCCGAGGCGCAGGGCTTCGAGATCGACGGCATCGTGCAGGAAGGCGGCGCCGGCCAGGTGGAACTGAACCTGAGCCACGGAGACCCGGTGACGCTCGCCGACGAGGTCTTCTTCTTCAAGCGCCTGATCCGCGAGGCGGCGCTCCGCCACGACTGCTTCGCCACCTTCATGGCCAAGCCGATCGAGGGGGAGCCGGGCTCGGCCATGCACATCCACCAGTCGGTGGTGGACATCAAGACCGGCGAGAACATCTTCTCGGACAAGAAGGGACGGGAAACGCCGGAATTCATGCATTTCATCGCCGGGATGCAGAACTACCTGCCCGCCGTCGTCGCGCTGATGGCGCCTTACGTGAACTCCTATCGCCGCTACGTGCCGGACTTCGCGGCGCCGATCAATCTGGAATGGGGCCGCGACAACCGCACGACCGGCCTGCGGGTTCCGATCTCGGACCCCAAGGCGCGGCGTCTGGAAAACCGGCTTCCGGGGATGGACTGCAACCCCTATCTCGGCATCGTCGCGACGCTGGTCTGCGGCTATCTCGGCCTCATCGAGAAGAAGCAGCCGCGCCAGGAGAACAAGGGCAACGCCTACATAAACGCCGACGAATTGCCGACGACGCTCGGCGACGCGCTCGATCTTTTCTCCGACTGCGCCCCGGTGCGCGAGGCCCTGACCCCGGAATTCTGCGATATCTACGAAGCGGTGAAACGCAACGAGTACAAGGAATTCCTGCAAGTCATCAGCCCGTGGGAGCGCGAGCATCTGCTTTTGAACGTCTGACCCGCCGCGCGGCGCGATCCGGCCTGTCATCCCGTTGACACGAGATCCGGGCTAGAAACCCTGCAGCAGGTGAATTAGGTCTAAGGCGAGACGGATCAATGGGGATGAACCGGATGTCAACCAACGCTCTGGCCAAAGGGGCGGTGCCGCAGGCCGCGCCCAACGTCTACGATGCGGAGCCCATCCCCGAAGCCGCCCGGGCCGAGATCGAGCGTCTGCTCGCCTCGGGTGACCTCTTCCGCTACACCGCGCCCGAAGGCGCGCCGGTGGCGCGGCTCGAGGCGGAATTCGCCGACTACATGGGCGTGCGCTACGCGCTCGCGGTCTCGTCCTGCTCGGCGGCGCTTTTCCTTTCGTTGAAGGCGCTCGATCTGCCGCGCGGCGCGAAGGTCCTGATCCCGGCCTTCACCTTCGCCGCCGTCCCCTCGGCCGTGATCCATGCCGATTGCGAACCGGTCCTCGTTGAGGTCGGGGACACGTTCCGCATCGACCTCGACGATTTCCGCGCCAAGCTCGACGGGGCGGCGGCGGTGCTGATCAGCCACATGCGCGGCCACACCTCCGACATGGATGTGATCCTGGCCGAATGCGATGCACGCGGCATTCCCGTGATCGAGGACGCCGCCCATTCGCTTGGCACGCTCTGGTCGGGCCGCAAGATCGGCACGCTCGGCAAGATCGGCTGCTTCTCGTTCCAGTCCTACAAGCTCGTCAATGCCGGCGAAGGCGGGATGTTCGTCACCGACGACCCCGAGCTCGCCGCCCGCGCGGTGATCATGTCGGGCGCGTATGAGCACAACTGGAAGAAGCACCCCGGGCTTCAGAACAGCTTCCATCACTGGCAGAACAGGCTGCCGCTTTACAACATGCGGATGCAGAACCTTTCGGCGGCGGTGATCCGGCCGCAGATCCCGCTGATCGACGAGCGCGTTCTTTCGGGCCGCACCAACCACGACTATGCTGCGGGCCTGCTGAACGCCTCGCCCTGGATGGAGGTGCCGCCGTCGCTGCCGCAGGAAACCCGCGCGCCGGATTCGCTCCAGTTCAACCTCCGGGGCTTTGCGGATGATGATGACGCGCGGGCCTTCCAGGCCGCTGCCGCCGAGCGCGGCGTGTCGGTTCAGGTCTTCGGCCTCAGCCGCGACAATGCCCGCGCCTTCTGGAACTGGCAGTTCCTCGGTCCGCAGCCTGACCTTCCGAAGACCCGTGCGATGCTGATGCGCGCCTGCGACCTGCGCCTGCCGGCGCGGCTCGTCAGGGAGGAGCTCGACGTGATCGTCACCGCGCTCCTCGATGCGGCGGCGCAGGTCAAGGCCGCCTAAGGCTTCAGAGTTTGGACAGTTTCGACTGGAGATCGGCGAGCTGCTTCTTGATCGCCGCGATGTCGTCGTCGGAATTCGCCTTGGCTTTCGCCTTCGGCGCATCCTCGTCGTCATCTTCGCGCGCGGGGCCGGACGATCCGGGGAAGCCGCCCATGATTGACTTCAGGAAGGCTTGCTGCTGACGCTGCATCGCTTCGAAGCCCGGCATCGATGCCATCGGGTTCGGAAAAGTGGTGAGATTCTCCATCATCTTCGACTGCCCCTCGCGCAGCATCTCGAACGAGGCGGCCAGGAACTGCGGGACCACGCTTTGCGCGCTTGTCGTGTAGCTGCGCACGAGATCGGTCAGCACATCCACCGGCAGGACGCTTTCGCCCCGGCTTTCATGTTCGGCGATGATTTGCAGAAGATATTGCCGGGTCAGGTCGTCGCCCGACTTCAGATCGACGATCTGCACCTCGCGCCCGTCCCGGATGAAGGCCGCGATGTCTTCGAGCGTCACGTAATCGCTCGTCTCGGTATTGTAGAGGCGGCGGCTCGCATAACGCTTGATCAGAAGCGGCTTGGCATCTTCGGCCATGACTTTCTCCCCGGGCAGTCTTTCGGCATCGCAGCGACATTAAGCCTCGGCACAGAAAAGACAACAAAAAGAAAGGCGGGCACGAAGTGCCCGCCAGATTGGCCTAGCCTACAGGGAGGAGTAAGGCTGGCTTAGATCACTTGACCGCGGCAGCGGCTTTCTTCGCAGCCGACGTCACTTCGGCCTGGGCCTTCTTGACGGCAGCGGTCGCGTCTTCCGAGATGTCCTTGCCGGCGGCGAGCATCAGCTCGACCGTTTCCATCTGGGCTTTCTTCGCGACTTCGGCGAAAGCGGCGAGGTTCTCGGCGGCCATCTCGGCAGCGGCCGAAGCGAAGTCGCTCAGCGCTTTGGAATAGTCGGTCGGCTCATCCTTGACTTTGGCGAGCGTGCCGACCTTGGCGATGGTGTCCTTGGTCCACTTCGAGGAAATCTCGTTCGACTTCTCGGCGGCTTCGAGAGCGACTTTCGTCATCTTCTCGCTGAAGACGGCCGAGCTCTTGAAGGTGTCCTGCAGCGCTTTCGCGTCGAAGGGGAAGTTGGCGGTCATGTCCTGCACGACTTTGGTGAAGTCCTGGGCCTTTTGCATGTCTGTCTCTCCTGGTTCGGGCGGCGGCCGCCCCGGTGTTCAACTGAGACAGTACATACATGCTGCGGCGCAGCATTTCAAGTGCGAATGCTGCGCCGCAGCAAAAAAGTTACGTACGGGAAGCCGTATCGCTCAGATCTCGGGAATTTCAGTGACATAGGTTCCCGGCGCCGGGGCGAGAACCGGATGGGCCTTGTTGCCAAGCGCACGCGCCGCGACTTTTTTCCCCGAGCGGGCGTTCAGCCATGATTCCCAACGCGGCCACCAGCTTCCCTTGTGGAACGTGGCGGATGCGAACCAGTCGTCCGCCTCACCCATCTCGGCGTCGTTCGTGTAATGGCCGTACTTGTCCTTGCCGGGCGGGTTGACGATCCCGGCGATGTGCCCCGACTGCGAGACGACGAAGGTCTTGTCCCTGGAACCGTAGTTGCGGAACCCGTTGAACGCCCCCTTCCACGGCGCGATGTGATCGGTCTCGCAGGCGACCGCGAACACCGGCACCTTGATGTCGTCAAGCCCGATCGTCTCGCCGCAGATCCTGATCTTGCCATCGGCGAGCTGGTTGTCCTGGCAAATCCAGCGCAGGTATTCGACGGCCATCCGCGCCGGCAGGTTCGTGCCGTCGCCGTTCCAGTAGAGAAGGTCGAAGGCCGGCGGCGCTTCGCCCATCATGTAGTTGCGGATCGCGGGCGCGTAGACGAGGTCGTTCGAGCGCAGGAAAGAGAATGTCCGCGCCATGAAATACTTGTCAAGATAGCCGTCCTTCGTCACCTGCGCCTCGATCCCGTCGATGAAGTCGTCGTCGAGGAAGACGGAAACCTCGCCCGGATCGGAGAAATCCGTGAGCGTGGTGAAGAAGGTGGAGGAGTTCACCGACTTGTCGCCGCGCTTGTTCAGGACCGCCTGCGCCATCGTCAGCGTCGTTCCTGCAATGCAGTAGCCGACGGCGTTGACCTTCTCTTCGCCGGTGATCGCCTTGACTTCGTTGACCGCGGTGATGAAGCCTTCCTCGACATACTGGTCGAGCCCGACATCGGCATAGCCCGGATCGGGATTCTTCCAGCTGACCACAAAGAGCGTATAGCCCTGGTCGACGATCCACTTGATCAGGCTGTTCGCGGGCTTGAGGTCGAGAATGTAGAACTTGTTGATCCAGGGCGGGAAGATGACGATGGGCGTCGCATGGACCTTCTCGGTCGTCGGCGCGTACTGGATGAGCTCGATCAACCGGTTGCGATAGACGACCCCGCCTTCGGTGGCGCCAATATTGTCGCCGAGCCTGAACGCCTCCGGATCCGCCAGCCTGACCAGCAGATCGCCACGGTTCCCCTCGATGTCGCGCACGAGGTTTTCGAGCCCCTTGACCAGGCTCTCGCCCTCCGTCTCGACCGCTTTCTCCAGCGCGTCCGGGTTCGTGCCGAGGAAATTCGTCGGCGCCATCATGTCGAGGATCTGGCGCGCAAAATGCTCCACCCGCTTGCGCTCATGCGGTTCGAGATCGTCGATGTTCTGAAGCGCCTGCTCCATCGCCGCGACGTTGCGGAAATACTGCTGCTTGACGAAATTGAAGTAGGGGTGGGTCTTCCACAGCGGATTTGAAAAACGCCGGTCCGTCGGCGTCGTGTCCTCGGGCGCCGTGAACTTGCCCGACGCCAGCGCCTGCTGCGCGTCGAGATAGTGCTTGAGCGTCTTGCCCCAGAGCGCCGCCTGCTGCTCGATCAGCTTGCCGGGGTTTTCCAACGCCTCCTTCCAGTAGGCGGTCACGGCATGCGCGAAAAGACCGTGGCCCGGCGCTTCGACCGCCGGATTCGGCGCGCGCTTTTGCGCCAGCGCCTGGATCAGCCGCTGCGTCAATGTTTCGATTTTCTCGATGTTCGCGTTAAGCTTCGTCAGATTTGCCGCAGTCTCGGCCGGATTTTCGGGGCTATCCGTAAGTCTTGTTGTCATCTTTTGTATTCCCCCCTATCTTACTGCAGTGCAGCATTGCCAGCATACCGGTGCATGCTTCCCGTGCAAAGGCTCGATCTGCGGCCATGAGATAAGAGGTTAGGATACGCGATGAAGACCATGGCTACCTACGACTTCATGGAGAGCATGCGCAACACCAACGAATGGCTGGGGGCATCGGCCCGTGCATTCGCCTCTTATCCGGTCTTCGGGCTGGTGCCGCATCCGATGTTCAAGGTCATGTCGGCCTGGGGCCGGATCACCGAACGCAGCTTCGCGCGGATGGTGATCAAACCCGACTGGGGCATCCGCACCATTGTCGGCTCAGACGACCGCGATCATCTCGTCAATATCGAAACCGTGGTCGCGCGCCCCTTCGGCGACCTGATCCACTTCAATGTCATGGGCCGGGAACCGATGGCCCGCCGCGTGCTCCTCGTGGCGCCGATGTCGGGGCACTATTCCACCCTTGTTCGCTCGACGGTGATCAGCCTCCTGCCCGACTGCGACGTCTATGTGACCGACTGGCACAATGCCCGCGACATCCCGGTCAGCGCCGGCAAGTTCGACGTCGAGGACTACACGCTCTACCTCGTCGACTTCATGCGCCATCTCGGCCCCCAGACAAACGTCGTCGCGGTCTGCCAGCCGGCGCCGCTGACTCTCGCCGCCACCGCCTACCTGGCCGAGGAAGATCCCGACGCCCAGCCGCGCACGCTCACGCTGATCGGCGGCCCGATCGACCCCGACGCGGCCCCGACCGAAGTCACCGATTTCGGCCGCCGCCTGACGATGGGCCAGCTCGAACACCTCGCGATCCAGCGCGTCGGCTTCAAATATGCCGGCGCCGGGCGGCTCGTCTATCCGGGCCTTCTCCAGCTTGCCTCCTTCATCTCGATGAACCTCGACCGGCACAGCAAGGCGTTCAGCGACAAGATCCTTGCCGCCTCGAAAGGCGAGGACGGGGAACGCGACGCCCATAACCGGTTCTACGACGAATACCTCTCGGTCATGGACATGACCGCCGAATTCTACCTGTCGACCGTCGAGCGCGTCTTCAAGAAGCGCGAGATCGCGACGAACACCTTCGAGGTCGCAGGCAAGCGCGTCGATATCGGCAAGATCACCGACGTCGCGGTCAAGACCGTCGAGGGAACGGAGGACGATATCTCCGCCCCCGGCCAGTGCCTTGCGGCCCTTGCCCTCTGCACCGGGCTGCCGGAGGAGAAGAAGGCGAGCCATCTGGAACCCGGCGCCGGCCATTACGGCATCTTCGCCGGCAAGTCCTGGCGCAAGAACATCCGGCCGCTCGTGCTCGACTTCATCGACCAGAATGCCGGCGGCGCCAGCCCGAAGCGCAGCGGCGCCAAGACCCGGATCCGCGCGGTCTGACCCGGGCTTGACCGAGGACCGGCGCGGCCCTATCCGGCGGCCGCCTCGATCCGCTGCACCACTTTCAGCACCGAAAGCGCGATCAGCTTCAGGCAATCCGGGGTCGAGAACCGGTGGTCGGCGCCCTTGACCATTGTCAGCCGGATATCCGGACCCGTCGCATGCTCGATCAGCCGCACCGCGACGGAAAGCGGTACATCCGTATCGGCCGTTCCCTGTAACATCCGCACCGGCATCGGCAGCGGGAGTGCGGCGCGCAGCACCAGCCGGTCCCGCCCCTCCTCGATCAGGCGGCGGGTGATGATGTAGGGCTCGTCCGAATAATCCGACGGCAGGGCCACCTGCCCCTCCTCGATCAGCGCGCGGCGCTGACCTGCCGAAAACTCCGCCCACATTCCGTCCTCGGTGAAATCCGGCGCGGCCGCGATGGTGACGAGCCCCGCCACCTTCTCGGGATGCGCCCGCGCCATCAGTAGCGCGATCCAGCCCCCCATCGACGAGCCGACCAGAACCTGTGGCCCCTCGGTCAGCGCCATGATCGCGGCCCGCGCGTCCTCGAACCAGTCGCCGATCGCGCCGTCGAGGAATTCGCCCCCCGAAGCCCCGTGTCCCGAATAGTCGAACCTGAGGAACGCGCGCCCCTCGGCCCGCGACCACTCCTCCAATGCCAGCGCCTTCGTCCCCTCCTTGTCCGAGCGGAACCCGCCCAGGAACACCACGCCCGGCCCCTTGCCTTCCGTCTTGTCATAGGCGATCCGCCGTCCTTCCGGCGTCGTCAGAAATGCGCTCATGCCAGTCCCCTGCTTCATCTTGCCACAAATATCTCCGGGGGTCCGGGGGTGGAACCCCCGGCAGCGCGATTGACTTCGCCGCGCCGATCCCCGATACCGCGCGGACAACCCGCAACCGGGCGCACCCGTAGGCGCCAAACCGACGAGGAGAGCCGATATGGCCCAGATTTCCCTCACATTCCCCGATGGCAACAGCCGCGACTTCGCCAGGGGCGTGACCGCCGCCGAGGTGGCCGCCGCGATCGCGCCCTCGCTCGGAAAGGCCGCCATCTCGGCCTCCGTCGACGGCCGGCACTGGGACCTGCAATGGCCGATCGAGCATGACGCCACCATTGCCATCCACACGATGAAGGACGACGCCCAGGCGCTCGAACTTATCCGCCACGACTTCGCCCATGTGATGGCCCGCGCCGTGCAGAAGCTCTGGCCCGAGGTGAAGGTCACCATCGGCCCGGTGATCGAGAACGGCTGGTATTACGACTTCGACCGCGATGAGCCCTTCACGCCCGAAGACCTCGGGGCGATCGAGAAGGAGATGAAGGCGATCATCAACGAACGCGACCCGGTGAAGACCGAGGTCTGGGACCGTTCGCGCGCCATCGCCCATTACGTCGCCAAGAACGAGCCCTTCAAGGTCGAACTGATCGAGGCGATCCCCGGCGACGAACCGCTGCGCATGTACTGGCACGGCCACTGGCAGGACCTCTGCCGGGGTCCGCACCTCCAGCATACCGGCCAGCTCCCCGCCGACGCGTTCAAGCTGATGTCCGTCGCCGGCGCCTACTGGCGCGGCGACCACACCAAAAAGCAGCTCCAGCGCATCTACGGCGTCGCCTTCAAGAACCGCGAGGATCTGAGGGCGCACCTGACCATGCTGGAAGAAGCCGCGAAGCGCGACCACCGCAAGCTTGGCAAGGAAATGGAGCTTTTCCATCTTCAGGAAGAAGCCCCCGGCATGGTCTTCTGGCATCCGAACGGCTGGACGATCTACCGCACGCTCGAAGATTACATGCGCCGGAGGCTGCGCCGCGCCGGCTACAAGGAAATCAAGACCCCGCAGGTCGTCGACCGCGTCCTCTGGGAACGCTCCGGCCACTGGGAAGCTTACCGCGAGAACATGTTCATCGTCGAGGTCGAGGAGGAGCATGCCAAGGAAAAGCGCATCAACGCGCTGAAACCGATGAACTGCCCCTGCCACGTACAGGTCTACAATCAGGGCCTCAAGTCCTACCGCGACCTGCCGCTCAGGCTGGCCGAATTCGGCTCCTGCCACCGCTACGAATCCTCGGGTTCCATGCACGGCCTGATGCGCGTGCGCGGCTTCGTGCAGGACGACGCACATATCTTCTGCACCGAGGACCAGATCGAGGCCGAATGCGCGGGCTTCATCGGGCTTCTTTCGTCGATCTACCACGACCTCGGCTTCACCAAGTTCGACGTCAAGCTCTCCACCCGCCCCGACGTGCGCGTGGGGTCGGACGAGATCTGGGACAAGGCCGAGTCCGCGCTCGAAAACGCCGTCCGCAAGGTGACGAACGATTACGAGGTCGATCCCGGCGAAGGCGCCTTCTACGGGCCGAAGCTCGACTTCAAGCTGACCGACGCCATCGGCCGGGAATGGCAGTGCGGCACCTTCCAGGCCGACTTCAACCTGCCCGTCCGCCTCGGCGCGGAATATGTGGGCGAGGACGGCGCCAAGCACCGCCCGGTCATGCTCCACCGCGCGATCCTCGGGAGCTTCGAGCGCTTCCTCGGGATTCTCATCGAGAATTACGCCGGCAAGCTGCCGTTCTGGCTCGCCCCCCGGCAGGTCGTCGTCGCCTCCATCGTCTCGGATGCCGACGACTATGTGCACGAGACGGTGGCGAAGCTGCGCGATGCGGGGCTCCGGGCCGAGGCCGACACGCGGAACGAAAAGATCAACTACAAGGTCCGCGAACATTCGGTCGGAAAAGTTCCCGTGATCCTCGCCATCGGGATGAAGGAGGTCGCCGAGCGGACTGTTTCAGTTCGCCGCCTCGGCGAAACCCGAACCGACACAATGGCGCTTTCTGACGCAGTCGCAGCATTCGCCGAAGAAGCGACCCCGCCGGACCTCCGGTAGCGCTTCCATATCAAGCGCTTGGGGTGCCGCCGCAACGCGGCACCCTCTTGCGCTTGCGACCCACGCAGGCAATCTTTCCCGTTACAGGCGTTCACGCGACCGTGGGCCACACCTTCGTGAGTGGCCTGTGAGGCTGCGCGTTCGCTAGGGTTTGCCTGTCGAACCAACCGACGCTCGAACTTTAACAAGGGATCAACCGATGTCTCACTCCATGAAGACCCTCGCAGTCGCCGGCTCGCTCGCTGCTGCCCTTTCCGCCCATTTCGCCGCCCCCGCCTCGGCCCAGGAAGCCAAGGAGAAGTGCTTCGGCGTGGCGATGGCCGGTCAAAACGACTGCGCCGCGGGCCCCGGCACGACCTGCGCCGGCACCTCGAAAGTCGACTATCAGGGCAATTCCTGGAAGCTCGTCCCGGCCGGCACCTGCACCACGATGGACCTGCCGGATGGCCGCATGGGCTCGCTCGAAGCGCTCGACCGCGACCTGCCGCAGGGCTGACACCGAATTGGCCTTCCCGGCCCGGCTCCGGGAAGGTCCACCGCGACGACGGGGGACAAGATGCTGGACCGAACCACCCGATCCGAACTGCCGGCACGCCCCGGCGTGGGCTACAAGCCCCAGCATTTTTCGAACATTCTTGAGGGTGCTGAGCCGGTCCAATGGCTCGAAATCCATGCAGAAAACTACATGGGCGACGGCGGGCGGCCTTTGGCCCAGTTACGGCACCTTGCCGAGCGCTTTCCGATCTCGGTTCACGGCGTGGGCCTCTCGATCGGTGGCGAAGGACGGCTCGATCCCGACCACCTTTCCCGCCTGAAGCAGCTCTGCGGCTGGCTCCAGCCGGCAAGTTTTTCCGAACATCTCGCCTGGTCGACACACGACAGCGCGTTCCTGAACGATCTCCTGCCCCTGCCCTATACCGCCGCGACGCTTGCCCGCGTGGCCGAGCATATCGACGAGGTGCAGACCTGCATCGGGCGCCGCATGCTTCTCGAAAACCCCTCGGTCTACCTCGACTTCGCCGAGACCGAGATGGACGAGATCGATTTCCTGACCGAGATCGCCCGGCGCACCGGCTGCGGGCTCCTGCTCGACGTGAACAACGTCTATGTGTCCTCGACCAACCGGCAAACCGATCCCGACGCCTATATCGACCGCTTCCCGCACCGCCTCGTGGGCGAGATCCATCTCGGTGGCCATGACGAGGACCACGACGATAGCGGAGCGCCCCTTCTCATCGACGCCCACGGCTCCGAGGTCGTCGATCCGGTCTGGCAACTATACGCCCGCACGATCCGTGTCGGTGGCGCGAAGCCGACGCTGATCGAGTGGGACAACGACGTGCCCGACTGGCCGGTCCTCGCCGGGGAAGCGGCCCGCGCCGCCAAGATCCTCGACGCGGTCCTGTCATGAGCCAGTCCGAGTTCCGCGCGGCCCTGCTGGACCCCGACCGCCCCGCCCCGGCCGGGCTGATCGATCCGCAGGGCCGCCCCGCCGGCCGCCGGTTCGACGTCTACCGCAACAACGTCACCGCCTCCTTGACCGAAGCGCTGCGGCAGGCCTTCCCGGTGGTCCGCGCCCTCGTCGGAGACGCGTTCTTCAGCGCGATGGCCCGCGACTTCCTGCGCGCGCATCCTCCGGCTTCGCCGCTCCTGATGTTCTACGGCGACCGGATGCCTGCCTTCCTTGCCGCCTTTCCGCCCGTCGCGCATCTTGGCTACCTGCCCGACATCGCCCGCCTCGAACTGGCGCTGCGGCAGTCCTATCACGCGGCCGATGCGGAGCCTGTCGCCGCCGAGGCGTTGCAGGCCCTCGCGCCCGATGCGTTCGTGGCCGCGCGACTCACGCTTGCCCCGGCGCTGCGTCTTGTCCGCTCCCGCTGGCCGATCCACGCGATCTGGCAGGCGAATGCTCGGGGCGGCGCGGCACCGAAAACCACCGTACCGGAGGACGTCCTGATCGTCCGGCCCGATTACGATCCCGATCCGATACGCCTTCCCGACGGCGCCGCACCCTTTGTCGAGGCCCTGATGGCCGGTGAGACTGTCGGCTCGGCCCTCGATGCGGCCGGCGAGTTCGACCTTACCGCCACGCTTGGCCTGCTGATCGGCGCCCGCGCCATCGTCGCCATCAAGACCGGAGATTGACCGCCGTGATCGCCCTTTACGACCGCCTCAGCGGCGCGCTCTCGCGTCATGCGCCCGCCGCCATCCCGACCCTCGGCCGCGCGACCTATGCCGCCGTGCTCTTGATTTACTTCTGGAATTCTGCCCGCACGAAGATCGGCGACGGCCTGTTCGGCATCTTTCGGCCGTCCGACGGGGCCTATATCCAGATCTTCCCCAAGGCCGTCGAGGCGGCCGGCTATGACGTGTCCCAACTCAGCCTCTTCCACTGGGCCGTGGTCGTCGCTGGCACCTGGGCCGAGCTTCTCCTGCCGCTGCTGATCCTCGTCGGCCTTCTCACCCGCCTCGCGGCGCTCGGCATGATCGGTTTCGTCCTCGTGCAGAGCGCGACCGACATCCTCGGGCATGGCGTCATGGGCGACGATCTCGGCCGCTGGTTCGATGCCGGTTCGGGATCGCTGATCCTCGATCAGCGGGCCCTCTGGGTCTTCCTCCTCGCGACGCTGGTTCTGACCGGGGCCGGTCCCTTGTCGCTCGACCGGCTTCTTGCCCGCGATCGAAGCTGAAAAATCGTTTTCCGCAAAAATCTTGATTTTTGCCACAAATAGCTCATCATTTCACTCGCGTGAACGCAGACTTTCCTACCGCTCCCTCGTTATGGGGCAGCCGGAAGACACGAAAGACCTGGCTGCACGGCCCCGGGCAATCGAGCTTGGGGAGTCCAAACAAGGGAGTTAGACGGGATGGCCACTGGCACCGTGAAATGGTTCAATACGACGAAGGGCTTCGGCTTCATCGCCCCTGACGATGGCGGGAATGATGTGTTCGTGCACATCTCTGCGGTCGAGCGTGCGGGCTTGAAGACCCTCGCCGACAATCAGAAAGTGTCCTACGAGATGCAGTCGGGCCGCGACGGCCGCTCCTCTGCGGGCGATCTGAAACTGCTCTGATTGCCGCCACTCCGGCACGGGACGGCCCGCCACCGCGCGGGCCGTTTTCTATTTCAAGACAAGGTCTTGGACGTCGGACTTCCAGCCGAGATGGAAGTGGCCGTCATCGCGGATGACCGGGCGCTTCATCAGGGCGGGGTACTGCATGAGAAGATCGGCCGCAGAGCCGGCGCGCGCCTCCTCCGAAAGCCCCCGCCATGTCGTCGAGGCGCGGTTGACCAGCCGGTCACCGAAGACGGCGATGAGCGCCAGCCACTCCTCCGCGCTCAAGGGCTCGGCGCGGATGTCGCGAAACGCGACCTCCCGCCCGGCGGCCCGGATCGCCTTCAGCGCGGCGCGGCAAGAATCACAGGTCGGAAGACCGTAGAGGATCATCGGGGGTCCCTTCGGGTTGGCCGGCGGTTGGCGTTCATACAGCACAGCGCGGCCCGGCAGGCAACCGATCAGCGGGAAACCGCCAAGAGCCGGCACGCAGGCCGATTCCGTCGGCGGAAATCCGTCGATATCGGCGGGTTTCCGACCCTCGCGCCGACACGGGCCGGAGGTCCGCTTGACCCTGCCAGGCAGGCGTTTTAGCAAGAATGCAGCTACATGCGAGTATCCGTCTCACGGAATTTTCCCAATCACAGACAAGGCCGCGCGGTCCTGCCCTCACGGGGCCGTGCAAGGGGGGCATATGACTGTAACTGACGAACTGATCGACCGGCTGTCGAGCGAGACAGGCCGGCGATTGACGGAACGGGCGCGAAACGGACGGCGCCGGGCACTGGCGAACATCTCCCGCTGCTGCGTCATTGTCACAATGGACGGCAAGACGACGCGGGAAGAACTGTTCGACCACACACCGACCATCGCCCAGATTCTCGACCGGGTGGGGCCGGAGGCGTTCATCGTCTCGATCGGCATGCGGCGCCGGCCGCTCCGGGAGCGGATCCGGCTGGCCCTCGCGGCGGAGTGATCGCGGCAGGTCCGGGGCGTTCGGGATTCGCCCGCATTGTGCCCAAGGGAGGCAACGATCGGCGCGCGGACGTGCCTCTGTTCCCGATCCGACCGGGCCGGCGCCGCGATTCGGCGCGAAACCGGCCACAAACTTGCCACATTCCCCGCGGCGGCGCAGAGTCGAGCCCGGGTGAACGTGGCAAGAGTCGGAGTGGTCGTGATGTCGGTCGAAGGCGGAACCAGCGATTTCATCGGTCGGGTGCGGCAACGGCATCAGGCGCCGGAGGCCACGCGGAAACCCGAGACGCACATTTTCGTCGTCCACGTGACCCGCGACGGCAAGACGGTGGAGGACCTCCTGTTCGACCGGGCGCCCTCCATCGGCGCCATCGCGGCGCGGGTGGGCACCGAGGCCTACGTGATCTCGCTCGACATGATCGAGCGCCGACCCGAGGGCCAGCTCGCGGCGGAGTGAGTTGAGCGGCAGCTACAGGGCGCGGGGGACGAGTGGGGTCGCCCTCCGCGCCTGCCCTTTGGGGCACGGGTCAGAACTTCTGCTCCATTATCGTCACTTCGCGCTGGCCGAGCATCCGGACGACCTCCGGATTGTCCTGCACGCCGTAGACGATCTCCTCGCAGCCGGCGACCATGGCCGCCGCGAGGATGAGGAGCCCGAACATCAACCCGGAAGCGTCTGGAATCCCTGTCACTCCCCGATTCAAGGGCCGGACCGGCCCGCGTGACGGCCTCACTCTTGAGCATCCGCGAGCGGGCGGTCAACGGGGATTCTTCGAAGCGGAGGCCGGGAGGCGTGAAGCGCTTGCCCGGCCCGTGGTCATCACCACAGAGGGCAGCGCCCGGCCCGAGGGTGGGCGTGAAGCGCCCGCCCTGGGGGCGGGTCGGGCGCTGCCCGGTTCGCGGGCGAACCGGGCGGGAGTGGGTGGCTAGGGTTAGAAAATATGAGCCAAAGAATTCCTAGTGCTTACAAGGAACCGAGGAGCTTTCTCGCTATACCCGTAAAGCCAGAGACCCTAGGGCTGCATTCTTTATCGTAAGTCTGCCAAGCGGTTCGAGACAGCTTATGATCTTTCGATTCAAGCGCAATATCCTTATCGACTAGGGCACTGTGCATTGCATCCGCAACCTCGCGCAGTTTCGAGTAGATTTCTTCGGGGAAGAAAAGCTCGTTGCGACGAACCAAGCCATCAAATTTCGTAAACGCCGAGACGGCTTCACTCAATCGCAATCGATCAACCATTGCCGTAAAGGAATCCTGAATATTTGTAGATCCGAGGACTTCCTTCTTTTGCCATGCCTGGAGCGCATAAGAATCCATGTACTCTTCTCTCGCCTCGTCATCCATCCTTCTCAGGTCGGCGTATGACTGCAGCGGGGAAAGGCTAGCAACAATCTTAGTTTGTGCTTCTTTGAGGGAATCCCAAATATCTCGCAGTGACTCGAATTGCCTCTCCTGAAGTCGGACCTGCGCCTTAAGGCTTCCATCAATTTCAGCGCGTAACTTCTCAAGGTCTTTTGCATTCGAGTGTCGAAACATCTCAAGGTTTTGGGAGAACTTGGAATCGAGCCACGCTTCCCCAAAGTGCTTGAAAACATAGTAGGCGACTACCGCACCGCCGCCGCCAGCGCTGACAATTGCCCAAAAAAGTTTTGCGACATCAACGTCCAGCACTCACCCCCAAACCCCCTCGAACTCCCGCCACTCGCCCTTGCTCATCCCCGACGTCTCCTGCGTCACCGCCTCTCCCGCCAGCCGACGCTTCAACACCTCGATCGCCTTGCCCGAGAGCGTCGCGCCGCCGAGCCGGTAGTCCTCGAACGCCCCGTAGGCGAGCGGCACCCAGTCCTTGACGATGCCGCACATCGTCTCGGCATAGACGCGGATCTCGTACTGGGCGTGGGCGTCGGCGCGGAGGCGCAGGAAGTGGAAGAGATTGTGGAGGTCCACCTTCCAATACCACTGGGTATAGACATTCGCGGGCAGGTTCATCCGGGCAAGCTCTCTCGCCAGCCCCTTTTGCCCGTCCTGCGAAAGCATGTCCTCGTAATGGTCGTAGCTCCGCATCGCGTCCTCGCGGAGGATGTCCAACACCCGCGCGGCCTCCTCCCCCTCCAATAGCTCGCCGCGTCCCTGGTTGTTCACCGTGGACTGCGCCGCCAGATGCTCCGGCGCGGGGATGTAGAACTCGCGGTCGAGGATCGAGTAGCGGGCGGAATATTCGTTCACGTTGGCGGTGCGATGGCGGATCCACTGGCGGGCGACGAAGACCGGCAGCTTGACGTGGAACTTGACCTCGCACATCTCGAACGGGGTCGAGTGCCAGTGCCGCATGAGGTAGCGGATCAGCCCCTCGTCGTTCGACACCGCCTTGGTGCCGCGCCCGTAGGAGACGCGGGCGGCCTGGGTGATGGCGGCGTCGTCGCCCATGTAGTCGATGACGCGGACAAGCCCGTGGTCGAGCACCTCGTGCGCGACATAGAGGTGCTTTTCCATGCCCTCGGACGTGGCGCGGAGGGTCGGGCGGCTATGGCTCCGGGCCTCGTCGATCTCGGCCTGCTGCTCGGGGGTCAGGGTCATGGCGCATTCCTCCTCGGTCGCGAATCGCACCCACTATATCTATGGGCGATGAGCCGGGACACTACGATAGACGGTGTGAGGCGGGAAAATTCGCCGGGGCGCCGGGAAATCCACGCAGGCGGCGCTTGGCGGCGGCGGCGGCGGGCTGGTAGGCTCGGCCCAAAGGACCGACAGGAGGGCGAGATGGCGTTGAAATACCTGCATACGATGGTGCGCGTGAAGGATCTGGAGGCGTCGATGGCGTTCTACCGGCTCCTCGGGCTCGAGGAGACGCGGCGCTACGACAACGAGGGGGGGCGCTTCTCGCTCGTCTTCATGGCGCCGCCGGGCCAGCACGACTGCCCGGTGGAACTGACCTGGAACTGGGACGGCGACGCGGGCCTGCCGTCCGACAGCCGGCATTTCGGGCATCTGGCTTACGAGGTCGACGACATCTACGCCACTTGCGCGCATCTTCAGGCGAACGGCGTGGTGATCAACCGGCCGCCGCGCGACGGGCATATGGCCTTCGTGCGCTCGCCCGACAATGTCTCGGTGGAGCTTCTGCAGAAGGGTCCGTCGAAGGCACCGGAGGAGCCGTGGGCAAGCATGGGCAATACCGGGCACTGGTAGGCCTGGTCGCGGCGCTGGCGGCAGGGCCGGCGGCGGCGGAGTGCCGGCTGGCGCTGGTGCTGGCGCTCGACGTCTCAGCCTCGGTCGACGAACGCGAGGACGCGTTGCAACGCAAGGGCCTGGCCCGCGCGCTGGTGGCGCCCGAGGTCGTGGAGGCGTTCCTGGCGGACCAGGCGGCGCCGGTCTGGCTGACGGTCTTCGAATGGAGCGGGCCGCGGACCTCGGCCGGGCTGCTCGACTGGCTGGAGATCGCGTCTGAGGAAGATCTGGTGCTGGCCGCAGGTGCGATCGCGGGCAGCGTCCGGAGCCGCGACGACATGCCGACCGCGCTTGGCTATGCGCTGGGATACGCGGCGGGACGATTCCGGCACGGGCCCGACTGCGACGCGCGCACGGTCGACGTCTCGGGCGACGGGCGCAACAACGAGGGCTTTCCCCCCGCTTCGGCCTATGAGGCGTTTCCCTTCGCCGGGGTGACGGTGAACGGGCTGGCAATCGCGGGCGGCGAGGCCGGGGTGGCGGAGTATTACCGGCGCGAGATGATCCGGGGGCCGGGGGCCTTCGTGATCGAGGCAAAGGGATTTCGCGACTACGAGCGCGCGATGCGGGCAAAGCTTCTGCGCGAGTTGCAGGGGCCGGTGATCGGGATGCTGGCGCCGGGTGCGCGCGGATGATCCGGCTGGCCCTGATCCTTGCCTGTCTGGCCGCGCCGGCAGGGGCCGCCTGCCGGCTGGCGCTGGCGCTTGGAATCGACGTGTCGCGATCGGTGGATGCGAGGGATTACGCGATCCAGCGCGACGGGCTTCTTGCGGCGCTGGCCGATCCGGTGATCGTGGACGCATTTCTCAAGCCCGACGACCATGTCGCCTTCGCGGTCTATGAATGGTCCGGGCAGGCCTATCAGGAGGTCATCGTCGACTGGACACTGGTCGAAAACTTAGCCGACCTTTCCGGCATTCTCGACAGGATCGAGGGCCACGCGCGCGGGGCCGATCATCTGCCGACGGGCCTCGGCGCCGCGCTCGACTTCGGGCGCGAACTGATCGCCCAGGCGCCTGTCTGCGCGGCCCGCACGCTCGACATGTCCGGCGACGGGCGGTCGAATGACGGGCGCGGCCCGGAAGAGGTCTATGCGCGCGAGGATTTCGGCGACCTTCTGGTCAACGGCCTGCCCATCGGCGGCCACGAGGCCGACATCGCCTTCTACTATCGCGCGCGGGTGATCCACGGCCCCGGCGCCTTCATCGAGATCGCACGGACGGAGGACGATTTCCCCCGCGCGATCCGGCGCAAGCTGGAGCGCGAACTGACAGAACAACTCATCGGTCAGACCGGCCACCGCTTTCACGTCCCGGGTTGACGGGCGGATTTTGCCCATCCGACGCTTGACCGGGCGGCCCTCAGAGCGCGCCGAAGAGGATGAATGAACCCCACGCGGTCAGCGCCGCGCCCGCGATCTTGCCGGCGGTTTCGCCGAAGGGGGTCAGCTTTTCCAGGGCCACGAAGGCGGTCAGCGCGACGATCCAGTAAAGATTCATGATGCCCCCGACGAAGAGCAGGGCCATCAGGAACCAGCAGCAGCCAAGACAAAAGACGCCATGCTCAAGCCCCATGACGAATGCACCGGCCATGCCGGGCCGCCGCCGGCTCGTGAGGAACTCCGCCGGCGATCTGCAATGGTTCAGGCAACTCCGTTTCAACGAGGTGAACTGGAACAGACCGGCCGCGATCAGGACGATCGCGCCGGGCACCGTGTCGATGAGCGTCATCATCGTCGCCGAGACCAGCCCCAGCGCCTCGAGCGCCCACTGCGCGGTGGCGGCCAGCACCGAGAAGCCGGCCCAAGTGACGAGATAACCACCGAGAAAGGCCCCTGAGATGGCCGGGACGGCCCCCGCATTGGCGCCCCGGCGCAGAAGCGCGGCGTAGAGAAGGACGGTGGGCGCGACGCTCGGCAGCATCATCGCGATCATCATCACCCACCACATGAGGAAGACGAGCAAAGCGTAGCCCACCGACCATGCCCCCGGGGCCGAGGCGCCGGGCATGTCTTTCATGCCGCGCATCGCCGTCATCTCCAGCGCGGTCATCCCCATCCCGAGGCCGTATACGGTATAGAGACCGGCCAGCACGAAGAGCAGCCCGATCAACGCGACGAGCAACGCCCTGTCACGGCGGAGAATACTCTCCGTCAGCCCGTTCCCATTTGCCATCTTGCCCCCCGGCGGTCAGGCCGCGTCGACAACGCCCTTGTTGGACAGATGGATCTCCACGAGATGCGTGTGCGTGTCCTTGTTCTTCGGCAGGTCGATCGCGCCGCTCGTCGTCGTCGTGGCCTTGGCGACCTCGCCGATGCGGAATTCGAACCCGTGCGGCAGGTTGATCCGGGCGCGGTGCTCCGCCCCGGTCACGGGGTTCGTCAGCGGCTGCGCGCGGGTCTCGAAGACGCCGGGGACGCTGATACTGCCCTTGCGGGATTCGAGGTCGATCACCACGTCGATCGGCTTGTATAGCGTTTCGAGCTTGTTCGGCGACATCGCGGAAAAGACCCACCACATCGTCGCCATCTCGTCCGTGTCGTCGCCGCGCATGATCCGTTCCAGCGCGGCGCGCTGCGCCGGGCTCGCGCTTTCGTCGATGATGATCTGCATGCTGCCATTGCCCTCATGGATCGGGCCCGGCCATTTCACGACCATCGCGGACCGCGTACCCGCAAGATCGACGTCGCCGTGATGACCGGAATCGAACTCGAATCCGGCCGCGGCTTCACAATGCCCGTACGTGGGCAGAGACATAAACTGACATGGGCAACCCGGCGCGCAATTGCAGTTGCCGAGTTCTCGTCCATGAAGTTCCCAACTCGTCATGGCGCGGTCCTCCTCTGTCAATCGGAAGCCCTGATATTATCACAGACCTTCCGTGGCCGGCCCTGCGAACTGACCAGACGGCGCCTGCGCGACACGCTATGAGCGATCCTCCTCTCCTTCTGCACGACCGTCAGAGGAGCCGGCGGCTCCAGACGCCTCTCCACTCACGGATAAACGGCGCCGGCCCGACTCAGAACCCTTGTCGGACCGGTTTCCGATCAGCCCGCACGGGGGGCCCGAAACAGGCATCCATGATCAATAGATGTAGCGGATCTGGTCGGTCCAGAACCGCTCCATCCGCTTGAGAAGCGTGTTGACATCGTCGTCGCCGGAGAAGCCGATCACGCCGCGCGTTTCCAGCACGTCGGCATGGCGCCGGAAGAGCGCCGCGACCGCGTCGCGCACCGCCCTGCCCTTCGCCGTCAGCCGCACCCGGACCGAGCGCCGGTCGACCTCGCAGCGCTCATGGTGCATGTATCCCGCCTCCACCAGCTTCTTGAGGTTGTAGCTGACATTGGAGCCCTGATAGTAGCCGCGACTTTTCAACTCGCCCGCTGTCACCTCGTGCTCGCCGATGTTGAAGAGCAGGAGCGCCTGCACCGCATTGATCTCGATTTGGCCTAGCCGCTCGAATTCGTCCTTGATCACGTCAAGAAGCAGCCGGTGCAGCCGTTCGACCAGACCAAGCGTCTCCAGGTAATGCTCCATCACCCCGTCGCGGGGGCGTTCCTCGACCGTCGCATGAAGGGTCATCTCTCTCTCCGCCTACTGTGCTGCCCGACAGGCAGATTGGTCGGAAAGGGCAAAATTTCGGTTAAACGTCTCGAAACCGTGGCTCAGGAGGCTGATCTGCGCCCCGCGCACGCGAAGGCGCCGATCTCGTCGATGAGACCGGCGAACCGCGCCGGCGCCGGGGCGGCGCCGGTGATCCAGGGGTAGATGTCCTGATCGTTCTCGCCCAGAAGCGC